>CALHQJ010000089.1 GCA_938036545.1 uncultured Clostridium sp. | reverse complement strand
CCATGAGCCAGCTTGGCCGGATAACATTCCGACTCGCTGGGGATGGATTCAATTCCCAGTTCATAGAGCTGTTTGGAGGACTGGGTGGACAGAATCGTACGGAAGCCCAGTTCCTTAAAGAATACGGCCCAAAACGGGTAATTTTCGTACATATTTAAGACTCTGGGGATTCCAACCGTGCCTCTTGGGGCTTGGTCCGGGCTTAATGGCTCATAGTCAAATATGCGGCGGTATTTATATTCAAACAGGTTGGGAATTTCTTTTTTCTGTTTTTCTTTGCCTAACCCTCGTTCACAGCGGTTGCCGGATACGAAATGGCGTCCGCCTCCAAACTGATTGACGGTCAGTACACAGCTGTTGGTACAGCCTTTGCATCGGGTCATTGAGGTTGTGTAGTTTAAATTGATAATCTTATCCAGAGACAGCATGGAAGTCTTTTTGGATGAGTCACACCGCTCTCTGGCAATGAGGGCTGCGCCAAATGCCCCCATGATTCCTGCAATATCCGGACGGACTGCTTCACATCCTGCAATTTTTTCAAAGCTTCTTAAAACTGCATCGTTGTAGAAAGTTCCGCCCTGTACCACAATGTGTTTTCCAAGGTCAGAGGCAGAGGTGATTTTAATTACCTTAAATAATGCGTTTTTAATTACGGAATACGCCAGGCCTGCAGAAATATCGGCAACGCTGGCCCCCTCTTTCTGGGCCTGTTTGACATTGGAATTCATAAATACAGTACAGCGGGTACCAAGGTCAGTAGGATTTTTGGCAAACAGAGCTTCCTTTGCAAAGTCTTCTACGCTGTAGTTCAGAGATTTGGCAAAGGTCTCAATAAAGGAACCGCAGCCGGAAGAGCAGGCCTCATTCAGCTGGACGCTGTCTACGGTACCGTCTTTGATACGGATGCATTTCATATCCTGTCCGCCGATATCCAGGATACAGTCTACGTCAGGCTCGAAAAATGCGGCGGCATAGTAGTGGGAAATGGTTTCCACCTCGCCTTCGTCCAGCATAAATGCAGACTTTAATAATGCTTCTCCGTAGCCGGTGGAACAGGACCAGGCAATGCTTGCAGTATCAGGAAGCTGTTCCTTGATTTCTCGGATGGCCTGGATTGCGGTTTTGAGAGGACTGCCGTTGTTATTGCTGTAGAAGCGGTACAGCAGGCTTCCGTCTTCTCCAACCAGGGCGGCCTTGGTAGTAGTAGAGCCGGCATCAATGCCTAAAAAGCAGTTGCCCTTATAAGAAGATAAGTCTCCGGTTTTAACGCAGTGCCCCTGGTGGCGGTTCTGGAATGCCTTGTAATCTTCGCTGTTTTCAAACAGCGGGTCCATCCGCTTTACTTCAAAATCCATTTTAATGCCGGAGGAGAGCAGGGCAATCAGAGAATCCAGGCTGGCTGTATGGGCATTGGCGTCTGCATTCATGGCAGCGCCTGCGGCTGCAAACAGATGAGAGTGCTCTGGGGCAATAATCTGCTCCGGCCCTAAATGGAGGGTACGGATAAAGGCATTTCGAAGTTCTGGAAGAAAATGCAGAGGACCTCCAAGAAAAGCGACATTGCCTCGGATAGGTTTGCCGCATGCCAGGCCGCTGATGGTTTGGTTTACAACTGCCTGAAAAATAGAAGCGGCCAAGTCCTCTCTAGTAGCGCCTTCATTAATTAAAGGCTGGATGTCCGATTTGGCAAAAACGCCGCAGCGGGCTGCGATAGGGTAAATGGCCTGATAGTTCTTTGCATATTCATTTAATCCGGATGCGTCTGTTTGAAGAAGAGACGCCATCTGATCGATAAAGGAGCCGGTGCCTCCGGCGCAGATGCCGTTCATTCTCTGGTCAATGCCGCCGGTAAAGTAGATGATTTTAGCATCTTCTCCACCCAGTTCAATGGCTACATCTGTCTGAGGAGCGTAATCCTGTAAAGAAGTGGCGACAGCCACAACCTCCTGAACAAATGGAACGTCCATGTGCTGGGAAAGGGTTAAGCCGCCGGAACCGGTAATAACCGGCCGGACCTCTAAGGGACCAAGGGTGTCCTTGGCCTTTTGAAGCAGATGGGCCAGGGTTTCCTGAATATTCGCAAAGTGCCGCTCATAGTCAGCGAACAATATATGGAAATTGTCATCTAAAATTGCAATTTTTACAGTAGTGGAACCGATGTCGATTCCAAGAGTATTGAATACGTTCATACTTGCGGGAGAATCCCTGCCTCCTTTGTAAAGCCTTTAGGCAATAATCGGCTTTAGTTTAACATAAAATAGGAAAGAATACAATTAGTAGCATCTGTTAAAAAAATGTAAAGAAAACATAAAAATTTTTGCTGACAGGATAAAATCCGGCAATTCGTTTGACAAAAAACATGGCGGTTAGTATAATGGTAAAAGTGTTAGAATGGGCGGAATGGGCAGGAAAAGGAGGAAGGGCATGATTCAGATTTTTAAGACAGACGAAGGAACTGTCCGCCAATTGGATGAGGTAGAGTCAAATTCCTGGATTGCGCTGACTGATCCGACAGCGGCTGAAATTCTGGAGATTGCAGATACATTTCAAATTGATCCGGATCATTTAAGAGCGCCTCTGGATGAGGAAGAGCGTTCCCGTCTGGAGATAGAAGACCACTATTCGCTGGTGCTGGTAGATATTCCATCTATTGAGGAGCGAAACGGCAAGGACTGGTACGTGACTATCCCTATCGGCATTGTGATGACAGACACCAACATTATTACAGTGTGCCTGGAAGAAACACCGGTGCTCAATGCATTTATGGATGGGCGCGTGCGAGACTTCCATACTTATATGAAAACCCGATTTATCCTGCAGGTTCTTTACAAAAATGCGTCTCTTTATCTTCAATATCTGAGAGTCATTGAGAAAAAGAGTGAAGTGATTGAAAAACAGCTTCACAAATCACAAAAAAATCAGGAGTTAATTGAGCTTTTAGAGCTGGAAAAGTCCCTTTTGTATTTTACAACCTCACTTCGTTCCAACGAGGTAGTGCTGGAAAAGCTGATGCGCAGTGAAAAAATCAAGAAGTATCCGGAGGACACGGATCTTCTGGAGGACGTTATTATTGAAAATAAACAGGCTATTGAGATGGCCAATATTTACAGCGGCATTTTAGGCGGAACCATGGATACCTTTGCTTCCGTTATTTCCAATAACCAGAACCTGGTTATGAAGTTTTTGACTACAGTAACCATTGTAATGTCGATTCCCACCATGATTTCCAGCTTTTACGGAATGAATGTGAACATACAGGGAATGCCTTTTGCACAGCATCCTTACGGGTTTGGTATCATTATTGGGTGTTCTGCAGTGGCCTGCCTGATAATTGCCTGGTTTTTTTCAAAGAAAGACTTGTTTTAATAGGAGAATCAAATGAAATTTTTTTATAAGCTGGAACGCAAATATGGAAAATATGCAATCCCCAACCTGATGCAGTATATGGTAATCATGTATGGCATAGGCCTGATTGTTTCCCTGGTAAATCCCATGATTTATTACCGGTATCTGAGTTTAGACGGTTATGCAATTCTCCATGGACAGATTTGGCGGATTATTACATTTTTATGCTATCCGCCGGTAGACGGAATTTTCTTTGGAATTTTAGCCCTGTACCTGTACTATTCCATGGGACAGACCCTGGAAAGAGTCTGGGGGGCATTCCGGTTTAATGCATATTTTCTGTTGGGAATTATCGGCCATGTGCTGGCAGAGATTATCATTACCCTGTTTTTTGGAGTCAGTCCAAGGCTGCTGCCGGTAGCGCTGGACTTTTCTCTGTTTTTTGCTTTTGCCCTGACATTTCCGGATGTGGAATTTTTGCTGATGTTTCTGATCCCTGTGAAGGCCAAGTGGCTGGCTGTAGCAGAAGGAGCGGTTTATCTGTATTATCTGATTGCAGGAAATCTGGTAACGAGAATCGAAATCGGCCTGACTATGGCCAATGTGATTCTGTTCTTTTTACTTACAAGGAATTACAATAAAATCAATCCAAAGGAAGTAAAGAGAAAGCGAGATTTCAAAAACCAGGTTCAGA
The DNA here is from genome assembly GCA_938036545.1 of uncultured Clostridium sp. GTDB lineage: Bacteria > Bacillota > Clostridia > Lachnospirales > Lachnospiraceae > UMGS1370. Next base: position 54,811 of record CALHQJ010000089.1, on the reverse strand, counting down.
TGAAGCCTCAAGGCAGAACCCGGCACAAGTGTGCGGTCTGCGGCAGGACAGAACTGGACGGACCTGGCATGGAATTCCGTTACTGTTCCAAATGTGAGGGGAATTATGAGTATTGTCAGGATCACTTATATACCCATCAGCATGTTACAAAAGGCAGTACCCAGTAGGAAACGCAGGCGATAAAAGATGCCCGATTAAAGTTTGGAGGTAAAGAAAGTGAAAAAAACAAAAATTATTTGTACTATGGGGCCCAATACGGACAATTATGAGATTATGAAGGGGCTGGCTATGAACCAGATGGATGTAGCCCGCTTTAATTTCTCTCATGGCAGCTATGCAGAACACAAAGGGCGTCTGGAACTGCTGAAAACAGTACGTAAGGAAGTAGGCCGCCCAATCGCAGCGCTTTTAGATACCAAGGGACCGGAAATCCGTACCGGACTGCTGAAGGATCATCAGAAGGTTGCTTTGGAGGCAGGCCAGACTTATACCCTTACTACCCGTGAGATTGAGGGAGATAACCAGATCGGGCACATTAATTATGACGGACTGAACGAAGATGTTGCAGCCGGAAACAAGATTTTGATTGATGACGGCCTGATTGAATTAGAAGTAAAAGAGGTTAACGGGGAAGAGATTGTCTGTACCGTTATTAATGGCGGCGAATTGGGAGAGAGAAAAGGCGTAAACGTTCCCAATGTAAAGATTAAGCTTCCGGCTTTAACCGATAAGGATAAAGAAGATATTCGTTTTGCCATTAAAGAAGGCTTTGATTTTATTGCAGCTTCCTTTGTCCGCACTCCGGATGCAATCCGTGAGATTCGTCAGATGTTGGAAGATGCAGGTTCTACCATTCAGATTATTTCCAAGATTGAAAATGCAGAAGGACTGGAAAATCTGGATGAAATTATCGAAGTCAGCGACGGCATTATGGTTGCAAGAGGCGATTTGGGCGTAGAGATTCCGGCTCAGAAGATTCCTTATGTTCAGAAGCAGATTATTAACAAGTGTAATGAAGCTGGAAAGGTAGTTATTACCGCAACCCAGATGCTGGATTCCATGATTCGTAATCCAAGACCAACCCGTGCCGAGGTAACAGACGTTGCCAATGCCGTATATGACGGTACAGACGTAGTTATGCTGTCCGGCGAAACCGCTATGGGTAAATATCCAATTGAAGCATTAAGGATGATGGTTCAGATTATTGAAGACACTGAGTCCCATCTGGATTATTCTGATTACCGCAGAAGAAAAGTTCATGCTAACAATAATCAGAACGTGTCCGGCGCAGTATGTTATGCGTCTGTATCCACAGCACATGAACTGGGAGCTGCTGCAATTGTAACCCCTACCATCAGCGGGTTCACAGCCAGAATGCTGTCTAAGTGGCGCCCGGCAGCACACATTATGGGAATGTCTCCCAGCATGTCTGTTGTGCGTCAGATGATGATTTACTGGGGGGTAAAACCGATTTGGTCCCGCCGTGCAGACTCTACGGATGAACTGATTGAGTCTTCCATCGACGAACTGAAAGAGATGGAGTTATTAAAGAGTGGTGACTTAGCAGTTGTTACTGCAGGTGTGGTAAGTTTTGCAAACCGTCATCAGCCGGCAGCACAGACCAATATTATGAGAGTTGTTTCCATTTAATTGAGGTATAGACTATGGAAAAGAAACCATTTGTAAGTTTAGAGCAGGCAGAGGGAATTGCCCAGGCATATCCGACGCCCTTCCATCTGTATGATGAAGCTGGAATTCGGGAAAATGCAAGAAAGTTAAAAGAAGCGTTTTCCTGGAATAAGGGTTATCGGGAATATTTTGCAGTAAAAGCAACTCCCAATCCATTTATTTTGAATATTTTAAAGGAGTATGGCTGCGGCACAGACTGCTCGTCTATGACAGAGCTTATGATGTCGGATGCCTGCGGCTTTTCCGGCCATGACATTATGTTTTCCTCCAATGATACGCCGCCGGAAGAGTTTGCTTTTGCGGAAAAGCTGGGCGCCATTATTAATTTAGACGATATTACCCATATTTCCTGTCTGGAAGAAACATTGGGATACATTCCGGAAACAATTAGCTGCCGGTATAATCCAGGGGGAGTCTTTAAGATCAGTAATGATATTATGGACAATCCGGGCGATGCAAAATACGGCATGACGACCGAGCAGATTTTCGAGGCCTTTTCCATTTTAAAAGAGAAAGGCGCTAAGGATTTCGGAATCCATGCTTTCTTAGCCAGCAATACGGTAACCAATGAGTATTATCCAATGCTGGCAAAAGTGTTGTTTGAACTGGCTGTAGAGCTCCATCAAAAGACAGGAGCGCATATTAAGTTTATTAACCTGTCTGGCGGAATTGGAATCCCTTACCGTCCGGAGCAGGAGCCTAACGATATTTATGCAATCGGCGAAGGAGTCCGCAAAGTTTATGAAGAAGTCCTGATTCCGGCAGGAATGGGAGACGTGGAAATCTACACAGAGCTGGGCCGGTTTATGTTAGGACCTTACGGCTGTCTGGTGACAAAGGCCATTCACGAGAAGCACACCCACAAAGAATATATCGGAGTGGATGCCTGTGCGGTGAACCTGATGCGCCCTGCCATGTACGGGGCATACCATCACATTACCGTGCTGGGAAAGGAAGACGCACCCTGCGATCATAAATATGATATTACCGGTTCCCTATGTGAAAACAATGACAAATTTGCCATAGACCGAATGCTTCCTCAAATTGATATGGGAGACTATCTGGTTATTCACGATACCGGCGCTCATGGTTTTTCTATGGGATATAATTATAACGGCAAACTGAAATCAGCAGAAATATTGCTGAAGGAAGACGGTACGGTTCAGATGATCCGGCGGGCTGAAACTCCAAAAGATTATTTTGCTACATTTGATTTTTGTAACGTAATGAAAGAATACGGAAAATAACAGATAAAGTAACAGATAAAGTAACAGTTCAGCCTTGAATCTCCGCACGGCTGAACTGGTTACAAAAAAATAACATGTAAAAGCCAGCACATGATTTGTGATGTCTTTCCATGTTATTTTTTTGCTTCCGTTCCGTTATCGTCAACACAGTTTTAAAAATGGGCGGAAAAAAAGCCTCGTATGTGATGGGGTACGAGACTTTGCTTTTTTTCCGAATTTTGATTTCAAAAGGATTCAGGATTGACTGCATTTCTTATGGTCTTAGTATAGCACAGGAAGAGGCTGAATGTTTGAATGTTCTTTAAATAGATTATTAAGAAATTCTTAATTTTGGAAAAAATGGTAATGATATGATTGGAAACATCCACATATGCCGTACACAAAAATAGTAGTCGAAGCAGGGCCGTTATGGTATAATATGATTTTAGCAATTTAGTAATTGTATAATCACGATCAAGGAGTTAGTTATGAGTATTTATGATACATTAAATCCGGCCCAGAAGGAGGCAGTGTTCTGTACAGAGGGTCCGCTTCTGGTTCTGGCGGGAGCAGGTTCTGGAAAAACCAGGGTTCTGACCCACCGAATCGTATATCTGATAGAGGAAAAAGGGGTAAATCCCTGGAATATTATGGCTATAACCTTTACCAATAAGGCAGCGGGGGAGATGCGGGAACGTGTTGACAAGCTGGTAGGCTTTGGGGCAGAAAGCATTTGGGTTAGTACTTTCCATTCTTCCTGTGTACGGATTTTACGCCGTCATATAGAGGCTCTGGGATATTCCGGTAATTTTACCATATATGACAGCGACGATCAGAAAACTTTAATGAAACAGGTCTTAAAGAAGCTGGATGTAGATACAAAGCTTTATAAGGATCGAGCTATGCTAAACCACATTTCTTCCGCAAAGGATCAGCTGATAACACCGGAAGAGATGGAGCTTAATGCAGGAAATGAACTGCGACAAAAGAAGATTGCCCAGATTTATAAGGCTTATCAGGATGAGTTAAAAAAGAATAATGCACTAGATTTTGACGATTTAATCGTTAAGACTGTGGAATTGTTTCAGAATCATGAAGAGATTTTAAATTATTATCAGGAGCGCTTCCGTTACATTATGGTAGATGAGTATCAGGATACCAACTACGCCCAGTTTAAACTGGTAAGCCTGCTGGCGAAAAAGTACCGGAATCTTTGTGTAGTAGGAGACGACGACCAGTCTATTTACAAATTCAGAGGTGCGGACGTCCGCAACATTCTGGACTTTGAAGAAGCCTTTCCAGGCGCCAGGGTGATTAAGCTGGAACAGAATTACCGCTCTACCCAAAACATTCTGAATGCAGCCAATCAGGTGATTTGCCACAACCGAGACAGAAAGGATAAAACGCTCTGGACTGCCAATGGAGAGGGAGAACTGGTCAAGGTTCGCCAGTATAATACAGCGGAAGAAGAGGCAGACGCTATTGCACGTTCTATGAAGAATACTGGAAGATCCTGGAAAGAAATTGCAGTTTTATATCGAACAAACGCCCAGTCCCGTCTGCTGGAAGAAAAATGCATTGCCCATAACATTCCGTATCGTCTGGTTGGCGGAGTGAATTTCTATCAAAGAAAAGAAATTAAAGATATTCTGGCATATTTAAAAACCATTTCTAATGGAGTCGACGATTTGGCGGTTCTGCGTATTGTCAATGTTCCAAAACGGGGAATTGGCGCAACGACCATGGGAAGAGTGACAGTGTTTGCTTCTCAGCATGGAATGAGCCTGTATCACGCTTTGGAAGAGGCCAGGATGATTCCGGATATTGGAAAAGCCACTGGAAAAATCGCAGGTTTTGTAGAGCAGATAGAAAATTTACGGCGGCTGGCTGCAGAAGAGGGCTATTCCATCAAGGAATTAATCGGCGCAATTATGGAAGATACGGGATACCGGAAAGAATTGGAGGCAGAAGGGGAAGTAGAGTCTGAAACCCGTCTGGAAAATATCGAAGAATTGATTAATAAAGCGGTCAGCTATGAGGAAAACAGTGAAAATCCTTCTTTGGGAGAATTTTTGGAGGAAGTTGCTCTGGTTGCAGATATTGACAATATGGACGATTCGGAAGAACGGGTTACTCTTATGACTCTCCACAGCGCCAAGGGACTGGAATTTCCGCTGGTTTATCTGGCAGGCATGGAAGATGGTCTTTTCCCGGGAATGATGTCCATTTCCTCGGACGACCGTTCTGAACTGGAAGAAGAACGCCGCCTTTGTTATGTGGGAATCACCAGAGCCAAGGAAGAACTGGTGCTGACAGGAGCCAGAATGAGAATGGTAAATGGTGAAACCCGCTATTCTAAAACCAGCCGCTTTATTGAAGAAATTCCGGAAGAGTTTTTGGATAAAGAAGTACTGGAACCCAGAGTATCCAAATGGAGCCGTTCAGAAGATGATTTTGACGACAGCGGCCTTCCATGGGGAAACACAGCTGCCAAAGCCTGGGGAAAATCAGGAGAAGAAAGCGATTCCAGAGGCTGGGGCAGAAGCGGAGGCTCACTGGGAGGCGGCTTTGGCGGAGGATTCAGCGCCGGTTCCCACAATGCTTATGCATCAAAAAATACTTCTCCGGTGTCAAAACCTGCATTTGGAAAAGCATTTACTGTGGAAAAATCATCGTCTCTGGATTATGGGGAAGGAGATCGGGTTCACCACATTAAATTTGGGGACGGAACAGTTACAGAGATAAAAGACGGTGGAAAGGATTTTGAAGTAACCGTTCAGTTTGATACAGCCGGAGTCCGGAAAATGTTTGCGTCTTTTGCCAAATTAAAGAAAATATAAAAATTGTGTGAATTCTGCATTTTTAACAAAGTTTTGTATAAAATAAGATAGAAAAAAGAAGCATTTAATGATATACTGAGAGCAGGCAGATTGGCTGCATGTAATTAGGATAGAGAAAGGAAGTGCCACTATGAACAGATTTGATTTTATGGGAAAAGAGGCAAAGGAGGCTTTGAACCGCATGGAAGAAATGATGAATGCCAGCAGACTGAATGACCTTCTTCATAAAAAAGAAGAAAATGAGAAGAAGAAAAATTGTCTTCTCTGGGTATTGGCAATTATCGGCGCTGTAGCAGCAGTGGCAGGCATTGCATACGCAGTATACCGGTTCTTTACTCCGGATTACCTGGAAGATTTTGAAGATGATTTTGATGATGACTTCGACGATGACTTCTTTGAGGATGATGAGGAAGAAGAAGCACCAGTTCCAGAAGAGCAGCCGGCTGAGGAACCAGAGGCTTAAGCAAAATTAGTAGAAATCAGTCCTGAAAACACTTCCTGAAGTGCTTTCGGGACTTTTTTGATCCGACATTCAAGGGGCGGCGAAATACTTCGCTAAGTAACCTTTCCTTGAAAAACAGGGACCTGGCGGTTATAATATGCCTGAATGGTGAAAAGACTGAAAAACGATAAAGAAAAGACAATAATAAAAAGATAAAAGAGAAGAGGAGCAATCTAAGTGAAGAAAGGTACGATATTAGAAGGCACAGTAGGAAAGATTCAGTTCCCGAATAAGGGAATTGTAGAAATAGACGGAGAAAAGGCAGTGATAAAAAATGCCCTGCCAGGACAGAAAGTCCGCTTTGCGGTAAGCAAAAGCAGGAAAGACAAGGCAGAGGGAAGATTGCTGGAGGTAATGGAACGTTCGCCAAAAGAGTGGGATGCTGCGCATTGGAACGAAAAGGTCTGCCCTCATTTTGAAGTATGCGGAGGCTGTCTCTATCAGAGTATTCCTTATGAAGAACAGCTTAAAATTAAAGAAGAGCAGGTACGCAGTTTAATCGATGGGGTATGCAATAATCCGGATTACGAATTTCAGGGAATCAAGGGCAGTCCTCTGGCAGAGGGATACCGGAATAAAATGGAGTTTTCCTTTGGAGACGAGTACAAAGACGGTCCGCTGGCCTTGGGAATGCACAAGAGAGGCAGCTTTTATGACATTGTTCCAACGCCGGAATGCCGGATTGTCCACCCGGATTTTAGAAAAATTTTAGTGACTACCAGGGAGTTCTTTGCAGAACAAAACGTGCCATTTTATAAGAAACTGGCTCATACTGGATATTTGCGCCATCTTTTAGTCCGCAGGGCAGTAAAAACAGGAGAAATCCTGGTGGATTTGGTGACCAGCAGCCAGATAAATGACAGGGAAGAATTCCTTTTAAATACCTGGAAAGAAGCGGTTCTGGCCTTGGATTTGGAAGGAACACTGGCAGGAATCCTTCATACCCGCAACGACAGCCTGGCAGATGTGGTACAGAATGACGGTACAGACGTGCTTTATGGAAGAGATTATTTCTATGAAGAATTACTGGGGCTGAAGTTTAAAATCTCCCCATTTTCTTTCTTCCAGACCAATTCTCTGGGAGCAGAAGTTCTGTATGAGACAGGCAGAAGTTATATTGGAGAAACAAAAGACAAGGTGGTATTTGACTTATACAGCGGTACCGGAACCATTGCCCAGATTCTGGCTCCCGTAGCCAAAAAGGTAGTGGGGGTAGAGATAGTAGAAGAGGCAGTAGAGGCTGCTAAAATGAATGCAGAGTTAAATGGCCTTTCTAACTGCCATTTTATAGCAGGAGACGTGTTAAAGGTACTGGATGGGGTAGAAGAAAAGCCGGATTTGATTGTCGTAGATCCACCTCGCGACGGCATTCATCCCAAAGCCCTGCCTAAGATCATTGCTTATCAGGTTCCAAAGATTGTCTATATCTCCTGTAAGCCAACCAGTCTGGTAAGAGATTTGGTCGTTTTTCAGGAAATGGGATATACAGTAGAAAAGGTATGCGCTGTAGACATGTTTCCGGCGACAGGGGGGATAGAGACGGTGGCGCTCCTCAAAAGAAAACACAAAGAATGACAGTCCATATTTGGCAGAGAAAATTATCCAGAAGTGTCAGCCGGCTCCAGCTTCCAGCAGCGAAACCACAGTTCCGTCAAAATAAGACCATGGCAGGGAGAAATTTCGATTAAGTTTGCATGGTGAAAGAGCCACTGCACCTTTGGAGTCTCATCGCTTATTAACACGTTGGAACTTAAGATCCGAATCGAGACAGACGGACACGAGGCGGTTTCAGATGAATATCGGATCTGGCACAGGGCATGGTGTTCTCTGCAAAAAGCTTTTAAGGAACGGCAGCAGCTTCTGATTTTTCTGAGCTTTTGATTCAACCGGACCTTGTGAAAGGAAGTTTGGAAATGCAGCAGTTTTTTCTGAAATTGTGAGCCGGATGGCTGGGTGGATAGATTCATGAATAACCTCCTAATACGGATAATCTAACTATATAATAACTCTTTATATAGTGAATTACCAGAGAAACATTTCCCAGATATAATTTCATCATAGGGTGGTGAGATTATGGGACATTTACATATGCGGATCAATGAATTGATGGAGCTGGAGGGCGTCAGCAAAAATAAAGTATGTAAAGATTTGGATATTCCGAGAGCGAATTTTAACCGGTACTGCAGGGATGAATTTCAGAGAATTGACGCTCATCTGGTTTGTAAGCTGTGTGAATATTTTCAATGTGAAATACAAGACGTAATGGAATATGTAAGAGATGATAAATAAAGTTCTGGAAAAGTCTTTTTCTGGAGCTTTATTTTTTTGTATTCAATCAGAAGCAAAGGGGTTTTCAGTTGATTTGCCGGATCAGATATTTTATAATAGCAGTAATCCGGTTAAAACAGATAGTAACCGTTCAGCCATACATCTTCTTGACCGCTTGCAGCGGACAAGAAGCGTCGGGCGTCTGCCCTATAAAGATTTAGACCGAAAAATTCTTATGAAAACAAGCTTTCAACGCTTTTTCCGGTCTAAATCTTTACATGGCTGAACTGTTACAACAGACAATCAAGGAGTGAAGCAAATGCATGACAAATTAACCCAAAGCGATATTAGAAAGATGGAAGAAGAAATAGAATATCGAAAACTGGTTGTGCGTAAGGAGGCGCTGGAAGCAGTAAAAGAGGCCAGGGCTCACGGGGATTTGAGCGAGAATTTTGAGTACCATGCCGCCAAGAAGGATAAAAATCAAAATGAAAGCAGAATCCGCTATCTGGAAAAAATGGTTCGGACTGCACAGGTAATTTCAGAAGACTCCGCAGATGATGAAGTAGGAATGAACAATACGGTGGAACTGTATTTTGAAGAAGATGACGAAACCGAGGTTTATAAGATTGTTACAACCATTCGGGAAAATTCCCTGGAAAATAAAATCAGTACAGAATCGCCTTTGGGAAAGGCAATTTTTAAACATAAAGCAGGGGACAGGGTATTTGTTCAGGTGGGAACCAATAACGGCTATTATGTGGTAATTAAATCTATTGATAAAAGCACAGATGACAGTGAAGACAAAATCCGAAGATATTAGCTGGATGAACGGCTATAGGAGTATGTTAAATCTGCGAATTTATGATTGATAATAATATCACAATGTGAGATAATAGAAGAAAATCAGACAAGAAGCATCGGAGATTCTTCCGATGTGAAATCTGGTGTAAAAAGCTGTTTACAAGCCAGCTTGACACAGCTTTTTGCACCAGATTTCCCGCCGTCCTGAACAGTTACAAAAGAATTATAAAAAAGCAGGAGGAAGCATAATGAAGGTAACGATTTGTATTGGGAGTGCATGTCATTTAAAGGGATCCAGAGAGATCATTCAGAAACTGCAGAGTCTGGTAGCTCAGAACGGATTAAGCGGAAAGGTAGACTTAAATGGAGCATTTTGCAGCGGAAATTGCGTTAATGGGGTATGCGTAACCGTGGACGGCACACTGTTTTCCGTACAGCCTGACAATGCAGAAGCCTTTTTTGAAAAGGAAATTTTAGGGAGGCTGTAGCGGATGAATATAATTGACTTTAAAGGAGCCAAATGTAAGCACTGTTATAAGTGTGTCCGCTATTGCGACGTTAAAGCAATTATGATTAAAAATGAGCGTGCGGAGATTATTCCGGAACGGTGCGTTCTTTGCGGACATTGCCTGCAGGTCTGCCCTCAGTCAGCTAAGACCCTGGTCAGCGATTTGGATAAGGTGAAGTACATGATCAGCAGAGGAGAGACCGTAGTCGCTTCCATTGCTCCGTCTTATATGGGACTTTTAAAATACAATTCTCTGGGACAGGTCAATGCAGCTTTAAGAAAACTGGGATTTGCAGATGTAAGGGAAACGTCAGAAGGAGCGGCTTTTGTAACAGAAGAGTATAACCGTCTGCTGAAAGAAGGACAGATGGAGAATATTATTACCACCTGCTGTCCAAGTATTAATGATTTAATCGAAATATACTATCCAAGTCTGGTCCCTTATATGGCTCCTGTAGTTTCACCTATGGTGGCCCATGGAATGCTTCTGAGAAAAGAATATGGCCCCAATGCCCGAATCATATTCATTGGCCCATGCATTGCCAAGAAGAAAGAAGCGGCAGATCCAAGACATCCAGGTTATATTAATGCAGTTCTCAATTTTAACGACATTGAAAAATGGCTGTCAGAGGAAGAGATTACCATTTCTGACTGTGAGGACATTCCATTTGCAGCCTTAGATCCAAAGGTCAACCGCCTGTATCCGGTTACAAGCGGTGTGATGAACTCGGTGCTGGCTACAGAAAAAAAAGTGGATGCCTATAAAAAGTTCTATGTTCATGGAACTGCAAACTGTATCGAACTGTGTGAAAGTATGGTAAGAGGGGAGATTTCAGGATGCTTTATTGAAATGAACATGTGTGCAGGCGGATGCATTAAGGGCCCGACTGTGAATGATAAGAGCATTTCCAGATTTAAGGTAAAACTGAAAATGGAAGAAACCATTCCCAAGGAAGCTCCGGACGAATCAAAAATGAAGAATATGGCAGAAGGAATCTCCTTTAAAAAGGTATTTGAAAATAAAGCGCCGGAAGATCCGATGCCTACAGAAGAAGAAATTCAGCAGATTCTGCGGATGATAGGAAAGAATAAGCCGGAAGATGAGTTAAACTGCAGCGCCTGCGGTTATCCAACCTGCCGCGATAAGGCTATTGCCGTATTCCAGAAAAAAGCAGAACTTACCATGTGTATTCCTTACATGCACAGCAAGGCAGAATCTCTGTCCAATCTGGTTATGGAGACTTCGCCAAATATTGTACTGATTGTAGACAGGGAAATGCAGATTTTGGAGTGCTCCAACATTGTAGAACAATATTTTGGAAAGACCAGGGAGGAAATGCTTCATACTTATCTGTTTGAGTATATCGATCCGTCGGATTTCCAATGGGTATTTGACACCAGGCAGAATATTCATGGCAAGAAAGTTACGTACTCAGAATATAATCTGGCCACTCTTCAGAATGTGGTATACATAGAAAAAGAAGACGCCGTATTAGCGACCTTTATTGATATTACCAGGCAGGAGGAACAGGCCAAAGAAGAGTACGACAAGAAACTGGATACCATTGATCTGGCACAGAAGGTTATTCACAAGCAGATGATGGTTGCTCAGGAAATTGCTGGACTGCTAGGCGAAACTACAGCGGAGACAAAGACAACGCTGACGAAGCTGTGCAGATCCCTTCTGGAGGATGGCAGTGAAAGCGAGGTCAGATAATGGGAATTACCGTAGACGTTGCTTATAAAAGCCTGAATAAATTTACTGAAATTTTGTGCGGCGATAAAGTAGAGATACTGGAGACAGAAGACTCCAATATTATGATTTTGGCAGACGGAATGGGAAGCGGAGTAAAGGCCAATATTTTGTCGACGCTCACATCAAAAATCCTGGGAACCATGTTTTTAAATGGAGCGACTCTGGAAGAATGTGTAGATACTATTGTACAGACGTTGCCGGTTTGCCAGGTACGCCAGGTGGCATATTCTACATTCAGTATTTTACAGGTATTTCACAATGGAGAGGCCTATCTGGTAGAATTTGACAATCCTGGATGTATTTTTATCCGAGACGGGGTTCTCCAGGAGATTCCCCAAAATATTCGGGAAGTGGAAGGAAAGAAAATCAACGAATTCCGCTTCAAAGTAAAGAAGGGCGACGCCCTGATTTTAATGAGCGACGGTACCATTCATGCAGGAGTGGGAGAACTTCTGAATTTTGGATGGCTGTGGGATGATATTGCCAAATATGCCGTAAAGGAATACTACCGCACAGTTTCAGCGGCACGTCTGGCTGGGGCATTAAGCCATGCCTGTGACGAACTGTATCAGTTCCGGCCAGGAGACGATACCACAGTTGCCGTTATGCGGATTATTGACAGCAAGCCGGTGCATCTGATGACAGGACCGGCCAGCGATCCGGCAGATGATGTGCGGATGGTTCAGGATTTTATGTCGGATGATACAGCAAAGAAAATTGTCAGTGGCGGCACCAGTTCTACTGTGGTAGCCAGGGTGCTGAATAAACCGCTGGATGTATCGTTAGAGTATGTAGATCCCGATATTCCGCCCATTGCATATATAGAAGGCGTGGATTTGGTCACAGAAGGCGTTTTAACTCTGAATAGAGTGCTGCATCTGATTCGGCGATATGTGAAGAATGAAACGATTAATGAGGATTTCTTTTTGGAACTGGATAAGAAAAACGGAGCGTCCATGGTGGCCAAGATGCTGATTGAGGATTGTACAGAAGTACATATGTATGTGGGAAAAGCGATTAACAGTGCCTACCAGAATCCAAATCTGCCATTTGATTTGGGAATTCGTCAGAATCTGGTAGACCAGTTAAAGCATGCCATTGAAGAAATGGGCAAAAAGGTTACGGTCACTTATTATTAATCTTAACAGGTATCAGGAGGATAATTATGATTACCAATGATGCAACAATTTTACGTTTAAAGCATGATGTTCTGTATGAGGTGGCAAAAAAGGCCTGGGAAGGAACATTGGAAAAGGAACGGGATGAAATCCCATACGAGATGATTCCTGGTCCTCAGGCCCAGTACCGCTGCTGTATTTATAAAGAGAGGGAGATTATCAAGCAGAGAGTACGCCTGGCAGAAGGACAGTGTCCAATCGGACATGAGTCTAAAAATGTAGTTCAGGTTATTAATGCAGCTTGTGAGGAGTGTCCTATTGCTTCCTACATCGTAACGGATAACTGCCGGAAATGTATGGGAAAAGCCTGCCAGAATTCCTGTCATTTTGGTGCGATTACCATGGGGCAGCACAGAGCCCATATCGACCCCAATAAATGTAAAGAGTGCGGAAAGTGCGCCCAGGCATGTCCTTACAATGCAATTGCACATCTGGAAAGACCTTGCAAGAAAGCATGTCCGGTAGACGCCATTACCTATGACGAGTATGGTATCTGCCAGATTGATGAAAAGAAATGTATTCAGTGCGGCGCCTGCATCCACAGCTGTCCATTTGGCGCAATCGGTTCCAAGACCTTTTTGGTAGATGTAATCAACTTAATCAAGGCTGGAAAGGATGTAGTTGCCATGGTTGCACCTGCAACAGAGGGTCAGTTTGGCAAAGACATTACCATGGCAAGCCTTAAGACTGCTTTAAAGAAGGCAGGATTTGCCGATATGGTAGAAGTAGGCTTAGGTGGAGATATGACGGCTGCTTATGAAGCAGAAGAATGGGCAGAAGCTTACAAGGAAGGCAAGAAGATGACGACCTCCTGCTGTCCTGCATTTGTTAATATGATTAAGCAGCACTTCCCAGAATTGTTAGAAAATATGTCCACAACTGTTTCTCCAATGTGTGCGGTTTCCCGTTATTTAAAGACCGTACGTCCTGGAGTGATTACCGTATTTGTCGGACCATGTATCGCAAAGAAGAGCGAAACCCTGGACTTAAATATTAAAGATAATGCAGATTATGCCATGACATTTGGCGAACTTCGGGCTATGCTTCGTGCAAAGGATATTGAGTTAGAGCCAGAAGAGAACAATTATCAGGAAAGTTCTGTATTTGGCAAACGTTTTGGAAACGGCGGCGGCGTAACGGCAGCAGTGCTTCAGTGCTTCAAGGAAATGGGTGAAGACATTACTCCAAAGGTTGCAGCCTGCAGCGGCGGCGCTGAATGTAAGAAAGCCCTTCTTCTTTTGAAATTAGGCAGACTTCCGGAAGATTTTATTGAAGGTATGGCTTGCATTGGCGGCTGTGTTGGCGGCCCAAGCAAGCATAAGGCAGAAAATGAAGCGAAAAAAGACAGAGATGCATTAATTGCATCAGCAGATGACAGAAAGGTATTGGAGAACTTAAAGAATTATCCAATGGATCAGTTCTCCATGCATAGAGACTAGTGAGAGTTTCCGTTTTAAAAAAATTTGAGGCTATAATGTCAGAATAGAGAAAAGGCAAATTTAAACTAAAAATTATATGAAAGGCCATTATGGATAGGAATGTAATCAAGGAACTTCTATCCATAAATGGCCTTTTAGTTGATAAAAAGTATTCAAGCAGGAATGAGATTATAAGAAAGAAATAGATAAACCTCCGAAAGAATGGTATAATAGCTTTTATCACAGAAAAGTGAGGTGAGAACAATCAGCAAGACTTATCTGATGTTAAAAGATACGCCTGTTCTGGAAATTGACAGTTACAGATGCAGGATATTAAACTATGACCTGCTCCCGATATCTCTCCGGTATCCGGATGCAGATTATGATGATGTAATGCATGGCTGGACCGAAACGCGGGCGATGAATATTGGAAGAACCAATGCGAAAAAGCTGCTGGCAGGTTTTCATATCAGCCAGAGCAATCCATACCGGATTGCCAGAATGTTTCATTTTACTTCACTTTCCGACTGCTATTGGATGAAAGAAGAGGAAGAACCACTGACCTGGAATCAGGTAAGTTTATTTACCAATACTCTGGAAAAGGCAGTTACAGCAACTGCTCTTCTGGGAGTCAGCCAGACGTTTTTTTCTATGAGAGAACGGATTCACACCCCTGAACTTACGGCGCAGGGGATGGCGGCGAAAGCATGGATTAGGCAGAATGAAGAACTTTACCTGTACAAGGTAGGGAAAAAGGAACTGGCAGCCAGCCGGATTTTAGATGCGCTTTCAGTTCCGCATGTAACCTATACGGAAGCAGAAACCAGCCGCTTAGAAGAGGTGGCCGATTCATACCATATTAACAAAATTTATGGCAGCGGAGAAAAAATCGTAAAATGCAGGATTATTTCATCAGAAAAAATGGCATTGGTACCATGGGAGGATTTTCAGGTATATTGCTGCCGTCACGATAAAAATGAGTATGAACTGATAAAGCAGATGGATCCGGAAAATTATTATACCATGCAAATAGTGGATTATATTCTTGGAAATGAAGATCGGCATGGCGCTAATTTTGGATTTTTTATGGAAAACGAAAGTGGAAAACTCCTGGGATTGTATCCTCTGATGGACCATGACCATGCGTTTTCCGAGGAGGAAACGATTCTATCCCAGACTTCAGAAGAAAAGGAAACATTAAAAGAGGCTGCTTATGATGCAATTTATCATATAAAATTAAACGTTGAGCCGGTTTTGCAGATGGAAAAACCAGAGGATTTAGAGGAATCACAATGGCAGTCTGTACGGAAACGGTGCCTGGAATTAAAGGAGGTTTTATGAAGCACACCCATAGATATTTAAAATTGACAGCGTCTGTTGCTGCCATTGCCATGTTGTTTGCAGGTACAGCGCTGGGAGCCAATGAAGGAGGGCCTGGAATGGCAGGGGGGCAGCCGGTTCCGGTGCTGCAGACAGGAGGCGTAATCCGCCGAGACAGCGGAGCGGAGACAGAGAAGATGGAAGTAAAGGATGGTGAGACAGCCAGCAAAGAGACTCAGGCTGTTGATTTAAAGCCGATTCTTCCGGGCATTTCCGTGGATTCGTTGGAAGGCCTGACCTATGATATTCGTCAGCTAAAGGTTTCCCAGGCAGAGGATGTGGAGCAGATCATTGTGATTGCAGGACATGACGGGACTTATGCCAGAGTGACCTTGTACCAGAAAAACCAGACTGGAGCAGAACCAACACAGTATCAGTGGACGGCGCTGGTGGATACAGAAGGACGCATGGGACGAAAAGGTATGGGAAAGGAAGTAGAGGGAGATGAAAAAACGCCGGTAGGGCTGTATACAGCGGGAATGGTGTTTGGAAATAAGGAAAATCCTGGAACGACTCTTCCCTATACCCATGTAACGCCCACCCAGTATTGGGTTGGGGACAGCGATTCCTCTCATTATAATACCTTTGTGGATACAGCAGTAATGACAGAACCCTTTGACAAGGGAAAATCGGAGCATTTATCTGCTTATGGAGACGTATATAATTATTGCCTGGATATGGGATACAACCCAGAAGGAACGCCTCACCTGGGCTCCGCTCTGTTTTTACATTGTACAAACGGATACGGAACCGCAGGCTGCGTTGGGATCCCAGAGGATGATATGGCTCAGATAGTGAGATGCTTAAAGCCAGGGGCAAAGGTACTGCTGAATTTAGAAGAACAGATCAGCATCTATTAGAAGTACTGCTCCTGTTAAAAGTATTTTTCCTTTATGATGTCTACGGGAAGGGATTTTCCTGTCCACAGGCGGAAGGCTTCTGCTCCCTGATATAACAGCATGGGGAGGCCGTTGAGAGTCTGGCATCCGGCAGCTTTTGCAAGCTTCAGGAAACGGGTTTCCGATGGATTGTAAATCACGTCTGCCACAAACAGATCCTTATGGAAGTAAGAAGAATCGGACAACAGGCAGTTATCCGGATTTGGAGCCATTCCCACATTGGTGGAATTGGTTAGAATCTGGGCAGAGGCGATTTCACGGCGCAGGACGTCATCCTCGTAATCAAAGAGGCGAACCTGACAGTGGGTTTTCTCATTCAGGGTATCTGCGATTTTTCTGGTTCGAGTGATTAAGGGGCTGGAACTGCGGCTGAATACAGAGATTTCTTTCATACCGTCTAAGGCAGCCTGGACTAAAATAGCGGTTCCGGCGCCTCCGGCTCCCAGAAGAACCATTTTTTTGCCGGTAAAATCCTGGCCGGCTTCCCGCAGTGACATGAGAAAGCCAAGTCCGTCTGTAGTGTGTCCCGTAAGGACGCCGTTATCGTTTACAACTGTATTGACTGATCCGCTGATTTGAGCGGCAGGAGATAAATGGTCGCAGAGTGCGGCCATTTTATTTTTACAGGGCATGGTCAGATTAAAGCCGCGGCAGTTTAAAAGTTTTAATCCTTCCACAGTTTTTTCTAGAGAATCTTCATCTGCCTGAAAAGCCAGATAGCAGTAATCCAGTCCCAGCTGGCGGAATCCCTCATTATGCATCACAGGGGACTTGCTGTGGCTGACCGGATTGCCCAGCAGACAGATTAAGCGGGTGTGGCCGGTAATTTGGTAAGTGTGTTCAGATTGAGTCATAGTCCATACCTCCTGGCTGTAGTCTTAACCGGATTATAGAGACAGAAAGTCTCTGACAGAAAAGCGGGAAGGGGCTTTCTGTCTCCGGAGTGATAAAGCCAGTATAGCATAAAGAAGAAACCAGGACAATATTTTGCTGGTTCTCATTGGCGGGGAGAGATAATGTATGATATAATCAAATTTAAATACATCAATCGATAGCAAAGGAGCGCTGCATGTACCGAATTATAGTTGCGGATGATGAAGAAGAATTAAGAAGAGCGATTATCCGGAAAATTCAGTGGGAAGAAATCGGTTTTCAGGTAGTAGGAGAAGCGGAAAATGGGGCAGAAGCATTAGAACTGGTAGAAAAGCTGGAACCGGACTTAATTCTGACCGATATTCGTATGCCCTTTATTTCCGGAGTAGAACTGGCAAGGCAGATTCGGGAAATCAGGCCGTCTACCCAAATCGCATTTTTAAGCGGGTACGATGACTTTTCCTATGCCCAGCAGGCCATTCAGTATAATATTATCAGTTACATGCTAAAGCCGATTTCCATGATTGAACTGACCGGGGAATTAAAGAAAATCAAAGAAAAGCTGGATCGGATCTTTGTGGAATTTGCAGCCCGTAATCAGGAAGCGGCCAATGTCAACGAATTTTTGATGCCGCTTCTTCTGGCAGGATTTCAGGAAGAACGGAAAGAAGACAGAGAAAAGATGGAAGCTTTCCTGATGAAACAGGCAGAAGAATACGGCCTTTTGACTCAAGGCGGTGACGCTATGCAGTATGTGGTGATGACTACTGCTGTCAGAACTGTTGACGGAAAAAACTGTACCGGACCAGAGCACGTATATTCCGTAGACAGTATTTTAAAGAAATACCTTCACTATGCCAGCTTTTTTGCAGGGGACGAAATAGTGTCCCTTTTAATCGGAACTCAGACCAGATTTGATAAATATCTCCATATTGCAGCAGAAAACATTACCCAGAGCATGGAGAGAATTTTGACATTGGACGCCTGCGTAGGAGTCAGCCGGGTGACAGACAAGCTTCTGGACTGTCATAAGGCATTTCGGGAGGCATCTGATGCGATGTCTTATGCAAGAAACAGTAAAAGCCGGATTCACTTCATTTCAGATGAAGAACCTTACCAGGCAGGAGAACTGGAACGGGTAAAGCTGCTGGAAAAGGGATTGATTCAGCTTTTACGTTCCGGAACACAGGCTGAATTAGAAGGATATCTGGAACAGGAAAAAATTCAGTCAGGCCGTATTGCATCCAGCCGTATGCAGATTCAGGGGATGGCCGCAGAAGTTTATTCCCAGGTGGGGCGGATGCTGACAGCAGTCTCAGGTGAAGAAAAGGCCAGACAGGCAAAGGAAGCTTATGAGGTATGCAGACAGAAATTGGACAGGGACGAGGAAGAAGAACTGTGGAACTCGCTGGAGGAATTCTGCCTGTGTTCCTGGAGGCTGATTGCGGAACAGAGGAAAAAAAGCAGCCAGGTTTTATGCGAAAAAGCCATCCAGATTATGGAGGAACAGTATTACGATGCAGGCCTTTCTCTGTCCCAGGTCAGCAGCATGATTGGGGTCAGTCCCAATTATTTAAGCGCCCTGATGAAAAAAGAAACAGGGAGCACATTTATTGATTTGCTGACAAAGATCCGAATCGAGACTGCCAGAAAGTTAGTGTTGGATACTGCTATGAAAATCAGGGATATTTCCCAGCAGTGCGGTTACAGTGATCAGCATTATTTCAGTTACTGTTTTAAAAAATATACCGGCCAGTCGCCAAATGCAATGCGCCGCCAGAGTGAAGGAAAAGTATGAATAAGAGAAAAAGAGGAGAGAGATATTCTCTGTCCGTAATTATGACCGTTATGGTGGTCGGGATTGTGGTGGCTGCATTTACTGCCGGATTTCTGGTATTTGTAGCTGTATATAACAATTCTATCCGGAACAGCACCATTACTGCCGGAGAGCAGGCAGTGACACAGGTGACCAATACGGTCAGCGATTATACAAGAAATATGCGGGAACTCATGGAAATGCTTCAGGGATATTATAAAAATAGTCCGGAGGAACGGGATACTGCCATTAATACCCTGATTACAACAAGAAATGATGTGGTAGCGGTAACCTGCTATGATAAAGGGGGAAACCTGCTGGAAAGCTGGTCTGGGAACCGGAAACTAAAGGAAAATGTGTTTAAAAATCTTTCGTTTAATCCGGAACAGAAATATGAAAAAGGAAAACTTTCGATTTCCAAACCCCATGTAGAAACACTGTTAGCCGATTACTATCCATGGGTGGTTTCTATGAAACAGCCTGTGGAAACAAGAGATGGACAGAAGCATATTGTAGTCATGGACATCCGGTTTTCCCAGATAGCAGATTACGTAGATGAAGTGGGAATTGGACAGCACGGCTACTGTTTTATTATGGATCGGGAAGGAAATATGGTTTACCATCCTCAGCAGCAGCTGATTTTTTCAGGATTGAAGGAAGAAAAGCTGGAACTGTTAAAACATACATCCGACGGTTATCTGGAGCAGTCTGACGTGATTTATACCATTAGGACCATGGAAGACAGCGGATGGAGGGTAGTTGGCGTCAGCTATGTGGACGAACTGATTACAAAAAAGGTTCAGAACGTGGCAGCCCTTTTGCTGGCGCTTCTTTTGCTGGTGCTTTTTACAGCCATCTGTAGCAGCCTGGTATTTTCCAGGATGATTTCCAGGCCGGTAAAGCGTCTGATTCAGGCAATGGGAGAATTTGAGGACAGCGCTTCGGATTTTACCTACCATGCTGTGGAAGGAAGCAGGGAAATCGGAGAATTATCTCAGTCTTTCGGCCATATGGTGGTTCAGATTCAGCAGCTTATGGAAAAAGTCCGCGAAGAAGAGATTACTCTTAGAAAAGCGGAACTCAGGGCTCTTCAGGCTCAGATTAATCCCCACTTTTTGTATAACACCTTAGACGCTATCGGATGGCTGTGCGAGGAAGAGAGAACCCAGGACGCAGTAGAAATGGTTAACGCACTGGCAAAGCTGTTTCGGATCAGTATCAGTAAAGGCCATGAGATGATTACAGTAGAAAAAGAACTGGAACATGCCAGAAGCTACTTGAAAATCGAAAAATTCCGTTATAAGCAGTTTACGTATTCATTTGACATAGAAGAAGAGTGCCTGCACTATTACTGCAATAAGATTACGTTACAGCCTATTATTGAAAATGCTATTTACCATGGTCTGGACCGAATGGTGGACGAGGGAGAGATTCAAATTGGAGTTCATTCCAGAGGAGAAAATCTGGTATTTACAGTAGAAGATAACGGCATTGGAATGACCAGGGAACAGTGCAGGGAGATTTTAGAAGGTTCAGCTGGAGACAAGACGGGTATAGGAATCCGAAATGTTAACAATCGGATTAAAATTTATTTTGGAGAACAGTATGGGATACAGATTGACAGCGAACTGGATGAAGGAACAAAGGTAACGATTGTTATGCCAAAGATTGGGGAGGGCGGTTATGAAGAACGGTAAAAAATCAGTCAGATCCCTGATTCTTTTTCTGGCGGTGCTGGCAGCAGGAACAGGACTTTCGGGATGTCGGTTTCATCAGGAAAGCAGAAAGACCAGGGTAGCAGTAATTGTAAAATCTACCCAGTCCTCTTTTTGGAAATCGGTTCAGGCAGGAGCCAGCGCTGCAAGTACGGAGTACAACATCCAGATGAGCTTTGAGGGACCTGATTCAGAAGAAGATTATGAAACTCAGAATGAGATGATAGAAAATGCTGTAAAAGAAGGGGTTGATGCAATTGTATTTTCAGCAGTGGATTATAATGCCAACTGCCAGCCGATTCAGGAAGCAGCAAAACAGGGGATTAAAATCGTGGTGATTGACAGTGATGTTAATTCTGACCAGGTTAGCTGCCGTATTGGAACCGATAATTTCCAGGCGGGTTATATGGCTGGAGAAGCAGCACTGCAGTCTGAGAAAGAGGAACTTCATATCGGAATCGTTAATTACGACATTCATTCTGCCAATGGACAGGAACGGGAAGCTGGTTTTCGGGAACGGATTGCAAAAGACGACAGAGTAAAGACGGTAGAAACCATTAATGTACTGTCTACGACCGAAGATGCCAGGGAAAAGACAAAGATTTTGTTAGACAGAAATCCAAAGATTAACGTGATTGCAACATTTAATGAGTGGACCAGCCTGGGAGTGGGGTGGGCCATTCGCGATATTGAAGCCAGGGATCGGATTTGGGTAACTGCATTTGACAGCAATGCGGTTTCTGTAGGGATGCTGGAGACGGGGGAAGTGGACAGCTTGATTGTACAAAACCCATATGCGATGGGATACCTGGGAGTTGAAGCAGCCGTTTATTTAGTTAATGAAACCGGAAAACCACAGGAATCGATTGGAACCGACACAATTCTTGTTAACCGGGACAATATGTTTGAAGAAGAATGTCAAAAATTGTTGTTTCCATTCAGTCAGTAACGGGCGATATGATAAGATTTTGTACCCTTATTGTGGATATTTGTATATACTTTTGATAAAAGATGGGTTATAATATGTCTTGTGATGGTTAAAAGTCACAAGACATTATTTTTTAGAGGAGGATGTTACTATGAAAAAAAGATTTATGGCATTAGCTATGGCTGGCGTAATGGCAATGAGCCTTGCAGCCTGCGGCGGCTCTAAAGATGCTGCAGCTACAACTGCAGCTCCAGCGGCAACTGAGGCACCAGCTGCCGGTGATACTACTGAGGCTCCAGAGACCGAAGCTCCAGCAGCAGAGGCAGTTGATTTGGATGTAGCAGTATTCTACTACACCTACAGCGATACTTATATTTCCAGTGTACGTACTGCTCTGGACAAAGCTTTAACTGATGCTGGTGTTAAGTTCCAGAACTACGACAGCAACAGCAACCAGACCACCCAGAACGAGCAGATTGATACTGCAATCTCTCAGGGCGCAAACCTGTTAATCGTTAATATCGTTACTTCCGGTTCTGTTGATGCTTCTCAGGCAATCGTTGATAAGGCATCTGCAGCTGGCATTCCTGTAATCTTCTTCAACCGTGCAGTTGAGTCTGATGAAGAAGAAGGCAAGGTATTAGGCGCTTATGATAAGTGTGCATTCGTTGGTACCGACGCTCCAGAAGCAGGACATATGCAGGGCAAGATGATCGGCGAATACGTAGTAGAAAACTACGACAAGGTTGACTTAAACGGCGACGGCAAGATCAGCTACGCAATGTTCATGGGTCAGTTAGGTAACGTAGAGGCTATCTACAGAACTCAGTTCGGCGTAGAGGAT
Source organism: uncultured Clostridium sp. (assembly GCA_938036545.1). Lineage (GTDB taxonomy): Bacteria > Bacillota > Clostridia > Lachnospirales > Lachnospiraceae > UMGS1370. The sequence goes on along the minus strand of CALHQJ010000089.1, from coordinate 32,167 downwards.
GCAAACGCAGTCCTGACCGAAGCTGGCAAGCCAGAATTAGAGTACTTCGACGCTTCCAATACTGATAAATATCAGGTAGACCAGGAAGGCAACTGGAGTGCAACTGCAGCAAACAACTACATGAACACCAACCTGGCTCAGTTCAATGAAGACAACGACAACATGATCGAGCTGGTTATCTGCAACAACGACGGTATGGCTGAGGGTGTTGTTACTGCTCTGAATGACAAGGGCTACAACTTAGGTACAGAAGGCAGCACAACCATTCCTGTATTCGGCGTAGACGCTACTGACGCAGCTAAGCAGTTAATTGCTGACGGCAAGATGACCGGTACGATTAAGCAGGATGCAGAAGGTATGGCACAGGGTATTGCTTACCTGGTACAGAACGTAGGCGCTGGCAAGGAATTAATGGCTGATACCGACGACTTCAACGTATCTGAAAAAGTAAGCAACAAGATTTACATTCCTTACGCACCTTATACTGGTGAATAATTACGAAATGCCGATAGGTTAAAAGGAAATAGTTAAGGCGGCTGTCGTTTCAGGTGGCAGCCGCCTTGATTTTTTCTAATGAGAAAGGGGATACAGGTAATGGGACAACAGGATGTTTTGCTGCAGATGACAGATATCTGTAAAGAGTTTCCTGGAGTAAAAGCTTTGGATCACGTTTCCCTCACAGTTCGCAGGGGAACTGTTCACGCTCTGATGGGGGAAAATGGTGCAGGAAAATCTACATTGATGAAGTGCCTGTTTGGTATGTATGCCAAAGACAGCGGCCACATCTACCTGGAAGGAAAAGAAATTAATTTTAAAAACTCGAAAGAGGCCTTGGAAAACGGGGTAGCAATGGTGCATCAGGAATTGAACCAGGCATTAAAGCGCAATGTTATGGATAACTTGTGGCTGGGCCGGTATCCAAAGAAAGGCATCATGGTTGATGAAAAGAAAATGCTGGAGGATACCAACAAGGTATTCGCAGATCTTGGCATAGAGGTAGACCCAAAGAGGGTTATGAGCACTATGCCGGTTTCTCAGAGACAGATGGCAGAGATTGCCAAGGCTGTTTCTTTTAACTCGAAAGTTATCGTATTTGACGAGCCTACTTCCTCTCTGACAGAAGAAGAGGTTGAGCATCTGTTTAAGATCATTAACATGCTTCGGGACAGAGGCTGCGGCATCATTTACATTTCTCATAAAATGGCCGAAATTCTTCGGATTGCAGATGATATTACAGTCATGCGGGACGGTACATGGGTAGCTACCGAGCCTGCTTCTTCCATGACTATGGATAAGATTATCCGTCTGATGGTAGGACGTGAACTGGGTAATCAGTTCCCTCCAAAAGACAATGTTCCTGGAGAAGTTGCGTTAGAAGTAGAACATCTGACCGCTCAGTATTCTTTATTAAAGGATGTTTCCTTTAATGTTAGAAAGGGCGAGATTGTAGGTCTGGCAGGTCTGGACGGCAGCGGCCGTACCGAGACTCTGGAGAATATTTTCGGTATTGCAACCAGAAAAAGCGGAACCATTAAATTAGACGGAAAACAGGTATTGAACCGCAATGCAAGAGAATCCATTAAAAACGGATTTGCTCTTCTGACAGAGGAACGCCGTGCTACCGGTATTTTTGGTATCTTAAATATTCGGGAGAATACCGTTATCTCCAGTTTGAAGAAACATATTAAATTTGGTTTTGTATTAAATGAAGCTTCTATGAAGAAGGATACCCAGTGGTCTATAGATGCCATGAGAACCAAGACTCCTACTCAGGAGACAAAGATTCGTTCTTTATCAGGCGGAAACCAGCAGAAAGTAATCCTGGGCCGGTGGCTGCTTACAGATCCAGAGGTTCTGCTGTTGGACGAGCCAACCCGTGGTATTGACGTAGGCGCAAAATATGAAATCTACCAGCTGATTATTGACCTGGCTAAGAAAGGCAAGGTTGTCATCATGGTATCTTCTGAGATGCCAGAGCTGTTAGGTGTCTGCGACCGTATTCTGGTTATGTCAGGCGGACGGCTGGCAGGCGAAGTTGATGCAAAGAATACTACTCAGGAAGAGATCATGACTCTTGCTGCAAAATATGTATAGGGGAGGCCGGATTCCATGAAATTAGTTACTAATATTAATACAAGAATAGAAAACTATAAAGCTCTGGACAGCAAAGATAAAAAGACTTTCTGGAAAGAGATGTTGTTAAACAATGCAATGTACATCCTGCTGGTGATTGCAATTATCTATACGTTTATCCAGAACCCGAAGTTCCTGGCAACTCGTTCAATTGTAAACATCATCAGCCTTTCTGCAGCAAACCTGCCTATCGCATGTGGTATTGCAGGCTGTATCGTATTGACCGGTACAGACCTTTCCGCAGGCCGGGTTGTTGGTTTGACTGCATGTATCTCTGCATCCCTGCTGCAGGCAGTAACCTATGGCAGTAAGATGTTCCCGAATCTTCCGGTAATTCCGATTCCGGTAGTTATTCTGACTGTACTGTTAGTAGGTGCCGTTGTAGGATGGGTCAATGGTTTCTTCGTAGCAAAATTCCAGCTGCATCCATTTATCGTTACGTTGGCCACCCAGCTGATTGTATATGGTACTCTGCTGGTTTACATTATGGCTAACGGAAATAACGGACAGCCTCTGTCCGGTCTGGATGATTCCTTTAAGAACTTCGTAACCGGAAGTATCTGCAAGGTTGGCGATGTTCCGATTCCAAACTATGTATGGTACGGATTAATTGTAGTTGTCATTATGTGGTTTATCTGGAACAAGACCACTTTCGGCAAGAACATGTTTGCAGTAGGTTCCAACCCGGAAGCAGCTAACGTATCTGGTGTAAACGTAATGAAGACTACCATTCTGGTACATACCCTGGCTGGTATGATGTATGGTATTACCGGTTTCATTGAGTCTGCACGTATTGGTTCCAATACTGCAAATACCGGTTTAAACTACGAGTGTGACGCCATTGCAGCCTGTGTTATCGGCGGTGTATCTTTCGTAGGTGGTACTGGTAAAATCAGCGGCGTTGTATTAGGTGTATTCTTACTGCGTATTATCTTCGTAGCTTTGAATTTCCTTTCTATCAACGCAAACCTTCAGTACATCATCAAGGGTCTGATTATCCTTGTAGCATGTGCAATTGATATGAGAAAGTACCTGGTACGTAAGTAATCAGGATTTAGTGAAAACAAAAGCGTAATGCTTACAGGGGGCTGCTGCACGATAAATGCGGCAGCCCTGATTGTTTCGATAAGGTGTGACAATATGGAAGAAAATAAAAATACAGAAATCAACACAAACACAACAGACAGCCAGCCACCGGTTAAGAAAAAATGGTTTGGCAGAGGAATATACGGAAGTAAAGACGTGCCAATTCGTATTTTGGACAAGCTGATTTTGGGGCTGATTGCAGCTACTGTAATTCTTACAGTTGTATTCACAGTAAATGGCGGGTACTTTGTAAACTTCGAGACTGGCGGAGGCACAGAAATCGAAAGCCAGAAGCTGCGTTACGGACAATTAGTGGAAAAGCCGGAAGATCCGGTGCGGCCAGGTTATGAATTTAACGGATGGATTTATGGAGAAGAAGAGTATCCATGGAGTTTTGGGGCAGATAAGGTACAGGGAGAAATGACATTAATTGCTCAGTGGAAACCGGCAAAGGTGCTGGTAAAATTTGATCTGGATGGAGGAACATTTGGGGAACACGGACCAGACGGAGATTTTATGGTTACATTTGGGGAACCTTATGGCGAACTTCCGGTTCCGGAAAAAGACGGCTGTGAATTTGACGGATGGGTATACAGCGGAGCAGTAATCAAGTCCGATACACCGGTAACCATGACCGGAGAGCATGTTTTGACTGCTTTGTGGAACTGTCACTAGTTCTTTACCAAAGTTTTACATAAACTTGACTTTTATAGTAAGAACCAAACTGATATAATAATAGAATAGTCCAATAAGGACAGGAGATACTGTTGGAAAATGCTGTAAAAGGAGAAACAAGTGAGTACAGGTAAGCACTGGGGCATATGTCTGCGCACCACAGCGGTTGTAATAGTAGTTTTGGCAAATTTGTTTGGAATAATGGGAGCGATTGACGGAGGCAGCAGAGCTGCTTTTTACGGAGTTCTGGGCGGCGTGTCAATTGGAGCAATACTGGGCGCGTTTTATGCGGTATTATTGCTGCTGTTTTCAAAGACAGATAAATAGAGATTAAGAAATGTCAGGGAGCATAGGCTTGCCTGGCATTTTTTGTGTATTATGGTATGATATATCCTGAAAGTGCTGGAACCAGTCAATGAGGAAATACCAAATCATTTTTCAGGAGGAGAGTTATGTTATCTAAAAATGGAAGCAATCAGAAGTTTGTTATTGGGGTCGACAGCGGCGGAACCAATTACAGGGTAAAGGCCTGCGATCTGTCGGGAAATTGCCTGGGATATGCCGTTGGAAGTCCGGCAAATTACCAATATTTAGATACAGAGGAAATGCTTGGGAGAATCCAGCAGAGTCTGGAACAATGCCTGAAACAGTTTGGCGGAAAAAGAGAACATATGGTTTATATGGTCTGTGGAACTACGGGAATTGACAGTGAGGAAGATCTCAGCCGCCTGACAGAAATTTATAACCAGATTCCTGGAGTGAATTGTCCCATATATTTGATGAATGATGCAGAGCTGGCTCATTATACAGTAACCGGCGGTGAAGGGCTGCTGATGATTTCCGGAACAGGTTCTATTATTACTGGAAAGAATAAAAAAGGAAAGACTGCAAGAGCAGGTGGCTGGCCTCTGGCTATTTTGGGAGATGAAGGATCTGGAACATGGGTAACGAAAATGGCTCTTCGCCATGTGGGGCGTTGGCTGGATCAGGCGGTAGAGAATACGGCAATGACAGAACTGATCTGCAGGGAATTGAAAATAGAAACACGGGATGATTTGATTCGCCTGTCTCTGGAAAGCGGAATTAATCCGGCAGGTCTGCCGCAGTTGGGGAAACTGGTCAATCAGGCGGCTGAGAGTGGAGACTCTTATGCAGAGAAAATTTTGTTAGAAGCTGCAGAATGTCTAGCTGCTCTGGTAGAAGACATTGCAGCGGCGCTGAATTTGAAAGAAGAGCCAGACTTTAAGCTGGGGTTATGGGGAAGCTGCATTTTGAAATCTCCGATAATTTTAAGGCATTTTACTGAAATAATAGAGAAAAAATTTCCACAGGCCCAGATTTGCTTCCCTGAAAAAGAAGCAATTGACGGAGCTGTGGAAATGGCTCTGGAACTTTTACATGGAGATCCGGCGGGGGCGTCTGGGGCGAATCTGTAAGGTATTAGGGAGCTTTTTCTACATAAAACAGGATTTTTGTAATAAATTCTTCCTCATATCTGGAAGTAATATAATCATTGATGCAGAATTCATAAGAATCCGATATGATTTTTAGACGTTGCTCCCGGCAAAATTCGATGAGCCGGATGTAGGAATGATTAATATCATAATAATTGCCAAAATGGTAAATGGAGGCAGTCAGGCCCTGTGGAAGCATCTGAATATTGGAAACAGATGGAACGGGTTCGGTGGTTACAAAGGCTATTTTCGCTTTGGTACAGTCTCCCCCTAATACCTGTTTTAGGGGGACGGAAACCCCGCACTGAAAGAAAATGGGAAGGTTATTGCTCAAGGCCTGGGCGTAACACTGCTTTGTAGCAATGCTGATCTCCTTCATACTATAAGGATGCTCTACATCATGGTACAGGATATAGACACTGTCAGCCTGGGAAAGAGAGGGTTCTGCAGACTGCTTGGAGTAAACCTGTTCCACCTGCTGGCAGCGGTGTTCTAACCGGTTTTGAATCAGAGAAAGCTCTTTGATTTTCTGTTCAATCACCTTTAGCTGGTTTCGGAAAAAGTGGATGCTGTTTTCTGTGGTGTAGTGTTCCATATGGCTTTTAATCTCATTTAAGGAAAAGCCGATTTTTTTCATAATCAGGATGGTATCCAGAGCGTCCAGCTGATCGGCGCTGTAATAGCGGTAGCCGTTTTCCGGATCCGTATAGGAGGGCTTGAACAGCCCGATTTTATCGTAGTACAGCAGAGTCTGTTTCGATATATTTTGATAGTTTGCCAGTTCTCCGGCAGAAAACATATTTTCCATTATGCAAGTTCACCTCTTGACTATATAGTTACTATATACCTTATGATAGTACCAGAGACGGAAAAACGCAAGGTGCATATGCCAAAACTTTCATGCTCATGGCGTTTTCCGGTGAAAAAATTACCAGTTTGTCAGGAGGCTATTATGAACGTATTTACAAGACCTATGTCCTATAGGCAGTTTTTAAAATATTTAGCGCCGTCTATTTTTACAATGATTTTCTTGTCCTTTTATACCACCATTGACGGCTTCTTTGTATCCAGGTATGCCGGCTCAGATGCTCTGGCAGGAATCAATATTGTAATTCCCATTACCTGCATTATCTTTGGTACAGCTGTCATGCTGGCTACCGGAGCAGGGGCAATTATTGGAGAACACATGGGAAGAAATGAACAGAAAAAAGCCAATGAAGTTTTCAGTTTCATTTCGCTGGTTCTGCTGTTCTTTTCAATTTTATTTTCCGTAGTGGGAATCCTGTTTTTAAGACCGATTGCTGTTTTGCTGGGAACCAGTGAGAGACTGATGGAACATGTGCTTCCATATGCTTTTGTAGTATTTGCAGGCACCATTCCAATGGCGTTTAAACTCTTTTTCGAGTATTTGGTTCGGACAGACGGCAATCCCCAGGTCGGTCTGCACATGTCTGTAGTCGGTTTGGTGCTTAATGTGATTCTGGACTATTTGTTTGTGGGAGTGATTCGCTGGGGAACCTTTGGTGCGGCCCTGGGAACGGTTTTCTCCATCAGCGCCAGTGCGGTAATTGGGCTTCACTACTTTATGAAGCGCAGTAATATCCGATTTGCAAAACCGAAAGTGGATTTCCATACTCTCTGGAAATCCTGTACTAATGGCAGCAGTGAAATGCTGACAGAGCTTTCAACAGGAGTTACAACTCTTCTGTTTAACCTGATTATTATGCAGAAGTTTGGAGAAGACGGCGTAGCGGCAGTTACCATTATTATGTATATCTATTACTTCTTTATTGCATTTTATATGGGAATTGCAGTTGCCGCCGCACCTGTAGTCAGCTATAATTTAGGTTCCGGTAATCGGGAAAAAATTAAAGAGACGCTGAAATACAGCTTTATCACAATCGGAGTGACTGCCGTTATGATTATGGGGATTCTCTTTGTAGGAGGAGACTTTATTATCAGCCTGTTTACAAGCAGCGGACATGTGTATGACCTGACAGCGACTGCATTGCTTTACTTTAGTCCTGTATTCCTGTTTATTGGAGTAAACGTATTCCTGTCCGGTTACTTTACTGCGCTGGGAGACGGCGTCACTTCAGCAGTTATTTCCTCCCTTCGCTCCCTGATTTTTGTGGTAATATTTATTTTTACGCTGCCTCCAGTAATCGGGGTCAACGGCGTTTGGATGACTATGCCTCTGGCAGAAATTTCCACCATACTGATTTCACTCTTTTTATATAATAAAAAAGGAAAGAAGTATGCGGTGGTATAGAGGGGCAGCAGAAAAAATAGCCCAAGAAAAACTTGCCTGTTGAGAACATTCCGACTCCATGGTATACTTTTTTTTAACACCGCATTGACAGACGCTGTGTTTAGAGAAAGGAGACAGATGGATGAATCCTACGGTAAGTATTATCATACCTGTTTATAATGCGGAAAACAGTATACGAAGATGTGTGGAAAGCGTTTTAAATCAGGGATATACGGATTTTGAACTGCTTCTGATTGATGACGGAAGCACAGATTCTTCCGGAGAAATTTGTGAAGAATATAAACGAAAAGACAGTCGTGTGAAGGTGATTCACAAAGAAAATACAGGAGTTTCCGATACCCGAAATATGGGGCTGAAAGAGGCAGAGGGGCAATACGTTCAGTTTTTAGACAGTGACGACTGGATTACTCCGGATGCTACGAACCTGATGGTACGGGCGGCGGTGGAAAGCGGCTGCGATATGGTAATTGCGGATTTTTATCGGGTAATCGGAGACCGGCTTTCCCACAAAGGGGATATTGACAAAGACGGCGCTCTGACCCTGGAAGAATTTGCGGGATTTATGATGGAAAATCCGGCAGACTTTTATTACGGGGTTTTATGGAACAAGCTGTTTAAACGGGAAATCATTGAAAAATATGCTCTTTCCATGGATAAGACCATAAGCTGGTGTGAAGATTTCATGTTTAATCTGGAATATCTCCGCCACACAGATACTATCTATGCCCTTCGGGTTCCCATTTATTATTATGTAAAGACCAAGGGTTCTTTGGTTACTCAGGGATTAAGCCTTACAAAGACCATCAAAATGAAACGGATGGTATTTGAATATTACCATGATTTTTATAAATCTGTGTTGACAGAAGAGGACTATGAAAAAAACCGTCTGTCTGTGTACCGGTTTTTACTGGATGCGGCAGGGGACGGGGCTGTTCCGTTTTCTATTTTTCCAGGTTCTACCAGGCTGGGAGATGAAAGGAGCAGCGTAAGCCATGGGGCCTTAGATGGAGATGGAGTTTTACTGGATTCCTACAGAGACCGGAAATTGCTGGATCACTACCTGGATCCGGTTGCAATCAAATACGGGCTTACTCTTTCTGAGATTAGCCTTTTGATTTATTTAAGCCAGAAGCCCAGGATTGATACGTTAAAGGAACTGTCAGACGTAACCAATATGTCCAGAAGCCGTCTGGCATTAGGACTGCAGAAATTGACGCTGAAAGAGCTGATTAAAATAGAAGAACAGGTAAATGCAGTGCTGCTGCCGGCTTCAGAGCCGGTGCTGGTTGATTTGGGGGCAGCTCAAAAGGATTATGAAATGGCCCGATATGCAGGCTTTAATGAAGAAGAACTGATGCAGTATGCCTATTTATCCAACCGGATTAAGGAGAACATCTGCCATGTGCTGAAAAAAGAAAACAGGCCAGTGAAAATGAAAAAGAAGAAAACCTGATAAATTCAGGAACAAGAGGGTATCGTAAAATCGTCGGATTTTGCGATACCCTCTTTAATATGGAATCTATGCGGCATCCCTGGCAGCTGACAGCTGGGTTTCCCATAGCCGGTAAGCCAAAACAGAGATGGTGATGGTCATAAAGGTTTCCAGGGCGCTGCTGACAATTCCAGCTATAAGAAAGAGGAAGCAGGACCCCACGCTAATTCCCAGAATAGCAGTAAACAGCGGCCGGTAACGATTTGGAGACTGGCGGTACTGAATCAGGATAATCCAGAGAAAATATAATAGAATCGAAACGCCAAAAACAAATGCAAACAGAATATGGAGGGACGCTTTTAAGGGCATATCATTCGGAAGGTACGGAGTAGTAACGGCGCAAAAAAGCAGAATCAGAGAGACAGGAAGCAAAATGCGGCATCCTGTTGGAAGAACCATGACCTTTTTTAATTTTCTGTGGATTAAGTATAAATAAAGACCAATTAAAATTCCCCAGATAGCAAATCCGATGCCTCCTTTGACCGAATTGGCAATGACTGAGAAATTGGTTGTAAGCCATCCATACCCACGGGCAAACAAAAAGGTATAAAATGGGATAATAAAATAGGCTAGAAGTTTCAATACTGACACCGTCCTTTGCAGTAAACCATGTTACCACTTAGTATATCAGGCAAATACAAATTTAAAAGAAAAAGGGAATAATATTTCTATTAAAAAAGAATAAACTTGACAGAGCAAAAGAAAATGGATACAATAGAACAAATAGTTAGTTGGAACTAACTGAAGAAAGAGGACTGTAGCTTTTGAAGATAAAGTACGTGTAGGAGGAGAAGATTATGCTGGAAAGAAAAGTAATCGAATTTTGTGCGCCGACTCTCGCAGGGCTGAAAACTGCAGGATTGTTTAATTATAAATTTGAGAAAGAAACTTGTCTGAAAGAGGAATTAAGAGCCATAAATAAAAAATTAAACAGTAAGGGAATTTTTGTAGAGGCGTTGAACCAAAAGGAGCTTCAGGCATTGGTGTTTGTATATAGGCAAAAGAGATTGGAGGCAGACTTGAATACAAGGGGGGCAAAAGAACTGCTGGTAAAAATGGGATATGAGAAGCTGGAGTGGAGGGCATGTTTGGAAGAATTGAAAGCGCGGCTCTGGAAATATCAGTGTTTTCCCCATGAAATCGGGCTTTTTCTGGGGTATCCACTGTGCGATGTCGTTGGTTTTATCGAACAGAAAGGGAAAAATTATAAATGTGTAGGGCCGTGGAAGGTATACGGAAATGAAACGGAGATGATAAAGGTATTCTGCAGGCTGAAAAAGTGCAGAGAGGTTTACGGAAAGCTGTTTGACGAAGGGAGAAGCATTCAGAAACTTACCGTTGCGGCCTGACAAAAATCGTAATGAAAATTCATGCGGATGCCTATAGAATTTCTCCATTATAGATGTTATAATGGAGAGCGTCCTCAATTGAATAAAATAGTAACTTAAGGAGAAGCAAAGATATGAGTGATAAGAGTGGAAAAATTGAAAATCCGGCTCTTCTGGAGCAGCTTCGGACAGCTTCCGAGTTATTTGTATTAATGTCCGTATGTACAAAGGAACCGTATGTGGTCTGCCATCCGGAGACCTTTGATGATGAAATTCTGCTGTTTTTTGATATGGAAGAGGCAAAGAAAAAAGCACAGGAACTGCTGGAAGAAAAGATACCGGTCAGCATTGCCAGACTGGAAAACAAACATCTTCTGGTATTTTATACCAATTTATATGCAATGGGAGTCAACGCGTTATTAGTCAGCCGCGAGGGAGAAGAATACCTGATCCAGCTTCAGGAATTTGTACAGAGAAGGGATCCAAAGGAACTTCCGGAAGGAAAGGTATGGGTAGAGAATCCGGCTCTTCATTTAACTGCTATTTATCTGATGCAGGAAATGAAAGGACAGGCTGTAACGGAATTAACAGATAAAATGAAGGAACTTCAGGAAGAGGCTGCCAGCCATTTCGGAAAGGGCAGATACATTGTTCCGGTACAGGCAGAGGATAATGGAATCCCACTGATAAAGCTGAAAAACGGCACAGTGTTCCAGCCGCTGTTTACAGACATTCTGGAATTTCAGAAGTTTAATCGGGAAAATAAATTAAAGCCTATGGTAATCGAAGCAGCCAAGATTCCACAGATGCTTCCAAAAGAGGCAAATGGCGTAATTATCAATCCGTTAGGCGTCAATCTGCCTTTGGCATTAAACCGTAAAACGAACCAGTAATCTCATTGGACTCTGCAAAAAGGGAGGGGCCGGCAGATGTTTCATCTGCCGGCCATGAGTATGAAAAAGTCTAAGTGAAAAGGCAGGTGCCTTTTTGTTCTTGACAATATTATCCTATCAGGAAGTTGTGATGAAAGTGTGACTGATTTGAAAAGTTTTTCTAAAGTTCATAACCTGTGTATTTATAAAAAATTAACATAGGCTATTTAATTTTTTATCAGTTTGAGGTATGATAGAGACTGGAATGTTAAAAAAATAACGATAAAAAGAAAGGGAACGAGTATGGAGACCAAAGAAAAAGAGTTAAAGACTCTCAACGGATGGCAGTCGGCCGTGGTAATGGTTCTTATCATTGCTTCGGTTGCGACTTGCGTAACCTTAAAGGTAGGAGGACCGATGGTCGGCCTGTTTTTCTCATGGCTGATTATCTACGGATGCTGCCTGGTATTTAAGGTAGATTACCAGCAGGTACAAAAAGGAGCGTTTGAAGCGCTGAAAGTAGTTTTACCAACAATGGCAATTTTGATGGCAATCGGTGTTCTGATTGGCACCTGGATGCAGTCCGGCACGATACCAACCATCATCGTGTACGGGTTAAAATCCATTAATCCATCTTACTTACTGGTATTTACCCTGGTATTTACTGCAATTTTAAGTATGGTAACCGGAACTTCTTACGGCTCAGCCGGAAGCGCAGGAGTTGCTATGATGGCAATCGGCCACGCTATGGGAATTAATCCTGGCATGGTAGCCGGAGCCGTTATCTGCGGCGCAATGTTCGGCGATAAGTTAAGCCCATTTTCCGATACTACCAATCTGGCTCCGGCAGTAGCAGGCGCAAAGCTGGGAGACCATGTAAAGAGTATGCTGTGGACTACGATTCCGCCTATGATTATCAGCATTATCTTCTTTACGGTTCTGGGATTTTCACAGACAAGCGGCAGTTATGACGCAGGAAACTTAAATGAATATATCAGTTACCTGGAAGGCAGTTTCCATATTGGATGGGCCACTTTGATTCCGGCGGTTCTGATTATCGCATTGTTAATGTTTCGGGTTGGAGCGTTTGAAGCCCTGGGAATTGGTGCAGTAGCCGGAGCCCTGGTAGCGATTTTTGTTCAGGGAGCAGATTTAAAGTCTGTATTAAGCATCGCTTACAATGGCTTTAAGTGCGATACCGATATTGGCGTATTAAAATCTATTTTAAACAGAGGCGGCATGAGCAGCATGCTTCAGTACGTTGCGATTATTACGTTTGCAGTTGGTATGGGCGGTATGCTGAACAAACTGGGAGTGCTGAACAACATCCTTTCTGTGTTTACAAAGCACATTCACAGCGACGGAGCGCTGATTTTTGCCACTATTATGGTAGGCTATGTAACCAGTATTGTAAGCTGTTCCAGCCCAATGTCCCATGTGCTGACCGGAACTTTGATGAAGCCGCTGTTTGAAGAAAGAAAGATTGACCCGAGAATCCTGTCCAGATGTCTGGAGGACAGCGGTACTCTGGTTGGTCCTATGATTCCGTGGCACGGTTACGGAAGCTATATGGCAGGTACTCTTGGAGTTGCCTGGTCCCAGTATATTCTGTTTGTGCCTCTGCTGTGGCTGACTCCGATATTCTCCATTCTTTATGGATTTACCGGAATTTCCATTAAGCACACCACGGATAAACAGTAAGGCATCAGAGCCGTCTGAACACCGGAATGTTTCCAAAACTTCTGGCTGGACAGGCGGCTTTTGGATTTTTGAGAAAAGAGGAAAAAACGTGAAAGCAGGAAGAAGTTTTATAAAAATTCTTGGGATTATTCTTGGAAATGTAATTTTTACTTTTGGATTGGCAGTCTTTTCCATTCCAAACGACTTTTTGGTAGGAGGAGCTACCGGTATTGCCAGAAGCGTGGAGTATTTTTTGCACGTAGACGTATCGGTAACTGTAGCATGTATTAACGTAATCATGTTCTTTTTAGGGTTGTGGATTTTGGGAAAACGGTTTGCCCTTACCACAATTATCAGTACCCTGCTGTTTCCGGTACTGTTAAACTGGATGCTTGGTCTGGAAGCTTTGGGACATATTACGGACGACAGGCTGTTAGCTGCTATTTTTGGAGGCGCTCTGACTGGTCTGGGTCTGGGAATCGTAATGCGCCTGGGCGGTTCAACCGGCGGTATGGACATTCCGCCGTTGATTTTAAATAAAAAGTTTCGAATTCCAGTGGCTGTGACCATGTATTGCCTGGATGTATTTATTTTAATGTCTCAGATTTTGTTTACAGGGGCAGAAGAAATTTTGTACGGTATTTTGTCTGTGCTCTTGACTTCGGTTATGGTAAACCAGGTACTGGTATTTGGCGGCGGAGATGTTCAGGTGCTGATTATCAGCAAAGAATATGAGAAGATTAACGAGATTATTCAAAAAGACCTGGATCGGGGATCGACTTATGTACCAATTCAGACTGGATTTCAGCATTTAGAACAAAAGGCGGTTCTCTGTGTGCTGCATAACCGTGAAATGAGCCACTTAAATCAATACGTTCAACAGATTGATCCGAAGGCGTTTATTATCATTAATGGAGTCAGGGAAGTAAGGGGACGAGGTTTTACCTTGGATAAACATTTAAAATAACATAATTATTTGTGACTTTTCACATTTGAATTTTGATTCAAAGGAAAAAGATATACAAATCAACGACTTTCTATTGCAATTTTTAAAAACTCATGGTAAAATCAACAAAAGATGAATAGAAAGTTGCCTTAGAGATGACAGAGCAGGGTAGATGGCTGCGGAGGATCGCGCATACCCTGTTTTTTCTTTACCATTTGGCAAAAAATTAACAAACAGTTAGAAAACAGCGCTGACAAAAAGGCGCAAAAGGAGAAGATAATGGGAAGATATGTAATTGCTTTGGATCAGGGAACTACTAGTTCCAGATGTATTCTGTTTGATCAACAGGGAAACATCTGCAGCGTGGCTCAAAGGGAATTTCCCCAGATTTATCCTCAGCCAGGATGGGTAGAGCATAATCCTATGGAAATTTGGTCTTCACAGCTTTCCGTAACTATGGAAGCTATGGGAAAAATCGGAGCTCACTACAGTGACATTGCAGCCATTGGAATTACCAATCAGCGTGAAACGACGATTGTGTGGGACAGAGATACAGGAGAGCCGGTATACAATGCAATTGTGTGGCAGTGCCGCAGAACTGCGGATCGGATTGAACAATTGAAAAAAGATGGATTAGAAGAAAAGATTATCGAACGGACCGGCCTGATTCCTGATGCATATTTTTCCGGAAGCAAGATTGAATGGATTTTGGACAATGTGCCTGGAGCCAGGGAAAAGGCAGAACGAGGCGATTTGATGTTTGGTACAGTGGATACCTGGCTGATTTGGAATCTGACGAAGGGCTGTATCCATGTAACAGATTATACCAATGCTGCCCGCACCATGCTGTTTGATATTCACCGCAAATGCTGGGATGATGAGATTCTGGAATATTTCCGGATTCCTAAGAGTATGCTTCCGGATGTAAAGCCGTCAAGCTGCATTTACGGATATACCTCTTCTGATGTAATGGGAGGAAAAATCCCCATTGCAGGAGCAGCAGGAGACCAGCAGGCAGCATTGTTTGGACAGTGCTGTTTTGAAGAAGGCGAAATGAAAAATACATATGGAACCGGATGTTTTCTGCTGATGAATACCGGAAGCAAAGCGGTTCGTTCTAATAACGGTCTTCTGACTACCATTGCAGCAAGTACCCAGGATGAGACCCAGTATGCATTAGAAGGAAGTGTATTCGTAGCCGGTGCAGCGGTACAGTGGCTGAGAGATGAAATGCGCATGGTTCGTACAGCGGCACAGACTGAAGAATACTGTACAGCAGTTGAGAATACTGGAGGGGTATATGTAGTTCCGGCGTTTGCTGGCCTTGGAGCGCCTTACTGGGATCAGTATGCCAGAGGAACCATTGTGGGAGTTACCAGAGGTACGAGTAAAGAACAGTTTATCCGTGCAACCGTAGAGTCTATGGCTTATCAGGTAAACGATCTGGTTCAGGCCATGCATCAGGATTCCGGCATTACCTTAAAGCAGCTTCGGGTAGACGGCGGCGCCTGTGCCAATAACTTTTTAATGCAGTTCCAGGCAGACATCTTAAATAATGAGATCGTCCGTCCGGAGTGTATCGAGACAACGGCGCTGGGAGCAGCGTATCTGGCAGGTCTTGCAGTTGGATACTGGAAAAATAAAGAAGAAATTCGGAAAAACTGGCAGGTTTCCAATACTTTTGACAGCACAATGAACGAAGAGTGTCGGACAAAACTGGTAAAAGGCTGGAAACGGGCGGTGAAATGCGCTCTTTGCTGGTCAGAAGAATCATAACAGGGGGGGTATCAGATGGAAGTATCATTTGATATTTTGGGACTGGGGACTGCTCAGGAAATTTTTAACCAGTCAGAGCTTCTGCTAAGAATCGCCATTGCCTGTATTCTGGGGATTTTAATTGGAAATGAGAGAAAAAACCGGAATAAATCAGCAGGAATTCGAACCCATGCTATTGTTGCCATGGGTTCTGCTTTGATGATGGTAGTATCCAAGTATGGATTTGCAGATATTGCCGAGATAGGTAAATTTGACGGTTCCCGTATTGCGGCTCAGGTTGTCAGCGGAGTCGGTTTTCTGGGTGCTGGAATTATTTTTGTCAGAAATAACCTGGTTAGCGGCCTGACCACGTCAGCCGGTATCTGGGCTACTGCCGGAGTGGGATTGGCGATGGGATCCGGACTTTATGTGATTGGAATTGCATCGGGGCTGATGATTATTCTGATGCAGGGGATTACCCATAAAATTTCCCGTTTTGCAGACGTGGCTTCAGGAGGAACCATCTGGATGACCATAGCCCAGGAAGAAGGGGCAGTAAAGAAAATGGAAGATTTTCTGGAAAAGCGCAGGGTAGAGGTCGCATCAACCAAGATCCATAAGAACAAAAAAGAAGAAATCAAACTGGAATTTGAAGTGATTTATCCGCCTGGATTTGACAAATCTGCGCTGTTTTCCAGTCTGGCGGAAGAAAAAAACGTAATGACAATCAGCGAATAAAACTTGACAATGTACGTCAGACTGTGCTAACATAAACACAGTTAAATAAACACCTTTGAGACGATAGAGTAAGGTAAAACTGACGGACTTGTCCGTTGTGTTCCCTTGCTCTTTTTTTGCGTCATAGGCAAATGAAAATGGAGGAGAAGAAATGAAGGAAATGAATTTCGATGCGGTGATTATCGGCGGCGGAGTAACCGGCTGCGCTATCGCCAGAGAGCTTTCCCGCTATGATCTGCACACCTGTGTAGTGGAGAGGGAAGAGGACGTCTGCTCTGGCACATCCAAAGCCAACAGCGCTATTGTCCATGCGGGACATGATGCGGCTCCTGGCTCATTAAAGGCCAGATTTAATGTAGAGGGAAACCGTTTGATGGGGCAGCTTTCTGAGGATCTGGACTTTGAATTTAAGAGAAACGGTTCTTTGATTCTGTGTTTTGCAGAAGAGGATATGCCTTCCCTTCAGGAATTATATAACAAAGGTATTAAGAACGGGGTTCCGGATTTAAAGATTATTACCGGTGACGAGGCCAGAGAGATGGAGCCAAATCTGACTGATACCGTAGTTGCAGCATTATATGCGCCTACTGGCGGTATTGTGTGTCCGTTTGGCCTGACTATTGCGCTGGCTGAAAATGCTTGCGACAATGGCGTAGAATTTATTTTCAATACCAAAGTTGAGTGCGTAAAGAAGACAGAAAACGGTTATGATGTAACAACCAATGACGGTGTGATTCATACATCATATGTAATCAATGCAGCAGGCGTTTATGCTGACGAGATTCACAACATGGTAAGTGAGAAAAAACTGCATATTACCCCAAGAAAGGGCGATTACTGCTTACTAGACAAAGAGGCAGGAAAACATGTAGAAAAAACTATTTTCCAGCTTCCTGGAAAGCTGGGTAAAGGTGTTCTGGTAACTCCTACTATTCATGGCAATCTTTTGACTGGTCCTACTGCAACGGACATTGAAGATAAAGAAGCAACCAAGACAACTGCAAAAGAACTGGCATTTATTACGGAAAAAGCAAACATTAGTGTAAAGAACGTTCCATTCCGTCAGGTAATTACTTCTTTCTCAGGCCTTCGTGCCCATGAAGATGGAGACGATTTTGTAATCGGAGAGGCAGAGGATGCAGAGAACTTCTTTGATGCAGCAGGAATTGAGTCTCCAGGCCTTACCAGTGCACCAGCAATCGGTGTTTATGTGGCTGAACTGGTAGCAAAGAAAGCCGGAGCTGCAGAAAAGGCAAACTGGAACGGCAAGAGAAAAGGCTTTGTGCGCCCAGAGAAAATGAGCAAGGAAGAAAGAGCTGCCCTGATTAAAGAACGGCCTGAATACGGTTCTATTGTATGCCGCTGTGAAGGTGTCAGCGAAGGAGAAATTATGGATGCCATTAACCGTACATTAGGCGCAGTATCCTTAGATGGAATTAAACGCCGTGTACGTCAGGGCATGGGCCGCTGCCAGGCAGGATTCTGTACTCCGAGAACCATGGAGATCCTGGCCAGAGAACGTGGCATGAAGATGGAAGACATCTGTAAAAACGCACCTGGTTCCAATATGTTGACCGGAAACAAAGATAAATAAGGGGGGAGCAGCCACATGACAGCACATGATATTGTAATTATCGGCGGAGGCCCTGCAGGCCTTGCAGCAGCAGCTGCAGCAAGAAAAGCAGGAATCCAGGATATTCTGATTCTGGAACGTGACAACTGTTTAGGCGGTATTTTAAACCAGTGTATTCATAATGGTTTCGGCTTACATACATTTAAGGAAGAATTAACCGGTCCTGAGTATGCGGCCCGTTATATTAAAATGGTGGAAGAGGAGCAGATTCCTTACAAATTAAACACCATGGTAATTGATATTAATAAAGATAAAGAAGTTACTGTAATCAATAAAGAAGATGGTCTGACAACCATTAAGGCAAAAGCAATCATTTTAGCTATGGGATGCAGAGAGAGAGCAAGAGGCGCATTAAATATTCCTGGATATCGTCCGGCTGGAATCTATTCTGCAGGTACTGCCCAGCGTTTAATGAATATTGAAGGTTACAGCGTAGGAAAAGAAGTTGTCATTTTAGGTTCTGGTGATATCGGACTGATTATGGCAAGAAGAATGACTTTAGAAGGCGCCAAGGTAAAGGTAGTGGCAGAGTTAATGCCTTATTCCGGCGGTTTAAAGAGAAATATTGTACAGTGTCTGGATGACTATGGCATTCCGTTAAAACTGAGCCATACCGTTGTAGATATCGAAGGCAAGGAGAGAGTAACTGGAATTACTCTGGCAGAAGTAGGACCAGACCGCAAGCCAATTCCAGGAACAGAAGAACACTACAGCTGCGATACCCTGCTGTTATCCGTAGGTCTTCTTCCGGAAAATGAATTAAGTAAAGGAATAGGGGTTTCCATAAGTCCTGTTACTTCCGGACCGGAAGTAAACGATCAGCTGGAAACCAGTACAGAAGGTGTGTTTGCCTGCGGAAATGTACTTCATGTTCACGATCTGGTAGACTATGTATCCGAAGAAGCAACTCTGGCAGGAACCAATGCAGCTGCTTATGTACAGGCTGGAAAAGAGAGAGAAGCCGGACATGTGGTAACATTAAAAGCAGAAAATGGGGTTCGTTATACGGTTCCTCAGACCATTGACGTTAACAACATGCAGGATAAGATCACAGTTCGCTTCCGTGTGGCAGACGTTTATAAGGATCGCTATATTTCTGTTTATTATGATGGTGTCCAGATTTCCAAGAGAAAGAAAAAAGTACTGGCTCCAGGAGAAATGGAGCAGGTAGTCTTAAAGAAGGAAAGCTTTGCAGACTATCCGGATCTGAAGAATATTGTGATTTGCACGGAGGTGGAATAACATGGAGGTAAGAGAATTAATCTGTATCGGCTGCCCTTTAGGCTGCCCTCTGACTGTAAAAATGGATGGCGATCAGATTGAGGTAACTGGAAATACCTGTAAGAGAGGCGATGATTACGCCAGAAAAGAAGTATTAAGTCCGACCAGAATCGTTACTTCCAGCGTTCACGTATCCGGTGGTACAATCGAGATGGTGTCGGTAAAGACTAAGGAAGACATTCCGAAGGGTAAGATTTTTGAAATTATGGATGAAATCCGGAAAGTGACGGTTCCGGCTCCGGTAGCAATCGGTGATGTAGTGATTGAGAACTGTGCGGGAACAGGGGTTCCGGTTATTGCAACCAAAGATGTACCAAAAGCGTAAGATATAAAACAGAACTATTACGATAGAACATTCATAATCAAAAAGGGCTTCCAAACATTGTGGTTTAGAAGCTCTTTTTTTGATAGAAGGAGAATAGAGTGGACGAGAGAAAAAAATTACTGGAAGAAATCGATTTATTTGTACTGGATATGGACGGAACCTTTTATATGGGGGATTATATTATTGATGGAGCTCTGGATTTCATTCAGACTTGCAGAAAAAAAGGAAAGCAGTTTTTGTTTTTCACCAATAATTCTTCCCAGTCACCAGAAAATTATATAAAAAAACTGGCCAAAATGGGCTGTGAGATTACCAGAGATCAGATTATGACTTCTGGTGATGTGGCGATTCGGTTTTTAAACAGTCAGTATCCTGGAAAAACAGTCTTTTTGATGGGAACGCCTCCTTTAGAAGAAAACATGAGAGAGGCGGGGATTCCTTTGACAGAGGAAAAAGCGGACATTGTAATGGCTGCTTTTGATAAGACGCTTACTTATGAAAAATTGGAAAAGGGATGTACCATGATTCGGGAAGGAGCTTTGTTCCTTGCAACCCATCCGGACATTAACTGTCCTACAGACACTGGATTTATTCCGGACTGCGGAGCTATTTGTGCTGCTATGAGTCTTTCTACCGGCGTACAGCCCAGATATCTGGGTAAGCCTTATAAAGAGACAGCAGAAATGATTTCTGATAAAACAAAGGTCCCCACAGCAAGGACTGCTTTTGTTGGGGACCGTTTGTATACAGATGTGGCTACAGGCGTAAACCATGGAGGAAAAGGCCTGCTGGTGCTGACAGGAGAGACAAAGCTCTCTGATGTGGAACGGTCAGAAACCAAACCAGATGCAATTTTTGAATCTCTGGGAGAGATTGGAACTTATTTATAAGCGTATTCAATAAACGAAACCATGGCATTGGTTCGGGGAGTGTAGGAGAGAACCAGAAGATAATAGTCTTCGGTTCCGTCGTATACCGGATTGTTGAGAAAACGGGAACGGCGTAGGTTCAAACCACAGGCTTTTTCCTGACCAGTGCCATCTTTTGCATAATAAAAGTCTTCTTTCAGCTGACTGCACAGAGGTTCGGGCAGAAGGGTTTCCAGATCGTACAGGAGGAAAGAATTGGCATAATATTTTGCCAGTTCTTCCGGTGCAACGAGAAAATCCAGCTGCCTTGCAGCGATATAGGCTACGATTTTTTCCTGGCTGGCAGCGTTGTATTCGTTGCTGGAACCTAAGGTTACGTAGAGTGAGTCTTCAAAGGCAATGCGGTGGCCGGAGGGAGTCTGCTGGTAATCAGAAAAATCCTGAATCAGCTCCTCTGCTGGGAAAAGATTCTGCCTGTCATTGACAAAGAATCCTTGCAAATCAATGACCTGGCTGCTTTGATATACCAGATCTCCAATATAAAATAAAAATAAAAGGCAGACAAATAAAAGAAACATCTGTCCTTTATAATAGTCTAAGATAAAACGGACTTTTTGGCGAAAATTCAGAGTCTTTAATGTTTCTCTGTCTTTTTTTAAATCTCGAATCAAGCGGTTTTTCAATGTCATAAAGGCCTCCGGTTTTTGTAAGTGAGTAACCGTTCAGAACGGTTCCTTATGAATTGTAGCATAAATAGACAAAAAATGGTATACTGTGAGAGAATCTTCTGATAAGAGGCATGAAAGGATGAAAGTAGATGAATATCAATGGTATTTTTAATCCCCAGAATAAGTTTTTTATGTTTATGGAAAAGGTGCTGAATCTGTGCTTGTTGGGAATACTATGGGGAGTATTTTCTCTTCCGGTTGTGACAGCGGGAGCGTCAACAGCAGCACTGTTTCATTATACACTTCAGTTGACCAGGGATGAGGAAGGATATGTGTGGAAGACGTTTTGGAAGGGATTTAAGAAAAATTTTGTTTCTGCCACCCTTCTTTGGATTGCAGCAGCAGCAGTAGGGGTATTTTTGATTGTGGATTTATATGGATGCCAGTTTTTGCCGTTTTCAGGGGGTGGAAAATGGGCGGTTCGAGTGCTGTTAATCAGTCTAATTTTTGTCTATTTATTAACAATGATTTACGTGTTTCCGTTGACTGCTTTTTTTAAAGTTTCCATTCAGAAAACCATAAAAGATTCCTTTATTATGGCTATGGGAAACCTTTACGTATCGGTTACAATTCTGGTTATTTATGCAATTTGTGCGGTACTTACTTGGTATTTTACAGAGCTGTTTATGATTTGGTTTGCTTTTGGAAGCTATCTGTCATCTCTTTTTTTGCGAAGAGTCTTCGAAAAGTATCTGGAAGACAATGTGGACACTGCCAGTGATGACGAGTAAAAATGACGGAAAATTGTGAAAAATTAGTCAAAATATAGCTGGAAAGAATCAAAATATGCAAAAAGAATGAAAGAATTTAGTAAAAAGTAAGTAAAAATATACAAAAATCACTTGCAAGGTTAAACATTTTGTGATACCATTAATTCATCAAGAAAATACGGCCTGCTTTGAGAGAGAATGAGAGGAAAGCAAATAGTGGATGCATACCAAGGTATGTTTTTGTTATACGCACACTCTCTTTTTTTTATGCCAAATTTGAACGTGGGAGGCAGGGCAGAGAGACCGTATTTATATTTATAACAAAGAAGGGAGATATCAATTATGAGAAGAAGAATGGCATTAGTTCTGGCAGCAGCTATGGCAGCTGGTGCAATCACCGGATGTAGCGGCGGAGGTTCTACTGGAAAAAAACCGGCAGATGCAACTACAGCAGCTCCGGAAGCAGGAGGAGAGGCAACTGAGACAGAAGCACAGAAGGCAGATCCGGCAAAGTACGAGGTAACAGAACCAATTACCATTAAATGGTGGCATGCACTGGAAGATCAGTATTCCAGTATTGTAGAGCAGGTTGTGAATGATTTCAACAGTTCCCAGGATTTGATTACTGTAGAAGCAGAGTATATCGGAAGCTATTCTGAGTTAAATGAAGCCTTAGTAGCAGCCCATGCAGCAGGCGCAGGACTTCCGGCCATTACCGTAGCAAATACTCCTTACGTTGCTGGGTACGGTGCAAGCGGATTAACTGAGAACCTGGATCCATATATTGCGGCAACCGGTTACGATATAGAGGACTTTGGTAATGGCATGATTGAGGCTGCAAAATACAATGGCACTCAGGTATCCCTGCCATTCCTGATTTCTACCCAGATTATGTACTACAACAAAGACAAAGTAGATGAACTGGGAATTAAACTTCCAGAGACCTGGGCAGATATGGACGAATTTATGGAAGCTGGTACAGTAAAGGCTGCTGATGGAACTACTGAACAGTATGCGACCATTATTCCTGGCTGGGATCAGTGGTATTTTGAAACCTTCTACTTAAACCAGGGCGTTAAGATTATCAATGATGATCAGGTCAGCACCGACTTAAATGGTGATAAGGCAGTTGAGATTGCATCTAAGCTGAAAGAATGGTGTGACAATGGTTATACCTATTGGACTGGTACAGCCGGTGATGCTTCCTCCAATATGAGACAGAACTTTATTTCCGGCAAAGCACTGAGCGTTGTACATACTACTTCTCTTTACAATACCTATGTAGATCAGGTTGACTTTGAAGTTGGCATGCACTGGCTGCCAGGCGCTGAGACCAAGAATCAGGAAATCGGCGGCTGCGTAGTGCTGATTCCTTCTAAGAACGATCAGGCAACCAAGAATGCTGCATGGCAGTTTATGCAGTACCTGTGTGGTAAAGAGGTAAACATGACTTGGGCAGAAGGTACCGGTTATATGCCAACCAGAAAATCTGTATTAGAGACTGAAGAAGGTAAGGCATTCTTAGAGAAGAAGCCGGCATTCCAGCCAATCTTTGATAACCTGGATTTAATCAATCCTAGAATTCAGCATAAGGGCTGGAGCCAGTTAGCAACTATCTGGAAAAACAGCATGGCTGAATTAATCATGGAAGGCGGAGACGTAAAAGAGGCTATGGATGTTATGGCCGATGAAATTAATGATGTATTAAGTGATTCATAAGTAACTATTAACCGGCGCCGGTTTCCTGCAAAGGGAAGACGGCGCCGGAAGTCAGAGGGCAAGAAAGAAAGGAAAATCAATGAATCCTAGAAAAAAATCAGCAATTAAGGATTTCTTATGCGTAGTTCCGGCGTTAGTATTGATTGCACTTTTTACCTACTACCCAATTGTGGAACTAATTAAAATCAGTTTTACAGACTGGAACTTGTTAAATGATACATGGAATTACGTAGGATTTAAAAACTGGAAGTGGCTGTTTAATGGTTCTGGAACCAAGTATTTATGGAACTCCTTAAAAGTAACAATTTTATATTCTATTGGAGAACTTAGTATTACCCTGATTGGCGGTATGATTTTTGCGTTAATCTTTAACCGCATGACCAAGACGTTCGCAGCAATGCGTGCTATCGTATTTATGCCAAAATACGTAGCGATGTCTTCTGCAGCAGTTGTATTCTTGTGGATTTTAAATACCGACACTGGTATTTTGAATTATATTCTTTCTGTATTTGGAATTGATGCAGTAGACTGGCTGGGAAACCGCAATACAGCGTTGATTTCTGTATTGATGGTAACAGGATGGAGATGTATCGGTTACGGTATGATGGTATATCTGTCTGCGATGATGGGCATTTCTACTGATTATTATGAAGCGGCGGCTTTGGATGGAGCCAACAGCGTGCAGAAGTTCTTTAAGATTACGCTGCCAATGCTGTCCCCAACAACATTATTCCTGTTTGTAACTACATTCTTATCTTCTATGAAGGTATTCCAGTCTGTAGATATTCTGACACAGGGCGGACCGTACCGTTCTACAGAAGTATTTGTTTACAACATTTACCGTTATGCAATGGAAGACTTCCGTATGGACAGAGCTTCTACCGTTGCAGTATTCTTCTTCCTGCTTCTGTTAGTGATAACAGCAGCAACGATGAAAGTTTCTAACAAGAAAGTAACGTACGATTCATAAGGAGGGCCGTCATGGGAAATTCAAAAAGTTTAAGTGATCGCAATGAAGCGGCCAGAAGAAAGAGAAAAATTATTTCTGCTGTTCAGTGTATACTGGCAGTAATCGTAATGATTATTGTTGTATTCCCAATCTACTGGATGGTAGTATCTTCAGTCAAGTCTCAGGAAGAGATTCTTCTTGCAGTACCTACCTTATGGCCGAGAGAATTTCATTTTGAAAACTATATCAACGTATTAAACCGAGGAAATTTTGCAAAGTATTACTATAATACCATTGTAATGACTGCTGGTATTCTGGTATGTCAGGTTACTACAGGCGTATTTGCTGCATACGGATTTTCAAAAGGTAAATTTAAAGGACAGAACATTTTTTTCCTGGTTGTTCTGGGAGCTTTGATGATTCCGATTCAGGTTACCTTTATCCCGATTTATATTGTTATGGCAAATAAGGGATTTTCCGATACCTATTTAGGTCTGGTTCTTCCGGTAGCAGTATCTCCATACTTCATCTTCATGCTGAGACAAAACTTTATGGCAATTGATGACAGTTACGTAGAGGCAGCAAGAATTGACGGCCTGGGACGTGTTGGAATTATTACCAAAATCCTGGCTCCAATGTGTAAATCTGCACTGTTTACCGTTATTCTGGTTACCTTTACTGATGGCTGGAACTCTTACTTCTGGCCAAAGATTATTGCGAGAGGCGAACCAAGAAGAGTATTGACCATTGGTCTGGCCCAGCTGCAGAACACCTTTGCAGGTCAGGAAACCATGAATAACCACGAAGTTATGGCAGGTGCGGTACTGGCAGTCGTGCCGGTTATTATCCTGTTCTTCATTTT
This sequence comes from uncultured Clostridium sp., assembly GCA_938036545.1. Lineage (GTDB taxonomy): Bacteria > Bacillota > Clostridia > Lachnospirales > Lachnospiraceae > UMGS1370. Next base: position 6,660 of record CALHQJ010000089.1, on the reverse strand, counting down.
CCAGAAATATATGTTGACCGGATATTCTAAGGCAGCAATGAAGTAATGCCGGAAATCGTCATAAAACTTATCAGAAAAGAGGATATTACATGAAAGTATATGCTCATAGAGGTTACAGTGGAAAGTATCCGGAAAACACGATGCTGGCTTTTCAGAAAGCGGCGGAAACCGGATGCGATGGAATTGAACTGGATGTTCAGACTACAAAGGACGGCGTGTTGGTTGTTATCCATGACGAGGCCATTGACCGTACAACAGACGGCACGGGACTGGTTAAGGATTACACCTATGAGGAACTGCGGAAATTTAATGCCGGCAAGGCGTTCCATGAGAAATACGGTTTCCAGCCGATTCCTACCTTTGAGGAATACTGCCAGTGGGTAAAGCAGACCGATTTGGTTACCAATGTAGAGTTAAAAAGCAGTATTTACTATTACACTGGACTGGAAGAAAAAACCATGGAACTGGTTCGTAAGTACGATTTAGTCGATCGGATGCTCTATTCTTCTTTTAACCACATGTCCCTGGTACAGATAAAAAAGATGGATCCTGCCCGTTACTGCGGCGCTCTGCTGCTTCACGAGGGTATTGGAAACGCCGGATATTACTGCGAAAAGTGCGGGTTTGAGGCCTACCATCCAGGAGTAAAGGGATTGACTGAGGAGACCGTAAAGAACTGCAAAGAACATGGTATTGACGTAAATGTATGGACCATTAATGATATGGGAGCATTAGAACGGCTGTATGAGTGGGGATGTGATGGCATTTTCACCAATTACCCGACTGTCTGTAAAAGCTGGCTGGACAGCCAGAAATAATAAGCTTAGTAATGGTTCAAGGGCAGTGGGGCCTGGACTGTTACGATTTGGAATACGTATGGAGCGCAGATGAAAAATCTGCGCTCATTCCATGTTAAACGCTTTCTTTTTTGAGGGTTTTGGAGTAAAATAGGGGGGACAACAGTATGGAGGACATAGGATGAAAGCAATCGAATTAGTGGAATCATCTCCGGTTATAGCGGCCGTAAAAGATGAAAAGAGATTTAGTAAATGTTTTGAATCAGAATGTCAGGTGGTATTTATTCTGTGCGGAAGCGTTTGCAATATCAGTAAATTGGTAAAACAGGTAAAGGACCATGGCAGAACTGCCATAGTCCATGTGGATTTAATATCAGGCCTCAGCGCCAGAGAAGTGGCAGTGGATTTTATTAAAGAAAATACAGAGGCAGATGGTATTATCAGTACAAAGCCTCTTTTAGTAAAACGGGCGGTAGAATTGGGGCTGATTGGAATTCAGAGAACCTTTGTCATTGATTCTATGGCAATGGATACGACTAAAAAGCAGATCGATACCTTTCATCCGGATTTGGTAGAGATTATGCCGGGAATTATGCCAAAGGTTCTGAAGAAGATTCGGGAGTACACCAATATTCCAATTATTGCGGGCGGACTGATTTCCGATAAAAAGGATATTATGGCGGCATTTTCCGCAGGGGCTGATGCAGTTTCCACTACAAAAGAAGAGTTGTGGTTTGCATAACTATTTTTTGACGGTTTATTTTGCGGCGTTTTCCTTTTCTGTGTGAGGAAGGCGGGTGCGGAAAAACCGTTTTTTTAGTTCAGACCAGCTAAATGGAATAATGGGATAGATATAGCTTTTTCCTGCAATGGTACGGTTGAAGATAACGGCGCAGACAGAAAAAACCGTACCAACAGCAAAGCCCCAGTAATTAAAGAGAGCAGTCAGAACCAGAATTAGAATCCTCATAAATTTGACTGCATATCCCAGCTCAAAGCTGGACTGGGAGTAGTTGGCAATTGTGACAAAGGCCATATACAGCATGGTTTCGGAGTTGAACCAGCCAGACTGGACAGCATACTCGCCCATTACAATACCGGCGATAATACTGAGGGGAGTGGTCAGCATGCTTGGGGTGTTGACAGCAGCCAGTCGGAGGCCGTCAATTGCAAACTCCAGGATTAAAAGCTGGAAAATCAGGGGTACGTAAAGTTCATCAGACAACTGGATAAATTCCAGCCAGGACGGAATAATGTCAGGATTCTGCATGAGCAGAAGCCATAAGGGAGTTAAAAACAGAGACAGCAGAGTGATGATCATTCTGGACAGTCTCAGATAGGTTCCTGTAAGAGGCGGAAAATAGTAATCGTCAGCCTCTTCAATGATATCGAAGACCGAAGAGGGCAGAATCATGGCGGCTGGAGAGGTATCCACTAAAATGACAATATTTCCTTCCAAAATAGAGGCGGCAGCAGTGTCTGGACGCTCAGAAAATTTGAATTTTGGGAATGGATTGTACCATTTATGTGGATAAATACATTCGGCCAGGCTTTCCTGGTTCATAGTAAGAGCGTCTACATGAAGCCGCTCAATTCGTGTTTTGATGCGTTCTAAAAGCTGGACGTCTACCCGATCCTTCATATAGCAGATGGCTATGTCGGTGTGGGAGCTTTCTCCCGCATTCATAATTTCCATAGTCAGCTTGGGATCGCGGATTCGACGGCGGATCAGTGCGGTATTAAAGATTAGGGTTTCTACAAATCCGTCTCTGGAGCCGCGGAGCACTTTGTCTTTGTCCGGTTCGGAGACGCTTCTGGCCGGATAAGTACGGCAGTCAATGGTAATACAGGCATCGTAGCCGTCGATAAACAGGCAGGAAATACCGGCTAACAGCTGGACAAGCATGGTATCGGAGTATTTCAAAAGACCGATTTCTCCATAAGGAACATACTGCTTGGAAAAACTGTGGGCGTCCTTTGGCATCTTGTCCGGCTGGATGGAGGAGAACACCTGAAGGATTTTTAACAGGGCCTCGTCTTTCGTCAGGCCATCAATGCAGTACAGGCAGGCCTGGCGTCCGCCGATTTCTACAACCCGATAAATCACATCAAAATTGCGGTCCGTATGCAGGACTTCTTTTAGAAAATCCATATTTTCAGAGAGTTTATTTGAAAATTCCATAAAATTCCACATTCCTTTCCGATGATAGCTAAAACCAGTATTGCCGAAAACAATGAGAATATACCTACTTTGTAATCATGGCAAAAAATGTGAAATAAAATTTAGGATTTTATATTCCAATCATTAATAAGAGGAGACAGTTTCGCTGATATTCATCCGGTATCCCCAATTGCCCAGCTTATAGCCGTTTATATCGAATTCTTCGCTGGAAAATTCTTCAAACCCATTTTTCTGATAGAATACCCTGTTTTTTTCGGAATTGGTAATCAGCATCAGCAGGCCGCCGCCGTGGAACTGGATGTATGGACGGATGCAGTCTCTTAACATACGGGTACCGATGCCACGTCCTTTTGCTTTTAAGGAAACTGCAAGAGAACTGAGATACCAGTACGGCTCCTGGAATTCGTGGCATACCCGTCCAGTCTGTTCAAACATATTAAGCCAGCCAAAGGTATTTTTAAGTCCTCCGGCGGCAATCACTTTAAGTCCTCCGGCTTTCAGGTAGTCCCAGAAACAGGCGCCTTTATCGTGGGGAGACTTTAATTGGGCAACGGCCACAATATCCCTGCCTTCTTCTGCGACTAGCATGGTGGTCTTGTTAAAGTGGGCTTTGACATTTACTTCCTGGATTGCATGTTCAAACTGATAGCGCCTTTTTTGATTTTTTACAAATGGTTCAAAATATTCATATCCCCAGAAGGAGTTGGCAAGAAGCCGGATGCATGGCTCAAAATCTTTTTTTTCAGCTTTTCGGAACGTTATCATAATATCAAGCCTTTTCCTCATCATTTTTATTTATCATAAAGGATAAAAAGGGAAAGTCAATTCCAATCGGGAAAGTTTCATGCAATGTTTCGAAAGGTTTATAAGGAGTTTTTGCTTTTTATTGAAAGTTTATAAAGAGAGGAGAAAAAAGCTTGTTAAGAAAAAGATGATTTTTCTTATAAATGACTACACAATACGACAAAAGGTGTCAAAAGTTGATGAAATTTTATAAAAAATTACAGGGGTCAGAAAAGTTTTTGTAAAAAACAAACAACGAAACATTGACTTATCAGGAAAAGAATGGTATATTTATTACGTAAAAGACATGGGGATGTCTTAAATGCAGATTTTGGTATGGGGATGCCAAAATAAAAAACTATTTTAATGTGACGGTTATTGATCGTGACCAAAGAACTGCTTTCTGTGGGGGATAAGCAGTTCTTTTTTTTCGCCTAAAGCTTTGCACGGCGGAAGAGTGGATAGGCATTGTAACAGTTCAGCTATGCGTCTTCTTGCCCACTTGCAGCGGACAAGAAGCGTCGGGCGTCTGCCCTATAAAACTTTAGTCAGAAAACTGCTTATGAAAGCAAGCTTTCAACGCTTTTTTCCTCCTAAAGCTTTGCACGGCTGAACTGTTGTCTGGTATTTTGAAAAATATCTAAATAGTATTGACTTTTTGTCTACGTTGATTATAATGGTATTTAGATAATTATCTAAATAGTTGCAAAGGAGGAAGTATGGGATTTGCGGAGACGTTTAAGGCGCTGTCGGATCCGGTGCGTCGGGAAATTTTGGTTATGCTGAAAAATGGAAAAAAATTGTCTGCCGGAGAAATTGCAGGCCATTTTGACATTTCCGGAGCCACGATTTCCTACCATCTGAATCTTTTAAAAAAGGCGGAGCTGGTTACAGAATCAAAGTACAAAAATTTCGTATATTATGAACTGAATACATCTATTGTAGAGGAAATCATGCTGTGGCTTTCAGAATTGAGAGGTGAAGAGGAATGAAGATTTCAAGAAAGTTAAAGATAGCGACAATTGCTGTGATATGGATTCCCTGTTTGATTGGCCTTCTGTTGTGGGGCAGGCTTCCGGAGCAGGTTCCTACCCATTGGAATTTTTATAACGAGATTGACGGGTGGAGCCATAAGGGGATGCTGGTGTTTGGCATGCCGGCGTTTATGACAGCCATGCAGCTGTTTATCCTGTTTATGTATCAAAATGATCCGAAAAAGAAAAACATCAGCAAAAAACTGATGGGGCTGATGCTCTGGTTCATTCCGGCCATGACTGGGGTAATGGTTATTTTAAGTTATGGAGCTGCACTAGGAGTCCGGATTAATATGGGAATGGCAGTCAGCGTGTTTATCGGCCTTTTGATGATAGGAATGGGCAATTACCTGCCAAAGAGCAAGCAGAGCTATACCATGGGAGTTAAACTGCCCTGGACCTTAAACAGCGAGGAAAACTGGAACCGGACCAACCGGCTGGCAGGCTGGATGTGGATGGCAGGAGGAATCCTGCTGGTGGTCAACGGAGCGTTTGCAGTCAGCAGCTACATGGTTTTTGCGGTACTGATTGTAATATCCGGTATTCCGGCAGCATATTCTTACTGGCTGTACCGGAAGGGAATTTGACCCTCCGGCACAGAGGAAGGCAGGCCGGTAAAAGACAGGCCAGGGAACTGGGGCAGGACGGTCTAAGCTTCGATTTTACAGAGAGTCCGCACAACCTTTCCGGCAATTATGAGTCCGGCTGCAGATGGCACAAAGGCTACGCTTCCAGGAATGGCCCTGCGGCCGGAAGCCGGATCGGGACAGGCGCCAGGAGAAACCTGTGGTTTTAGGGGCTCTTCCCTGGAATACAGCACATCTAAGCGGGGGATTCCCCGCTTTTTTAATTCCTTCCGCATGACCTTGCACAAGGGGCAGACCGAGGTTTTGTTAATGTCTGTCAGTTCAAACAGCTCTGGGTGAAGCTTGTTTCCGGTTCCCATGGAAGCAATCAGGGGGATGTTCTGCTTCCAGGCATACTCGGCAAGAGCCAGCTTTGCACTAACGGTGTCAATGGCGTCTACCAGATAGTCAATGGAGGAAACCTGCTGAAACAGGTTTTCAAAAAAATGCTCCAGGTTATCCGGCAGGATAAAATCTTCAAAGGTAAGGACCTGACAGAGAGGATTGATGTCCAGAATCCGGTTTTTCATAACCTGGGTTTTGGGTTGTCCAATGGTACTCTGGCAGGCAATAATCTGGCGGTTGATATTGGAAACGTCTACAGTGTCGCTGTCAATTAAAATCAGGCGGCCAACGCCGCTTCGGGCCAGGGCTTCCGTTACATAAGAACCTACGCCTCCAATGCCGAATACGGCTACGCAGGCATTTTTCAGGGCGTTTAGGCCATCAGAACCAAGAAGCATTTCAGTGCGGGAAAATTCCGGCTGGGGTGTCTGACTCATGGGAACCTCCTTATAACAGATTTTCTTCCGGCTTATCGTGCTGCTCGTTTACCAGATCTTCTAAGGTTACGTGATCAACCACCTGATTAATGGCAGCAGCCAAATCTTTCCATACAGAGAGGACGGCGCAGCCTCCGGCACGGCCGCACTGGTTAGGGCTGTCGTCCAGGCAGGGGACGGGAGCCAGGCTTCCTTCCATTACACGAAGGATTTCTCCTACTGTATAATCCTTTGGGGAACGGGCCAGCCGGTAACCACCCTGGGCGCCTCTCATGCTTTTGATAAAACCGGCCCTGGATAAGGCCATGGCAATCTGCTCTAAATATTTAACGGAAATCTGCTGGCGCTCGGCCACCTGATTCAGCTTGGTCAGCACCCACTTATCGCTCATGTCCAGCTTATCCTCGCTGGGCAGGCCGGGCTGGAAGTCCTCGGGCAGGTTCATCAGCACGAAAC
>CALHQJ010000088.1 GCA_938036545.1 uncultured Clostridium sp. | reverse complement strand
GGTTTTGCCACATTGGCTCCGCCGTAGTCTACCATAATTGTCTCCGGATCCTGAACAGGCTCCAGCCCCAGCTTCTCTTCGCCGGCCATCTGGTTTAAATACCCAGCAGCAAATACTTCACTGACCTTTAAATTAATAAAGCCAGGCATAACTGCTTCTTTCATAGAAAAAATCTGGGAATCAGAAAGTTTTTCCGCTACCTCTGACGCAATATCTATGGGTTTCTTTTTATAAGCCTTGGCTGCTGCCATTGCGCCATTGCACTGGTATTCGCACAAATCCGGACGGTTTGACAACACTGCTTTGGCAAATTTTTCATCATAGCCGCAGCTGGAAAAAGCCTGTTTTAATTCCTCTTCCATCATGGCAAGGATTTTCTTCATATCACTGTATCTCCTTAATCTATTCCGTTTTTCATAAACATTAATTATAATGGTTTCTGCCAGGAAAAGCAAGTAATTCCAAACATCTGCTACTCTCCCAGAAGGTTGGCGATTCTCGGAATGTCTTTTCGGTCATTCCATACGCAGACAGCCACTCCTTTTCCCGTTCCGTCGCCGTGAATCATTCTGCCGTCTCCAATATAAATTCCGGCATGGTTGACGGCGCCCAGAGACGGACCAAAAGTAATCAAATCTCCGACTCTGAGAACGTCTGCTGCCCGGTCTGTTCCCTGACAGGCCTGTTCTCTGGACGTCCTGGGCAGTTCCAGGCCTGCATACTCTTTCATCAGATATTTTACCAGACCGGAACAGTCAAATCCGTACCGGGGATCAGAAGCTCCCATCTGGTAACGGCTTCCCAAAAGGTTTATTGCTGATTTTACCAAATCTGCCCTGTCCTCATCCGCCGCTGGAATACTCCAGGTATTCTTTATTGTAACCTGACCGGAATTGCCGTCCAGATAAGCGCTGTGACCGTCATAAGCAATTTCGATCCAGCCGTTTCCTCCGTCTCCGATTACCCGATAGACGGTCTTTGGATAGGCAAGGCCATAAACGCCCTGTCCACCTGGAACATCCGCAATTCCAATCTCTCTGCTGCCTGTTATCTCCGCAATGGAAACATCTAATGCAACTGCAGTCATGCCCTCTGAAACCGTTTCCTGTTCCGAGACAGCCGCTGGTGACACTTCTCCGTGAACAACGGTCATGCTGTCTGCTGCTGGAAGACCATCTCCTGGTCCTGCTCCGTAAACGGACAATCCGCCTGCAAAGCACAATACGCTGCTGACTGCAAGGACTGCAGCCATCTTTTTACCCCTTCTTTTCATTTGTACCTCCGCCTGTATATCCCCCATTACTGCAATTCTGCACGAAGTGCTTTTTTCTTAACAGGGATTTCCTGTCAAAGAAAAAAGCCACCGCAAGATGAATCCTCGGACATCTGAAAATCGAAATCCTCCTTTTCATTCTGCGGCAGCCCTGCATGAAACCTTTTTGTCTAATTAATCCAATTAAACTCTGGACAGATATTCGCCGGTTCTGGTATCAATCTTAACCTTGTCGCCCTGGCTTACAAATAACGGTACAGAAATGGTTGCACCGGTTTCTACGGTAGCCGGTTTGGTTGCGCCGGTAGCTGTGTCCCCCTTAAAGCCTGGTTCCGTATCGGTAATCTCCAGTTCTACAAACAGAGGCGGCTCTACGGAAAATACGTTGCCGTTGTAAGAACAAACTTTTACCATCTCATTTTCTTTTACAAACTTTAATGCATCGCCGATGGTCTCGGAATTTAAAGCGATCTGGTCATAGGTCTCAACGTTCATAAAGTTGAATAAATCGCCGTCAGCATACAGATACTGCATATCGACTCTGTCGATTCTTGCTGCTGGGAATTTCTCAGTAGGACGGAATGTTTTCTCAACAACGCCGCCGCTGATAACATTTCTTAACTTGGTGCGGACGAAAGCTGCGCCCTTTCCTGGCTTAACGTGCTGGAACTCAATAATCTGCATTACGTTGCCGTCAATCTCCAAAGTAACACCGTTTCTAAAATCACCTGCTGATATCATAAAGATATTCCTCCTTAAGTCGTTCAACTCTTCAATCTAGATTATTCTATAATAGATTCCATGTATTTTCAACTCTTTTTTCGTATTTCCTGTAAAAAATGGCAATCTTTTGGAAGTTACGCCCTATTTTCTCCCCAAACGGCCAAGAATCTCACCTGCAATTGCCTCCGGAGTCTTTCCGTCTGTCTCAATAACCAGCTCTGCCGCCTCTTCATAGACGCTGCGCCGCCTGTCCATCAGCTCCCGGATTCCCTCGATAGTCTTGCGGCCCTTTAAATTCGGCCTGGAATCATCTCCCCATACCCGTTTTAACACGGTCTCCGGACGTGCTGTCAGCAGCACAATGGTTCCGGACTTTCTCATCATCTCCACATTTTCTTTTCTAAGGACTGCTCCTCCTCCGCAGGAAATGACTGCCGGCTTTTCTCCGGATAATGTCCGGATCAGCTCTGTCTCCAGCTCCCTGAAATAGTCTTCCCCATATGTTTCAAAAATATCGCTGATTTTCATGGACGTTTCTGCTTCAATCCGCTGATCCATCTCAATAACGGGACTGGATAAGCTCTGGGAAAGGGCAGAAGAAACCGTGGTTTTTCCGGTTCCCATAAAACCAATCAGGAAAATACGGCAAGTTTTGGGAGCCATTCCGGCATGGATCGCCTGAAGCACTTCATGTAAAGCCGTTATATCCATCTGTCCAGGAGCCGAAGAAACGCCGGCGCTTCCAAAGGTAATGGCCGATCCAAAGGCTTCTCCAGTCAGCCTGCTGACTACTCCCAGTCCGCCCATGGCCATGGTAACCAGAGGCCTGCTGACCTGTCCGGATACCTGTTCCGTTACGGTCAAAAGCCGAAGAACGTCAGATCTGGACTGGGGCATAACAGCTTCCTTCAAAATATCGGCTCCCAGCCTGTCCATTTCAAGCAGCCGCCGGATTAATTCTTCACTGCCAGGAGTTTTGTCAAAATCATGGCTGGACATCACCACCTTTGCCCCCTGGGCTTTCATAAAAGAAATGGTTTCTCTCAGACAGTCTTCTCCTGCCTCTAAACCGATCATAAGCTCCAGATCCACCAGATCGGCACAGCCGGATGCAGCTGCCTGCCGGTTTAAATCCAGGTAATCGGCAGTATCCAGTTCTTTCGCTCCGCCCTCTCTTTTGCTGCGAAAGGTAAATAAAATGGGAACGTCTCCCAGAATGTTCCGAAGGTCTTTCAATACCTCTGCTGCCTGTCCCTGTTCCTCTACGCCTTCATACCAGTCTGCCCTCCATTCGACCAGATCAAAGGGAAGTCCGGACAATTCCCTTGCTTTCTGGCAGATTTCTTCTCTGGAAACTGAAGTAATGGGGACACAAATCTTAGGACGTCCGGTCCCAATGGAAACGCCTCGTACAATTACTGCTTCTGTCATCTTTTCTTTGTCCTCTCATAAAAATACAGGATTATCTTTTCCGGTATCCGTTTTAGGACAATCTGGATTTCCTCCTTTGGATTAATGGGATTTACCAGAATGCTGTATAATCCGGTCCGGTTGGCCCCCCATATATCTGTGAAAATCTGATCGCCTACCACAATGGTTTCTTCCGGTTTAATTCCCATTTTTCCTATGGCTTCCAGGTATCCCCTGCGTTTTGGCTTCCCAGCTTTATATATATATCGGGTTCCCACATCCTCAGCAAATTTCTTTACTCTGGGCTCCTTGTTATTGGAAGCCAGACAAGACTCCAGGCCAATTCTGCGAAGATTTTGAAACAACTCCCTGGCCCGGCTGTCAGCCGGTGCATCATGGGGCACTAACGTATTGTCCACGTCAAAAATCACGCCTCGAATCCCCTGTTTGTAAAATTCTTCAAAAGGAATCTCATAGGTGGTTTCCCTGCGTTCTCTTGGATAAAATTGTTTCAGCATAATTCTCCTATTTTTCCAGTAATTTTCCCAGTTCCTCTAAAAATGTATTCACGTCCTTAAACTCTCGGTATACAGACGCAAAGCGGACATAAGCCACCTCGTCCAGCTCTTTCAGCTTATCCATTACCAGCTCGCCGATAACGGAGGTGGGAACCTCTTTTTCTTCCATGTTGAAAATCTGATTCTCAATGCTGTCAATGATAGCATTAATCTGCTGGGTGGAAACGGGGCGTTTATGGCAGGACTGCACTACTCCGTTTTCAAGCTTTGCCCTGTCATAGGCTTCTCTGGATTCATCTTTTTTAATTACCATAAGCGGCATGGTCTCTAATTTCTCATAAGTTGTAAACCGTTTTCCGCAGGTTTCACACTGCCTGCGCCGGCGAATAGAACTGTTGTCATCTGCTGGCCTGGAATCAATTACCTTTGTATCTGCTGCATTGCAAAATGGGCACTTCACTTTCTTTACCTCCTGTCGCTGTCCTTTTTACGGGCACTTTATACCCCGCTCCTTTAAGCCTATTTTACATGAAGGCCTTCTAATTCGCAAGAGTTTTGTTTTCATCCGCCTTTACAGGCCTGTTCCTTCTCCTGATAATCCACCAGAATAATATCCTCCCCTACCTGACAGATATTGCAGAAGGGAATCACATATTCCTTTTCCCGACACAAGAAGCCGCAGAAGCTTCCTGGTCCAGGTACAATAATGGCCGTCATACACCCTGTTTTCATATCAAAATCAATATCTCCTACAAACCCAAGACGGTGGCAGCTCTTAATATTAATTACCTCTTTGGTTTTCAGCTCGCAAATCCGCATATCCATCCTTCTTCCCACCTTTTCTTAAAACTATATGCAGTCCCGGGATTGTCTGATGTATGAAGAAGCTGTTTTCCGGTACAGCAAAAGGCTGCCGGCCCGTCCGCTTCTGCGTCCGTGCTGACAGCCTTTCCGTTCTCATATCCGCTGGATTAGAACAGGGGAACTACTGCTCCCTCATATGTTTCTTCCATAAACTTCTTGATTTCATCACTGGTTAATACTTCAACCAATGCTTTGGATTTGTCAGTTTCTTCCTCGCCTTCCCGAACTGCCAGAACGTTGCCGTAGGTGGTTGCGGCGATGGATTCTGCATCCTCAACTGCCAGAGCGTCGCTTACCTTTAAGCCTGCTTCAATTGCATAGTTGCCGTTAATAACCGCAATATCTACATCTGGAAGCACACGTGGAATCTGGGCAGCCTCAACTTCCATAATCTCCAGGTTTTTAGGATTCTCTGCAATGTCATTTTTCGTTGCTTCCAGTCCTGCACCCTCTTTTAAGGTAATCAGTCCCTGAGCCTCTAACAGCAGCAATGCTCTTGCTTCATTGGTTACGTCGTTTGGAACTGCTACTACTGCGCCGTCTGCTACTTCCTCTAAAGAAGCAGTCTTTCCAGCATAAATGCCAAATGGCTCATAATGCACAGCTGCTGCAGAAGCCAGCTTCGTGCCGTGCTGCTGATTAAAAGACTCTAAATATGGGAAATGCTGGAAATAGTTAGCATCCAAATCGCCTGCGTCTAACGCATTGTTTGGCTGTACGTAATCGCTGTAAATCATAACCTGCAGATCAAAGCCTTTTTCTGCCATCAAAGGTTTCGCTGCCTCCAAGATCTCTGCATGGGGAGCAGGGCTTGCTCCTACGACTACTTTCACCAAATCCTTGGAAGCCGTCGTCTCTTCTGCCTCTGTTTCGCCTTCCTCTGCTTTGGTTTCAGCGGAGTCTGTGCTCTCTGCCGGAGCTGCCGTAGTTGCTGCTGCCGTAGTTGCTGCTGCCGTAGTTGCTGCCGTATCGTTTCCGCCGCAGGCAGTCAGAGCTGCTGCTGCCAGAACAGCTGCCAATACCAGATTCATTTTCTTCATAATGTTTCCTCCTCGTACTTTTAATTTATGATTTGTAACTGTTCAGAACGGGGCATCTTCTTGTCCGGCTTTGCCGAACAAGAAGCATCGAAGATTTCCCGCCGTCTTGAATAGTTACTATGATTTAAGCTTTTCAGCCAAATCAGCGGATTCTCTTATCATTGACCTTGGAAAGCTTCATAAAGGATTCCTGAATAATCTGGACAATGATTACCATGATAGCTACAGTCACAAACATAATTTCAGTCTCGTAGCGGTAGTAGCCATAGTTAATAGCAATAGCTCCCAGGCCTCCTGCGCCTACAAAGCCGCCCATTGCCGTATAGCCTAAAATCGTGGTCACAGAAATAGCTGCGCCTACCAGCAAAGAAGGCTTAGACTCTGGAAGCAGAACCTTGTAAATAATCTGCCAGGTAGATGCTCCCATGGATTTGGCGGCTTCAATCACCCCTGCGTCAATCTCTCGGAACGAAGACTCTACCATTCTGGCAATATAAGGCGCTCCTGCAATAATCAAAGGAAATACCATAGCGTTTGGGCCAATAGTGGTTCCCACTACCTTTCTGGTAACGGGCAGAAGCATAATAGCTAAAATAATAAATGGAACGGAGCGGAGCAGGTTAATGACAATTCCCAAAATCTTCTCAATAACCGGTATCGGCTTAATGCCGTCTCTTGCCGTCACAACCAGGATTACCCCCAGAGGGATACCGATTACGTAGGAAAATAATGAGGACATTGCAACCATATAAATGGTTTCCCAAATTCCTGTCCCCAGCATACTAAGGGTTGTGGAATCAAACTGCATCTTCTTTTACCTCCTCAAAAGGCACTTTTGCGGTACTTAAGTAATTGGTTACTCTTCTGGCGTCTGCTTCATCTTCGGGCAATTCAATAATCATCTGTCCCATGGCAGTGCCGTTAATGTCTCTGGTAGCTGCATACATAATATTAACCGGCGTTTTGCATGCTAAAATCATATTGGCCAGCACCGGCTCAGAAGAAGCCCTGCCGTCGAAAATAATGCGGATCTGCCGGTTATTTCCGAAATTGGCGTTTTCCACTGCATCTCCTAAAATCAGCTGGCGGCCAATCCTGGATTTGGGTTCGGAAAAGATTTCCGACACTTTTCCCGACTCGGCAATGTGGCTCTTGTCAATAATTGCCACACGGTCACAAATTGCTTCAATAACAGCCATTTCATGGGTAATGACAATGACGGTAACGCCCAAATCCCGATTAATCTGTTTTAACAGCTGAAGAATAGACTTGGTGGTGTTGGGGTCTAAGGCGCTGGTGGCCTCGTCGCACAGCAGCACTTTCGGATTGGTGGCCAGAGCCCTGGCAATGGCTACCCTCTGCTTTTGTCCTCCGGAAAGCTGGGCCGGATACGCCTTCATCCGCTCTTCTAAGCCAACCATCTGAATCAGTTCCTTTGCCCGCTTCTGGGCTTCTTTTTTAGGAACTCCCGCAATTTCCAAAGGAAAGCAGACATTCTGCAGCACATTTCTCTGAGCCAGAAGATTAAACTGCTGAAAAATCATTCCCATAGACCTTCTGGCACTACGAATCCCTGCTTCTCCCAACTCTCCCAAACTCTGTCCTTCAAAAATCACCTTTCCGGCAGTAGGTTTTTCCAGAAAGTTAATACACCGGACAAGGGTGCTCTTTCCAGCTCCTGACAAACCGATAATCCCAAAAATCTCACCCTTTTCAATCTCCAGATTGATATTGTCCAGGGCATTGACTGTGCCGTTGGTAGTCTGAAACTGTTTACCCAGCCCTTCCAGCTTAATAATTGCCTCTGCTGACATCTCACTCTTCCTTTCTCTTTTCGATTCATATGCCGTCGGATTCATCCTCAAAACATTCAAAAAGGAGCCGCAAGCCCTGCACAGACCTGCGACCCCTTTATCATCATTCTATCTATTGATTTCTGAATATCTTTTCCATATCAAAGACTTCAGGGCTCATCACAACATCTATACATTCAGACTCTCTATCGGTTTTTATCCCATACGAACATTCGGCACATGTCCCACATGCCGTTCATCATGTCCATATTCATCTCCATGGATAAAAACTGACGCATAAAATCCTCCTGCTTTCTGATTTTGCCAAAATCAGAATCTTGTTGTCTGGTCCAGTTTGCCTGACCAAGTTGTAACGATTTTAGTACAGACAATTCAGTTTGTCAAGTACTTTATCTTTTACTTTCTTCAATTATGAGCACAGATCGATGATTACCTGAGCGAAAATTTCAGCGCTGACTACCAGTTCATCTACAACAGCAAACTCGTCTGCTCCATGCATCCGGTTATCAGTCTCCGGCATAGCAGCTCCAAATGCAACACCATTCTTTAAGTTGTGAACGTATGTGCCGCCGCCGATTGCCAGGCATTCTCCCTTTCTTCCAGTATAATCCTCATATACCTTTAATAAGGTCTTTACAAAATCGGAATTGCCGTCAACGTGGTGAGGCGGAGTCATAGACTTGTTTAACAGGGTAATGCCGTCCTCTGCCATCCGGCTGCGTACTGCTTCCAGGGTATTTTCCTCATTGGAGCAGATTGGGCAGCGGCTGTCAAAAGTACCGTCCAAGCTGCCTTCCTCTATCTTTAACATGGAAAATGCCACAGTCATGCGGCCAGATAACTCATCCTGCATGTCAATGCCTAAGGCAGCGCCGTGTACGTCGCCATGAGGGAACAGTTTTACCAATTTCTTTACATACTCAACCTGAGCACATTCTGCCAATGGAAGACGGCTGACTAAATCTAGCAGGGCAGTCAGCGCATTCTTTCCTGCTTCCGGACTGGATGCATGAGCGCCTGCTCCAATTGCCGTAATGGTATAAATCGGATCGTCTTCCAGAGAATCCTGGGCTGTTACCTGAAATTCCATATCCAGCTCGGTTTCCGCTTTATCAATAATCGGACGGATATCATCCAGGGTCAGGTTTCCAAGTTCAATCGTAGCAAACGCCTTGCCTGGAACTACATTTTCTTTAATTCCGGCTTCAAAGGAAACCAGTCTTGGAAGAGCTTCGGATTCCTCCCACTCTGCTGTAAAATGTCCGGCCAGACGTCCTTTTTCGATATTTACAACCGGATAAGAAGCATCTGGTGAAAAGGTCATAGGCGCTTCCGGCTCAATGTCATAATAATGAGCAATGTCAGAACTTCCACATTCTTCATCTGTTCCCAGAATCAAACGCACATTTTTCTTTAACGGAATTCCCAGTTCCTTTACACAGCGCATGGCATACAGGGCGGCAACTGCAGGTCCTTTGTTGTCAGCAGTTCCCCGTCCGTAAAGCTTTCCATCCTTTACTACCGGCTCAAAGGCTTCTGTCTCTGTCCAGCCTTCTCCTGCCGGAACAATATCCAGATGGGCCAGAATATCCAGATGTCTCTCCATTGCGCCAAAATCTACGGTTCCTACATAGCTGTCGTAATTGGTTGTAATAAATCCATACTTTTCAGCCATAGAAAGGGCAACTCCCAATGCGCGGAAAGTTCCGTTTCCAAAGGGCATTCCTACTTTGTAAGCCATCTTCTCACTGTTAATCCGGCACAGCGTACAAATATCCTCCAGCATTTCCTGTTTGTGATCTTCTATATACTTTTTAATTTGTTCTTTATACATATGCCTTTCTGTCCTTTCCATTCACTTTGCTATTTTCGGCTATTTCATCATATCGGCCAGAATCTCTCCTACTACTTTTCCGTCTGCCTTGCCTTTTACCTTGGGCATTAACACTTTCATAATTCTGCCTTTATCTTTTGCTGCAGGCGTGTCGATTGCCAGCTCCTTTAATACTCCGGCAATGACTTCTTTAATCTGTTCCGGAGTTAAATCTGCAGGCGCAAAATCCTGGTACACAGCCAGTCTCTTTGCCGCTTCTAAACGAATATCCTCCCGGTCTGCCGGAGCGGTATCCATAGTTTCTTTTACCTGCTTGATTTCCTTTTTTACAATAGCGTTTTCCTCATCCTCTGTCAAAGGAGCACGCTTGTCAATCTCCGCATTTTTCAGTGCGCTTAACAGCATAGACAGGGAATCTTTGCGCTCCTTGTCTTTGGCTTTCATAGCTTCTACCATGGCGGCTCTTACAACATCAATCTTGCTCATAGTCTTTCCCCTTTCTTGGCTTGTAACAATTCTGAATCTTCATAAGGCGGAACTGTTACTAATTCCTTCCAAATTCACTGAGAACCAGGCCTGGGTTGCGTTCCTCTACCATGCCTACGCTCCAGCTATTGACAAATAACAGCAGTGGGCTGCCCTTTAAATCACGGATCTTCTTCATATCTGAGGTTCCCTGGATCCGCTCTACATCCACTTCTTCTTTATTTTCAACCCAGCGGATATATTCGTAAGGCAGGCGATCCAGCCTTACTTCTACATTGTATTCATTCTGCAGACGGTAAGTCAATACCTCAAACTGCAGGACTCCTACTACGCCTACGATAATCTCTTCCATGCCGGTGTTAAATTCCTGGAAAATCTGAATAGCGCCTTCCTGGGCAATCTGGTTGACACCTTTTAAGAACTGCTTTCTTTTCATGGTGTCGATCTGGCGTACCCTTGCAAAATGTTCCGGCGCAAAAGTAGGGATACCTTCAAATTCAAACTTTTCATTAGACAGGCACAGCGTATCTCCAATAGAGAAAATGCCTGGGTCAAATACGCCGATAATATCTCCGGCATAGGCTTCTTCCACAATTTTTCTGTCCTGGGCCATCATCTGCTGAGGCTGGCTTAAGCGGATCTTTTTGCCGCCCTGTACATGGTTTACTTCCATGCCTGCTTCAAACTTTCCAGAGACAATTCTCATAAATGCAATTCTGTCTCTGTGAGCCTTATTCATATTGGCCTGAATCTTAAATACAAATGCGGAAAAGTCTTCCTCAAACGGATTAATCTCTTTGGTAATGGCTTTTCTGGACAATGGAGATGTGGTCATGGTTAAAAAGTGCTGTAAAAAGGTTTCCACACCAAAGTTGGTCAGGGCAGAACCAAAAAATACAGGAGACAGTTCTCCTGCCCGAACCCGCTCCATGTCAAACTCGTCGCTGGCGCCGTCTAACAGCTCAATCTCGTCTAAAAGCTGCTGGTGGTAATCCGGCCCGATTAATGCGTCTACGTCGGTTCCTTCTACATCAAACTCCTGGGACGCCACCTCCTTCTGACCTCCCATGGCCGCTGTAAAGGTGGTGATTTTCTTGGTGTTTCGATCGTATACGCCTTTAAAATTTTTGCCGCAGCCAATAGGCCAGTTAATGGGACAGGTACGGATTCCCAGCACCTCTTCAATCTCGTCCATCAGTTCAAACGGATCTCTGGCCTCTCGGTCCATCTTATTAATAAATGTAAAAATCGGAATGTGGCGCATTACGCAGACCTTAAACAGCTTAATAGTCTGGGCCTCTACACCTTTGGAGCCGTCAATTACCATGACGGCTGAGTCTGCCGCCATCAGGGTACGGTACGTATCCTCTGAGAAGTCCTGATGGCCAGGCGTATCCAGGATATTAATGCAGTATCCGTCATAGTTAAACTGCATAACTGAGGAAGTAACGGAAATACCTCTCTCCTTTTCAATCTCCATCCAGTCAGAAACTGCATATTTTGCCGCTTTTCTTCCTTTAACCGTTCCCGCCAGGTTAATGGCTCCGCCGTAAAGCAGGAATTTCTCCGTCAGAGTGGTCTTACCGGCGTCAGGGTGAGAGATAATCGCAAAGGTTCTACGTTTTTTAATTTCTTCAGCAATATTCGCCAAGGGTTTTTCCTCCAATATTTCTTATCTGTGTAATCTAAAATATGGACGTCCTGAGCAAAATCTCGGACGTCCCGCAAAATTTCCATAATACTGTTTTATTGTAATATTGTTGGTTTATAAAGTCAATACTCTATAAAGATTTCCTGTAGATCTCTGTTAAAAGCCGGTCCGCAACCTCCTCTTTCGTCATCTTTTCCAGTTCTAACTCACTTTCAGAAGTAATCAGGGTTACCACATTGGTATCCGTTCCAAATCCGGCCCCGTCTACTTTTAAATTATTTGCCACAATCATATCCAGATTTTTTTTCTTTAACTTTTCTCTGGAATTTTCCATCATGTTCTCAGTTTCCATAGAAAATCCGCACAGGAACTGTCCTTCCCGCTTATGTGCTCCCAGATATGCCAGAATATCGTCTGTCCGTTCCAGATCAATGAACAAATTGCCGTCTTTTTTCTTTACCTTTTCCGGACTGACCGAGGATGGACGGTAATCTGCCACTGCCGCTGCTTTAATAATCCAGTCCTGCTCTCTGCTTAAAAGCGTAACGCTTTCAAACATTTCCCTGGCTGTAGTAACTTCGATTACGTTTGCAAATCTGGGCCTTGGCAATGTTGCAGGGCCTGTTACCAAGGTCACCTCTGCCCCCCGATAAGCTGCGACCCTGGCAATGGCATACCCCATTTTTCCGGTAGAATGGTTGGTCAGATAACGGACCGGATCCAAAGGCTCCTGAGTAGGACCTGCCGTAATCAGGATTTTTCTCCCCTGCAGGTCTTTTGGATAGCCTACTGCCTTTCTGATATAATCAAACAACTCCTCCGGCTCCGGCATCTTTCCTGCTCCCGTATCTCCGCAGGCCAGATAGCCGGTCTGGGGTTTTAACACTTCCATGCCATACCCTTCGCAAATCTTTAAATTATCCTGGGTTATGGGATTTTCATACATATTGGTATTCATGGCCGGAGCAATGATTTTATGGCACCTGCAGGCCAGTGCCGTGGTAGTCAGCATATCGTCTGCTATACCGTGTGCCAGCTTGGCAATGACATTGGCAGAAGCCGGCGCTACCATCAGTACGTCTGCCGCTTTTGCAAGGGATACATGCTCCACGCTGAATTCAAAATTCCGGTCAAAGGTATCTACCAGGCATTTGTGTCCCGTCAGCGTCTCAAAGGTAATGGGATTGATAAAGTTACATGCATTTTTTGTCATCAGCACATGGACGTCTGCCTTTGCCTTTACCAGCATGCTGGCCAGGCCGGCTATTTTATATGCGGCAATGCTTCCGGTTACGCCCAAAAGCACGGTTTTCCCCTGTAAATTCATAATAAATTCCTCCTTCAGTCCGCTTTACAGCCGACTTTTCCTATGCTACAATTGCTTCCATCATAACATAATTCCAATATGATGGAAAGGAGTTTCCTTATGATTTTAACAATCGATATGGGAAATACCAATATCGTCATCGGCGGTATTGATGAAGAAAAAACATACTTTGAAGAACGGATTACCACAATCCACTCCCGAACCAGTACTGAGTACGCCCTTCTGATTAAAGATATTCTGGATCTGCATTCCATTGACAAAAGCCAGATTGAAGGAAGCATTGTATCCTCTGTGGTTCCTCCTTTAAATGCGCCAATCCAGTCGGCTATTAAAAAAATTCTCGGCCGCCGTCCTCTTCTGGTTGGCTCCGGCATGAAAACCGGCTTAAATATTCTAATGGACAATCCAAAAAGCGTGGGAAGCGATCAGATTGTAGACGCTGTGGCCGCTTTACAGGAATATCCCTGCCCCATTATTGTCATTGATATGGGAACTGCCACTACCATGTCTGTCATCGACAAACACGGAAATTATATCGGCGGCGTCATTCTCCCCGGACTGAAGGTCTCCCTGGATTCTCTCAGCAGCAATGCCGCCCAGCTTCCTTTTATCAGTCTGGAAATTCCAGGAAAAGTCATTGGCAAAAACACCATTGACTGTATGCGAAGCGGTATTTTATATGGAAATGCCGCCCAGATGGACGGCATTATCGATAGAATGGAAGAAGAGCTGGGAGAGACTGCCTCTGTAGTTGCTACCGGCGGCCTGTCCCGTTTTGTTACCCCTCTGTGCCGTCATAAAATCCACTATGACCAGGCTCTTCTTTTAAAAGGGCTTCTGGCCCTGTACCGGAAAAATATGACCGGCAGGACGGAAAAATAACGGAACCGTTACGTTTCTTCCGCACGTTTCTTTACTTTACTCATTCTCCAGTAATAAACCGGAACCAACGGAACCAGGGCCATTACCCAGGCCGCCGGATCAGAAAAACAGATTCCCCTGTAGCCAAAAGGCTCAGCAAGGATTAAAATTGCTGCAAATCGGGCGGCCAGTTCGAATACGCCGCCCAGCATGGGAACCAGGCCGTCTCCCAGGCCCTGGAGAGTGTTCCGGTACAAGAAAATTAGACTTAACGGCGGATAAAACCATGCGGAGATTTTTAAATACTCCACGCCGTATTCCATCATCTGTCCGCTTTCTCCGGAAGCGAATATCCGCATCATATAAGGTCCAAACAGGTAGACTGCCGCTCCGGTAACCACGCTGCACACCAGGCAGATAATAAATCCGGCAGATACCCCTTTCTTTACTCGGTCAAATCTTCCTGCACCCATATTCTGCCCCGTATAGGTCGCCATAGCTACTCCCAGAGACGGAAAGGCCTGGGTGGCAATATTTCCGATTTTTCCCGCTGCTGAAAATCCTGCTATGTAGACAGGCCCCAGTCCATTTAAAGCAGCCTGAACGATCATGGTACCAATTGCCGTAATGGAAAACTGAAGTCCCATGGGAATTCCCACTCCCAGAAGCTTTTTGACGCTGTGGCTGTCTCCCCTCACATCTTTTCTGGAAATCTTTAAAATCTCATATTTTTTCGCAATGTGGTTTACGCAAAGCAGCGCCGATACCGCCTGGGCGATGAGAGTTGCATAAGCGTAACCTAACATTGCCCCGAGTATGAAATCTTCTTCGGGAGACAGCTTGTTCAGTG
>CALHQJ010000087.1 GCA_938036545.1 uncultured Clostridium sp. | reverse complement strand
AGGCGTGGGTCTGCAACACCCTGATCACCAGTTCAAATCTGGTTGTCGCCTCTAACTTAAAACCTCAGAAACCTTGATTTTACAAGGCTTCTGGGGTTTTTGCTTTTCTAAAATTCTTGGTGCAAATTGGTGCAAGGTATTTTTGTTGGCTAGATCAACCTAAAACGCTATTCATTTTTAATAAAGTTTCTTCTTCCGGTGTTACTGAACGAAGGTAGTGCGTTGTCATGGCCAGAGTAGTATGTCCTAACATTTTTTGAAGCTCTGGCGCACCGACACCATTTTTATACATAATGGAGGCAGTTGAGAAGCGGACTTTGTGTGATGAACGGTATTCGATTCCCAATTCCTTACAGCATTTTTTCAACCGTCGATTAAAAGTCACAGTGGCTAATGGTACGCCATCATGCACAAATAGGAATTCGCTGTTTGGGTTTATTTCTCTGATTCGTTCCAAAAGTTGTTTGGCGGTAGCTGTCAGAGGAATAAACCGTCGCCCTTCTTCCTGATGTCCTTTAATATCCTCTACAATTTCATTATCATCATTGATAAAACGCTGGATATAGATATAATCGCCTTTTATGTCAGACCATTTTAACCCTTTTAGTTCCCCAATGCGTAAAATCATATGAAAGTCAAATTTCAAGGCTAGGGAATACAGATCATCGTTCGGAAGATGTGCTATGATCTTCAAGCGTTCTTCTTCTGTAAATGGAAGTATATTATTATTCTCTGCTTTATAACGGAACTGTTTATAGTTAATATCACGCAGATAATTATGCTCAATGATTTCTAATTCAATAGCATAATAGATAATTCCATTTAAGACACTTTTCATGTCATTAAAGCGTTTCCTTGTAACTTCTCCGCCCTTGGTAACCTCACGAAAGAATTTGATAAAATCCTTTGGCTTTAGTAATCGTATTGGAACCTTGGATATGGGTGTATCTTTTAAGTATGCATTCCAAAGATAGCTATTTTCTTTGATTGTTTTAGGGGATACACTGGTTTGTTCCTCACGCCACTTTAACCATTGAGGGTATAAGGTCTCTAAGGTTGAATTACTTTCTCCAAAATAAAAATCATAGAGTTTAGTATACAAATCAGCTTCGCTTTTTCCGCTTACTTGCTTTTCTTCGCCGTTTTCGCTTACTCTGGTAATGAAACGACCATCTTTCCTTTCATAAATTTTTCCAGTGTGTACTGAATCGACTTTCTTTTTCTTTATCATAAACAGCTGTTCTGGAAACTCTGATGAGGAAAGCATACCACAATTTATTATTTCTTGGAAGAGATAAAAATCAAGATTATCCATTGTCAAATATCCTTATGGCAACGGAGTGCAACCATTATATTATTTTTGGGATTTATAAATAGATTTGTTTTTAATTTTAGAATTGAATTGATATTTTTATGTGTTTAGTATGATTGTTTATTTATTGGTTTTTGGGGTATGTTTGTTTTGGCTGTTTTGGTTTTTGGTGTTTTGTTTGGTTGAACCATTGCGTTGAAAACTGGGGTTAATAAGTTGCTTGTAAATCTGGCTTATGTAGGTGTTGTTAAAATCTCGTTCGGAATCAGAGATCTTAATAGCAGATTCATGTACCTTTTGATAATTCGCATTGGACAGTGCGTCTAATGCGTCTCCATAACTCATTTTTTCTATGACAGGTTTCTGGATTCCACGGCTATAGCGGTAGATATTTAAGCCTACAGGGAGAAGCTTCAGCCGGGCTCCTTTAATGATATGTTTATTGTTACCTTGTTCTGTTAGGACTTCACGGAGTTCTCCTTGTAATAGATCAGAGGTTAATGGAATGCCGCTTTCAATGTCCAGATCAGAAAGATAGGCGGTCAGATAAGCTCCTATATTGTCTATATTTCCATTTAGAGATTTTATGCTTACGAATCCATGGCTCCATAGTTTTGATAGTTTTTCATTTTCAATAAATGGAGGAATATGGGGAAAAATGGCTATCATGTGTAGATGAAAGGCTCCTCGTCCTTGAGCTTCTACACAAACGATATATTCATAAGATAGCTCATATTCTTTCTTTACATACCGCCGTAATCGCTTATTGAAATCACGGAAATCGGTATATAATTTTTCTGTATCTCTCATATTTTCACGGTAAGTCAAAGTGATAAAACGCACTTGTTGAATATTAGAGGGCGTTACATTTGTGTTGATTAGGTCTCGCAGATTCCGCATGGTTTTTTCAAGGCTCCGTATGTTTCCTGTACGATCATGAGCATGGTAAACAATTTTTCTGACTTCGCCGGTAGAGACAACCATATATTCATGTGCTGATATTGGTTTGATGGTTGCACCAGAATTTTGTCTGTCTAATATGGTGATCTGTTTAATATTCCCCATGGATTTTAGAGAAACAGGTCTCCGATCATCAATATATTTTGGTACATCTATTTTTGTTTTTTTAATCATGGCATAATATGACCTGTTAATCAAGTTAAAGGAGCACCCTGCAAGCAGGGCACTCCCGGAGGCCTTTAGGCTATTGCTCCGCATCGCCTGACGGCCTCCTGTTTACAGCTTCGCATATAACTTCATGTAGTTTATTCGTATTTCTGGGAAGAACAGAGCGTATTTTTTTGATTCCGTTATCGGTAATCATATAACCAATGCCCGTTTTACAAGGGGTTATAAATTCTCGATATTCGTTTGCGATCATTGCCACAGCTTCCTTATTATTAGCAATATTCCCCATTAAGAAACGGATATTATAGTTATCTCTGGCTCCATTCTCAAAGAAAAACGCATCTGCACGCTGGAGAGCCGTTATCACAGAAATATTTAGGGCTCTTGAAAGATTTAGAATTCTAGCCATTTTATTTTTCAACAAGTCTCCTTCTTTTTTAGGCAGAGATAAGATCAGACTGCTAAGTTCGTCCACAAATAGAATGATTGGTTGTTTGAAAACATCTGGATTATGGAGACGATTTTCAAATAACTCAAAAAATTCTTCCAGACCTTCAGGAGCCTTGTCAACAGGGTAGTAATTACTACATTTCTCACAAAAGCGAAAGTCAATTCCTTTTGGATCAATCAAATATATAACAGGTTCTTTTAGGTGCAAAGATAATTTCCCCAGCAGGGAAGTGGCAAAAACGGTCTTGCCACTTCCACTTGGGCCTACGATCAAGCACCGCTGTCCCATGGTAAAAAATTCATCTAAGGTAATCCATCGTTCGATTCCCACGGAACAGAGGTTCTCATCGAGACAAACTTTTAGGTGCTTCATCGAAAGTCGGGATCGTCATATTGATCAGTAAAGCGAGAATGTTTCATCATAATGGCCTGGCGTTTGTTGTCAATATAACGAGACACATTCTCATTGTCGCAGACAAGCAGAACGATATGCCAAGCACCTCCCGCAAAACTGCATTCATCGATAAAAATTTTGGGGTAAAGCCGACCATTGAATTCAACGGTTGGTCTACCTAAGGACAGTTCTCCACTCGCTAGCTGTTCTTCGATATGGATAGTGAGATATTCGTGGAAGTCCGCCATTGATAATGGTTCGCCATCTGCCATGATCTTAAACCGATAGACACAAATTTTTTTTCCAGGATCAAACCCCGATGGGATCAAATCTTTCAGATCAGAATAGCGGAGCGGCGCAATCACATTGAACTGTTGCGAGTATTCCGTAAAAATCTGAAAAAGAGCTTTTGTCAAAAGTCGCTCAAAGAAAAGCATATTGTCATTGACTGGGAGACTTTTTCCTTCGGGTTTATTCTCTTTCTTTTTCAGAAATGGAGGGATGATCATACAGGCGGCAATTCCGATTATAACGAGAATTTCTTGATGAATCGTTATATAGCGGATCAAGGCACCCATACCCCAGATGGCTCCTCCCACAAAGGGGAGGAGGATCAGGCAGAAGCGGAGTAAGCCAGGTATATCTTCGTCCTCAATATATTTCAAAAATTTTTTCCATATATTATGCATCTACTATCACCAGCCTTTCTGCGGAGCAGGAGATTTGGGCGGAGCTTTTAGTAAAATAAATAGTGCCGATAAATCCTTCAGCCTCCACCAAAATAACTGTATCAGAACTGGCGATTTCTTCATTGGAGATGATGGGGGTAAGTTGGGGAACCTTAACGGAGATTTTATCATAGCCAGGAAGGCGTACAAGGGTATAGTTAAGTCCCAACTGCTTCTCCGTTCGCTGCCCATCCTTATATTCATGCCAAGGCCGGCTCTCTACGAGGATAGCTCCACGGGGAAAAAACTGATTAAATGTCAGCTTGAAATCCATACTTTATTCCTCTTTTCCTCCTTTCGTATTTTTTAAGTATTTGGGAACTAAAAAGCTCCCCGATCCCATCGAGAAGCAAGCAATAAAAAAACGCTGTACTCGAAGGAATCCAGAAATTTTTTACGAGCCTAATTGAAATAGGATCGGCATAAAAACACGATTTATTGTGTTTTTGAAATTTCGTTGTCTATCTTTTCGATAAACTTTCCTGCGAGCCGCGCGGGCACGTGAGCGTATTCAGAAAATTATGGAATTAAAACTATATCATCAAGAAAACCTCCAAATATTGATGAGATTAGCATAACATATTATTGGAAAAATGGCAATAAAAAACAAATAATTTAACAAAAGGTTTATAAAGTATATTTTTAATATATTATTTCACTTAATTTTCGAAAAATTTCTCTATGGGGACTTGTAGAATCTGGGATAGGCCATAAAGTTCAATATCCGTTACTGTACGAGAACCATCTTCAATACGAGAGATAGAACCTCTACATATATATACAGCCAATGTCTCTAGCTTCGCAGATAATTGTTGTTGACTCATTTTTCGTTCTTTTCTATACTGTTTGATTTTTTCTCCTGTAAGATTGTTTTTTGTACCATCAATGATTCTTGGCATATTTCACCTTCCATTCACAATAGTGTCTTGTAATAAGACAATTACTATGGTATAGTGAATGTGATAAAAAGTTGTCCTGTAATAGGACAAATAAAAAATTTAGGAGGGTTTTGTGATGTTAAAAAAAGTTTTACTTGCAACAATGTTAATTTCTTGCTCTATGACATTTTCAGCAATGGCAGGAACTTGGCAGACAGGAACCGGAGCAGATCAAGGAAAGTGGTGGTATGATAATGGTAACGGTTCCTATGCGAATAACGGTTGGCAGTGGATTGATGGTAATGGAGATGGAACTGCGGAGTGCTACTATTTTGACAATGCAGGATGGCTGTTAATGAATACTGCCACACCGGATGGCTATACAGTAAACGCAGATGGGGCATGGGTAGAGAATGGAACCATACAGACAAAAGAAGTAGTTTCTAATGGCTTGCAGTCTGCGTCAGGAAGTAATAACAGCGCAATTTTATCGGATGGATATTATCAATATTATACAACGGATATATTTGACGAAGATACTCAAACCGTGATTTCACATGGCAGTGTTTTTGATGGAACAACGGAGTCTTATGACAATATATTGTTAAAGGATCGTTCTCCTTATGGATTACGGGCAGCCAACTTTGCCTCATACATTAGGATCGGTCATAGCGCTGACGATTCCTTTACAATGTATTTTGAGGAAGATCCTAAGTATGCGGCATATTTCAATGAAGAAATAGCAGAAAAGTATGACTACAAGAAAGATGGAGACAAATGGCGCCCTGTTGGTGGAGAAGTGGAGCCAGATTTTTATTGGATTGTAGAGAATGCCGAAACATTTAAGTGGTATGATACCTATAAGCCGGTTGATCCTGAAACGGGGGAATGGACGGGAAATGTTTATACGGAAATTATTACCTATAAAAAAATTCAGTAAATAGTAATCAAGAGGTTGATGAATAAGAGCGTCTATCAACCTCTTTTCATTATTATGGGGCGTTCTCAATCAATACAAAAACCTGTCAAGAACAGGCTTTCGTTTGTCATGCAAATTCTTGACAGGTTTTCTGGTTGTCGTGGAAGTGAATATTTGAAGTGTTAAAATTGGTGCAGATTTGGTGCAAATGAAATCAGAGTTTCCAGAAGCCTCCTTTCTACAAGATTTTTTGAGAGTGTTTTTAGTTCAAATCTGGTTGTCGCCTCTGAAAAGTCCTTGATTTTCAAGGACTTTTTTGTATACAAATGTATGCAACGCTTATTTTGACTAATCTAACATCAGTTAATGGCATATATTGAGTTTGTAATTTAATATAATCGCCTTCTATATCTATTCACTTTAACGCCTTTAATTCTGCACTATGATAAATCAGATAAAAAACTAATTGTACTGTAACGTTGTAGTTATTGTTATTAAGAGTTAGATAATTTCATAAGCCTTTTTCATTGATTTACAGAATAGATCCTCGACATATATATACTGCCAATGTTTCCAATTTAACAGATAATTGCTGCTGGCTCATTTTGCGTTCTTTTCTATAGTATTTTATTTTTTCTCCAGTAAGATTATTTTTTGTTCCATCTATAATTCTTGCATATTTTACCTTCCATTCATAATATTGTCTTGTTCAATGTCAATTTCAGTAATGGCAGGGACTTGGCAGACAGGAGAGCAGGGGAAGTGGTGGTATGACAATGGTGATGGTTCCTATGCTAACAGTGGAGGGGGTATTTATTAACTGATACTACCACACCGGATGGTTACATAGTAAATACCGATAGAGCATGGGTGAAAAATGGAAGCATACAGGAAAAAGCAATTACAATAGAAATACCACCAATTACTGAATATGATTTCGTTGTAGACGGTAATAATTCTGTTACGAAAAATACGGCAGATCATAGTATCCTGACAAACTGGGGCTTAAGGGACAGTCTGCATATCCAGTTACATATCATGTCTTTATTACAGGAGATGATTTAACAACAGCACGTGGAATTACTTTTGGAAATTCAATAGAAGATGTGAAAGCAAAGTATGGAAATTCGGTTCCTCAGAGTTATAGCAATACTTCCGACAGATGGTATCCATTAATGGCTGACTTTTCATTTGATGCAGTAATAAAAGACAGTAGTCAGAATGCTTTTTCTATATATTACCCTGCAATAGCAGATACTGAAGAGGATATTAAACATTTTACAAAAAAAGAAAATAATTATTACATAGATTGGTATGCTTGGGCAGGACAATATTATTCAGTTACAGATGAATCCATGTATATTACGCTTGAAGATAATACTTTGACAATAGTTGACCATTTTACCTATCCACAGGTAGATGAGGACAATCCGGCATATTCTATGAGCGGAAAAGAAATGATATTAGAAATGATCTATAAAAAATAAATCAAAATGAAGAGGCTGATGAATAACAAACGTTTATCAACCTCTTCATTTTGGTTTACCAAGTAAGTTTACTGACATTTACATCTTTAATAAAACCAGGGATTTGGTAGAGCACTAAGACATCGGTAATTCCCTGTTCTTCAATAAAATTGCTGACTTTACCATTAAAGTATCGAAGATCCACCATATAGGTTTCATCAAAGTGGAGAGCCGCAAAGGGGGTAAAGCTGTGAGCATAGGAATCCTTTATAAGCAGCAGCTTTCGGCCAGAGGATTGGGCTGGATTTTCGATTTTAGTCAGGCCATGGTTGCCGTCCAGGAATACGCGGTATTTATCACGGGTATTAAGAGCATCCATAGCGTAAAGGCTGTGGGATGGTTCCTTGCTGCCGTCATAATAGATATTCCATTCAGGCTCATTTAAAGGACGGTAAAGTTCAATGGAATCGGGGGCAATAGGAAGATTCAATTTAGAGTGAATCGTCCCAAGAAAGTCCTTTGATACCGTTTCAATTGAAAAGTCTGACTGGCTGAGGGGTGTGATTCCCATAGAGGCAGCCCATGCAGTATAGCCGATGTAGGCGCCGCCGGTTGTCCAGTGGTGATCCGTGCGATAGTAAAGGCCGCTGCTGGAGGAGTTCGATGAACTATCATCACTTAGGTGAGTACCGTTCAAACGATTGGTATCCAAAAGAGCATCCCTTATTGGAACAAGCAGGGACTCAACGCCTTTATCTGCCAAATCAGCAAAAACACTGGCCTGATGAAAGGGAGCTGCAAAGGATGGCAGCTTATCTGTCAGAATTTCTGAAGAAGAAGGAACCAGCATAATGCGGACATGTTCTGGGCCGAGAAGCTCGCTTTGCTGGTCGGCAAAGAGGACCAGGCGCTCCAGATTTTTGTCATATAATGTTTGATCAATGTCTTCATCGTAAAGGGCTTCAATGAGGTACTGGTCGTCTCCAAGCCATACTCCATTAATTTCTTTTTTAAACTGCGCTTGTTCTGCTGCGGTTTTTACTCCAATCCAGTTGTCGCGGAAGGGAAACTGGTCGCTTAGATATTCTTCATAAGCTGTGCCGAATTTTCCGCTTTTTAAACTGTCCCAGGTAAGCTTTGGAAGCTGTGTCAGATAACGATTTTCGGTATCTGAAAAAGCCTTTTTTGGTGAAAAAACGGACAGGAGAGTACCGCAGCCCAGAAAGGCGCAGAAAAGACCGGTAACAATAGCCGGATATAAATCGTGTTTTTTCATAAAATGTCCTTTCTGGCCGCATTAAAAGCGGAAATATAAAAATGGGTTGTATGTGGCGTCTACCAGATAAGCAACAGATAGAAACAGAACCAGGCCTAAAAATAATGGTTCCAGGACTTTTCCTGTAGTTTGAAATCTGGTTTGGCCGTCAGGAGACAGCAGTCGGGCTGCTTTGGCTGGCAATGGGGTGGAACCAAGAGTAGATGCCAGAAGAAGAATCAGATTGCCGCACAGCAGGAATAAGGTTCTTTCGTTGCAGAAAGGCAGTCCTGCGCCGCCAAGCATCTGAACCAGATAAGTAAAGCCAGCATTCATATCTTCAAAGGCAAACAGCACCCAGCCGAAAATAACCAGCAGGCAGGCGTATCCATGCTGTATCCAGCCAGGCAGACGTTCCAGCCATTTTTTAAATACAAATTTTTCCAATAACAGCAAAACTCCAAAATACAGACCCCATAACAGGAAATTCAAATTTGCCCCATGCCAGATACCGGTTAAGAGCCATACAATTAAAATATTACGTATTTGGAGAAGAGTCCCATGTCGATTTCCGCCCAGAGGAATGTAGACATATTCCCTGAACCAGGTTCCTAGAGAAATATGCCAGCGCCGCCAGAATTCAGTAATGCTTTTGGAAATATAGGGATAACGGAAATTGTCAGGAAAACGGAAACCAAGCATATGTCCCATTCCGACTGCCATATCGGAATATCCTGAGAAATCAAAGTAAATCTGGAAGGAAAATGCTAAAATACCCATCCATACCATTAAAATACTTCGTTCTTCTGGAAGAATAGCGCTGATTTCAGTCCATAAAGCGCCGGTCTGATTGGCTAACAGCACTTTTTTTCCAAGTCCAATAATAAACAGCCGGATACCCAGGGCAAACTGATTCAGGTTTTCCTGGCGGTTATTTAATTCCAGAGCAATATCCTGATAGCGTACAATAGGACCTGCAATTAATTGAGGGAACATGGAGACATATGCGCCAAAAGAAATCAGATTGTTCTGTACAGGCGCTTCCCCACGGTACACGTCAATGGTATAGGACATGGTCTGGAAGGTATAAAAAGAAATACCAATAGGCAGAGCCAATCCTAAAAGGGGGACGGAACTGCCGGTTAGCTCATTAAAGGAACGGATGAAGAAATCCGTATATTTAAAAACAATCAGCAGAGCCAGATTGATAATGGCAGAAGATGCTACGACCCATTTTGCAGCCGTCAGATTTCCCTTGTCTTTAAACTTTCCGACAAGTTGTCCATGGATAAAGTCTACCAATGTGGAAAAAAGGAGGAGAGATATATAAACAGGCTCTCCCCATCCATAAAAAATAAGGCTTCCAATAAATAAAATAGCATTGCGCAGCCGTTTCGGTGCTGCAAAGTACAGCACCAGAAACAGAGGCAAAAAACGAAATAAGAATAAAAGACTGCTGAATACCATGGCTTACTTGAAATAGCCATCAATAATATCAATGGCAATCTGGTTGTTTTCTTTTGCAGAATTTAAAGCAGCTTCGTCGCCTTCTTCCATGGAAGCGTCAGTTGGAGCGCCTAACATAACAAAGAATACATAGTCTCCATGACGAATTACCTGGGATGCCTGAATTTTTGCAATGTTCATAGGATACTGCATGGTGTCATTTACAAGACGATCTCTGTATGCATTTAAAGCGGTCTCTACCTCGTCACCTTTTCCTTCTTTTGCCTTTGCACCAATAAAAGTTTCTACAAAGGTGCTGATCATAGGCATTTCCGCAACATAGCTTTCGCACAGTTCCGGAGAAAGTCCTACAACATCGGACATCATCTGATCATCGGCAGGAGTATTCGGAATGTAGTTTTCACCGTAAGCTTCTTTTATATCGCTAAGAACGTCGTCTAAGGATACGTTTACAACCGTTTCCTGAGCGGTGGTTTCATTGGTGGATGGGCTGCTGGAACAACCAGTTATAGATGCAGCAGACAATGCGGCGGCCATAATAAATGTAAGTAAGTGTTTTTTCATCATAATCAATATAGTCCTCCTTTATATGCCTGAAAGGCGTTTACTCGACCATTATACGGTAGAAACAACAAAAAAGCAAATTACGAATCTCTGAACGATCCTTAAGAAAATAAAACAAGATATTACAAAAAAAGAACGATACATAATGGAAAGAAACGAGGACATAACCCTGAATCGGATAATACTTTAAATTATGCATAATTTATGGTAAAATATACCTAACTCAAAGGAGAAAATTGCTATGGATTCATCATATTCTAAGAAGCATATTGCCTGGGTAAACGGTTGCCTGATTGCGGTAAATGTGCTGTATTTCATATTTCTTGAGATAAAAGGTTCCAGCGAAAACACAGGAATTATGGTGCAGTACGGCGCATTGTATGCACCACTGGTTGTTCTGAAAAAAGAGTATTATCGGCTTGTAACAGCAATGTTTATGCATTTTGGTATTCATCATTTAGTAAATAATATGTTGGTGCTGTTTGTTTTAGGCGATAATCTGGAGCGGGCGCTGGGAAGAGTGAAATATCTGATATTTTATCTGGCGTGCGGAATCGGAGCAAATTTGGTATCGTTGTACTTTTACTGGACAACACAAGCAAATGTAGTATCGGCAGGGGCGTCAGGAGCAGTATTTGGAGTAGTTGGCGGCCTGATTTATGCAGTTCTTAGAAATAAGGGACGGCTGGAAGATTTAAGCAGCAGACAGTTGATTTTAATGGCAGTTTTTTCCCTGTATTTGGGATTTACCAATACAGGAACCAACAATACAGCTCACATGTCAGGAATCATTATCGGCTTGCTGATGGGAGCGGTATTATACCGGAAGCCCAGGGCAGGGATGAGAAGAAAAGCAGAATCAGGAGGAAATTATTATGAAAGATGAAACGTGCATTTTTTGTAAGATAGCAAATGGGGAGATTCCATCTGCAACGGTTTACGAGGATGAGGATTTCCGCGTAATTTTAGATTTGGGACCGGCTTCAGAGGGACATGCGTTAATTCTTCCAAAGAATCATTTTAAAGATGTTTGTGAATTAGATGCAGAGACGTCTGCAAAGGTATTGCCGCTGGCAGCAAAGATTGGTGCTGCTATGAAGCAGTCTTTGGGGTGTGCAGGATTTAATCTGGTTCAGAATAATGGTCTGGCAGCAGGTCAGACAGTATTTCATTTCCACATGCATGTAATTCCAAGATACGAGGGAGGTCCGGCTATGGTAAGCTGGGAGCCGCATACGGCTGACAGCGAAAATTTAGCTAACATTGCCGAAAAAATAAAAAGCGCCCTTTTATAATTTTAGGAGAATAACATGCAGCAAAAGATAAATGAGCTGTTGCTGTCTATGTATGAGGAATATCAGGCCCCTCTTCGTATTCTGGCAAGATCCTATGGGATTCCGGATAAAGATATTGATGATGTTGTTCAGGAAACATTTATATCGTATTTTGGACATTATTCCCTGGAATGGACGTCAGACCGCAAGAGGGCTATGCTGGTAAGAATTTTGAAAAATCGCTGTGTGGATTATCACAGAAGGCGGCGAAATGCGGAAATGGTCAGTATTAATTCCGAGGAATTTATAGAAGACTGCAGAATATCCGAAAAATACCGTACAGAGTCATCGTTTGATCAAATCTTTGAAAATGAAACGCTGGAAGAGGTCAGAAAAGTGATTGCCAAAATGAGCAAGGACCTGCAGGAAGCGGCCATTCTTCATTTGATTGAAGGACGGCCGCAGAAAGAAGTCTGTGAAATCCTGGGAATCAGCGGAGACGCCTGCAGAGCCAGGATTTCAAGAGCAAGAAAATTTCTCCGAAGGGAATTAAAAAGAGACGATTTGGAGAATTAGCCGGCGTACTGTTCAATTAATGAGATAACCGTATTTACCGCATTTCCCTGATGGCTGTTTTCCATAGCGGAGATGTAAGCCTGACGATTATCATACAACTGGGTAACTGCCTGATATAAGGTATCGTCTGTTAGGTTTTCTTCTTCTAATACCGAACTGAAGCCTTGCTTGCCAAAGGATTTTGCATTTAAAATCTGATCGCCGCGGCTTGCAGCAGCAGACAGAGGAATCAACAGGTTTGGTTTTCTAAGGGCCAGAATCTCACAAATGGAATTGGCTCCGGCTCTGGAAATAATCAAATCAGCAGCAGCAAATAAGTGTTTTAAAGGAGCGTCTACATATTCGTATTGTACATATCCGGCTGTGCCAATCAGACTTTCGTCCAGATTGCCTTTTCCGCAGATATGTATAATCTGGAATTGCTGTAACAGGCGGGGGAGGATGCTTCGAACAGCAGTATTAACTTTTACAGAACCAAGACTGCCGCCAATAATCAGGATAATGGGTTTATCAGGTGATAATCCGGTGTATTTTAAACCAGCAAGGCGATCCCCCTGGAGGATTTCAGCACGGATAGGCGAGCCGGTTAAAACCGCTTTATCAGCAGGAAGGTAAGGCAGTGTCTCAGGAAAATTACAGCAGACCTTTTTGGCAGAAGGGATGCAGAGTTTGTTGGCAAGGCCTGGGGTCATGTCGGACTCGTGGATAATGGTTGGGATTTTGTAGTGCTTTGCAGCCAGTACTACTGGAACAGAGACAAAACCGCCCTTGGAGAAAACCACGTCAGGCTGATATTTTTTCATTAATTTTAAGGCTTCAAAATAACCTTTCATAACACGGAACGGATCAGAAAAGTTTTTTAAATCAAAATACCGGCGAAGTTTGCCAGAAGAAATTGCATCATAAGGAATACCGGCATTTTCGATCAGCTTTCGCTCAATTCCCTGTTTGGAGCCGATATAATGGATTTCATAGCCTAATTCCTGTAAAGACGGAAGCAGAGCAAGATTCGGGGTAACATGGCCAGCAGTACCGCCGCCGGTCAATATGATTTTTTTCATAGAATAGACCTCCGATGTTTTTATAGTTATATAGTACCCATAAAAAAGAAAAAGTCAACCCTCAGTATCAGGGAAGTTGGGAAAACAGAGGGAAGCAGTAAAAATGGTATAAACCAATGCGAGGTGCAGCGTGGAAAGGAAAAAAGAGGCGGACAGCCTTCAGTCTGAAGATAGAAAAATCGAATTATTGCTTCAGGAATCTTTCGGCTACAGCGATGAACAGCTTTTAAAAGAGCTGGAAATGGCTGAAGCTCAGGCAGAGTCTGCAAAAATGGCAGAGGAAGAAGAATTACTGAGCGGCCAGCGGGATTTGCCGGAACAGAATGAGAATGCGGCACCTTCGGATGAATTTGAGGAAATACTCAAAAAGATGAGGGAGCGTGGAATTGAGCCAAGGCTGGAAAAGGAATTAAATCAGCCGGTTTTCCATGGCACAGTCGAACCGGACGCTCATTTGCGATCGGCGGAAACCTCAGAACCGGAGAGACCGCCGGAGGTGGGAGCAGATCATACCGATATAAATCACACCCCAAGGATACACCACTTTGGCCGTAAAACATGGGGAATTATTTTGGCGGCTGCATTAGCCGGAGCGCTGTTGTGGGCCACTGGAATTGGAGTCAGTGGAAGGAAAACGCTGGAGTATAAACAGGATGTAAGAGAAGGAAAAAATAGCAATATTGCATGGGATAATGAATCTGAGAATTATACAGATGTAGATAATGAGAAAGAAGCATATAGAATTGTTGGAGAAAAGTTGGGGATTCCGGTACTGAAGCTTGGCTATAAGCCGGATGGTATGAAATTTAGTAAGCTAATTATAGAGAAAGAATTTGCATTAATAGTGTTTGAATATCAAGGAAAAAAGATACATTTAATGCAGGGAAATGGATTTAACGAGAATTCAGATGCTTTTAGTTCTGATAGAACTGACTATATAGAAGTGAAAAATGAATGGTTGGAAAGAATATTACAGATTGAAAAAAATATAAATACCAGTAATCAAGAAGAGTATAGTGTCATATTTGAAAGGGATAAGTATTTTTATTATTTGGGAGGAATCCTTCCAGAGGATGAATTTGAAAAAATAGCTGCAGATATTACGTTTTAAGAAAATGTCACAATTTATTGAAAGAAACGTTTATAAAGTATGTTACACAAATATAGAGTTGGGAGGGCATATTTTATGAAGAACATGGTTAAGAAAGCACTTATGGCTGGGCTGATTTGTAGTTTAATGACTTCTGTACCAACATTAGCAGGGATACAGATGAATACAGATATGGTCCAAACGGGCACTGCTAGGGGGATTGATAGTAGGCGGGGATCATATATAAATTTTTCAAACTCCGGTATCACAAATGCCGGTGGAGGTGCTATTCGCATATCTGGAGTTACTACAGCTCATGAAGTTGTAGATAAAATTCGGATGCATCTCTACTTAGATCGACTGGATAGTGACAATAGATGGACACAGGTAGATGATTTTGATTTTACTTTTTTGCCGGAAGATGTGCCAAATGGGGATTTAAGCGAGGCGACGGTTAGCTTTGAAGTGCGTAACCAGCCGTCTGGCTACTATTATCGTGTCCGCGGTACTCACGGAGTGTGGAAAAACGGTGTTGTAGAGACTCAGTCTACATGGACAAACGGTGTTATGATTACAGATACTCCGTAATCAGCTTATAACTAAGACAATATCTAATTTTTGATACCTTTCCTAAGAAGCCAAGAAATAAAAAATCTTGGCTTCTTTCATTTCCGAGAATCATAATCCGGTTTCTCTTTGCATAGATTATAAATAGGTTAATGAAACTAAAGGAGAGACAAGGTATGAATGAGATACATTATTTAATATCCGACGCATCAAAAAAGGTAGATGTGGAGGCGCATGTACTTCGATATTGGGAAGAAGAACTAAAGCTTGATATTCCCAGAAATGAAATGGGGCATCGTTATTATACAGAGCTGCATATTCGGTTGCTGAAGCAGGTAAAGATTTTAAAAGAAAAGGGCTATCAGCTAAAAGCAATTAAAAGTGCACTGGATAGAATCATGGAGTCAGGAAATGGCTTAGTAATATCGGATGAGGTATTGGAGGAAGATATGGAAAAAGCATTAAAGGAATGTGCAGCAGTTTCGGAGCATGGGGCAGGCACAGCCAGACATACATCTGAGACAGGCGCTTTGGCAGGCAGAGGCCCTTTAAGCGGCGGCGTAGTCTCCAAACAGCAGAGTAAAGAGGAAAAGGAGGAAACCATGCCTGTGGTTGGGATGACTGCGGAAGAAAAAATGGAGCAGTTCCAGGAGATTATGAATTTTATTATTGGACGAGCATTAGACGCCAATAATGAAAAGCTAAGCCAGGATATCAGCCGCATGGTAAATGAAAAAGTAACGGAGGAAATGGAGTATTTATTCCGAGTATCCGATGAGAAGGAGGAGGAGCGTTTTAAGCAGTTAGACGAAATTATACGTTCTTATCAAAAGGACAATCGAGGCCGCGCAGAAGCAGCAGCGGCCAAAATTCCTTTTTTTAAGAAAAAACGTTTTGGAAAAAAGAACGCAGTGCAGGTATAAGTTAAATTATTGTTGGCATGACTGCACAAAGGCCTGAAAAATAGCCATAGCCTCGCTGCGAGTGGAAAACAGGTACTCCGGATGCCACTGAACTGCCAGCAGGAATGGGTAATCAGCCATTTCAACTGCTTCAATCAATCCATCGGAGGAATGGGCGCAGGCAGAAAGGGCTGGAGCCAGTTTCCAGATAGCCTGGTGGTGAAGGGAATTGACCTGGAACTGAGGGTTATCCGAAGTATCAACTCCTGTAATTTTAGCCAGCATTGAGTCTTTTTTCACATTAACATGGTGAGAAGGAACCTCCGGAGGGAAGGGCTGGCTGTGAGCAATTGCGGATTTGCCGGCGGAAAATTGGGTACCTAAATCCTGATAAAGAGTTCCGCCCAGTCCGACATTAATGAGCTGAGCGCCGCGGCAGACTCCTAAAATCGGTTTTTTCAGTTCCATAGCAGAAGAAAGGAGGGATAATTCCAACTGATCCCTGGCTGTGGATACCTCACCGCATTGTGCAAGGGTTTCTTCTCCCAATAGAAATGGATGGATATCAGGACCGCCTGTAAACAGAATGCCCTGGCAGATGGAAAGAAGCTGCTTAATATCTTCATCGGAAGCTCCAAGAGGGAGAATAAAGCAGGTTGCACCCGCTGCTTCTAAGGCTCTGACATAAGTAGGAAATACAAACATACGTCCATTTTTCAGGTTATGGGAAGGGGTAAGAGCAATAACAGGTTTTTTCATAATGAAAAAGACTCCTTTACTTAAAATGAAATCTGATAACAAAAATGCCTCTTCCAATGGAAGAGGCATTATGTATGCAAGGATGTCAATTAGCCCTCGATAGAGCCAGTAGGACATGTAGCTGCACAAGTACCGCAATCGATGCAGGTATCAGCGTCGATAACGTATTTTCCGTCGCCCTCAGAAATAGCGCCTACAGGACATTCGCTAGCGCATGCGCCGCAGCTTACGCAGCCGTCGTTAATTACATATGCCATGGTAATTACCTCCTTATAAAATAAAAGTACTTTTGTCTTCTTATTCTAAACCATTTCCCTGGAATATTCAAGTAAAAAATGAGAATGAATTGTTTAATTTTAAACGCATTCCAGAAAATGGATAAACTGTTAGTTTTGGGCATCAGAAAGACGCTGTTTACGGATACCATTTAAAATAATTTGTCTGGCCCAGACAGCTTTTTCTTTTGGCAGAGGCTTTGTATCTTCCAGAGCATAAGGGATACCAAGCTGGTGATATTTGGATTTTCCCATGTTGTGGTAAGGAAGTACGTCCAGAGCCTTTACGTTATGAAGAGTGCCGACAAATTCGCCAAGACGCTCTAAATCTGCTTCATCATCGGATAATCCAGGGACAACTACGTGGCGAATCCAAACGGGAATGGAATGGAGATCCAGATAACGGGCAAAGGCCAGAACCGGTTCCTGGGGCTGTTTGCAGATTTCCAGATGCTTTTCCGGATCAATGTGTTTAATATCCAGCATTACCAGATCCGTTACAGCCATCAGGCGATCAAATTTTTTCAGAATCTCTGGATTGTCCGGACGGAATGTGATACCGGACGTATCCAGACAGGTGTGAATGTTTTTCTTATGGGCCTTTTCAAACAGTTCAATAACAAAGTCGATCTGAACCAGGGGTTCGCCTCCGGTGACCGTAAGGCCGCCTTGGGTATAAAAGTGTTTGGTTTTCTCGTATTCTTCCAAAATTTCTTCTGCGCTCATATCTGTGCCGCCGCCTACAGCCCATGTATCAGGGTTATGGCAGTACTGGCAGCGCATAGGACAGCCTTTTAAGAATACGACAAAGCGGACGCCGGGACCGTCTACGGTGCCAAAGCTTTCAATGGAATGAACGTGAGCTAACATAGAACCCCTCCTAAATGATGTCAGTTAAAACAATATGAAAATAAAACAGGGCGCTGCAAATGCAGCGCCCTGTGGAGTTAGCGTCTGCATGTATCAAACGATATTAGACGCATATTTTTTAGATTTCCTCATGGAAAGTTCTGGAAATAACTTCATCCTGCTGAGCTTTGGTCAGCTTGTTAAAGTTTACAGCATAACCAGAAACACGAACAGTAAGCTGAGGATATTTTTCTGGATGAGCCTGCGCATCTAACAGAGTCTCTTTGGTGAATACATTTACATTTAAGTGGTGGCCGCCTTCGGAAGCATAGCCATCTAACATGGAAACCAGGTTATCAATTTGAGATTCGCTTGCGTGTGTCATAGTGAAATCCTCCTTAATTTTTAATCTTCGTCCCTGTCCATTCCTTCAAAAAGGGTGGGAACCTTGCAGGCCATATTGCCGTCTGCGCAGTCCAGGGAGTTCATTGTCGTCATCTGTACAGAAGCTGTGTCTGTGTGAACACTGCCGTCATTTGCTACTCGGACATTCATGTGTCCGCCGCCTTCAGTCATAAAACCGTCAATCATAGCGATTAACTCATCAACGCTTTTATCTTCCATAGAAACCTCCTGTTCAGAATGGGAACTTAATAGTATTATTCTTCGTCCAGACCTAAATCCAGTTCAACATCTAAATCTCCGGCAAATACCTGGTCGTCTTTTCCAAGAGCGCCTGGAATGATGGAGAAGGTGTTGGAAATACCGTCCTGAGCATCCTTAAATGGAAGCTTTGCAACGGAAGCCAGAGAAGCAACAGCGCCATGGCTGTCTCTGCGGTGCATTGGGTTAGCACCAGGTGCAAATGCCTCGCCAGCCTTTCTTCCGTCAGGAGTAGATCCGGTATTCTTACCATATACTACATTAGAGGTAATTGTCAAGATGGAAGTTGTAGGAATACCGCCGCGGTAGGTGTGATTTCCCTTTACATAATTCATAAAAGTA
The DNA here is from genome assembly GCA_938036545.1 of uncultured Clostridium sp. GTDB lineage: Bacteria > Bacillota > Clostridia > Lachnospirales > Lachnospiraceae > UMGS1370. The sequence continues at coordinate 32,543 of CALHQJ010000087.1, read as the reverse complement.
TGAACTAAGTCGCTGGCAATTTCATCAACACGGTCATCGTTGTTGCCGTATTTCGGGAAGTCGCCTTCTACTTCGTAATCAACAACAACACCATTCTCATCACGGATGGTCTTAACCTTTGCATACTTAATTGCAGATAAGGAGTCAGCTACAACAGATAATCCGGCAATACCGGTAGCAAACCATCTGGTAACCTTCTTATCGTGAAGAGCCATCTGGATACGCTCGTAGCAGTAACGGTCGTGGTTGTAATGAATGATATTTAAAGCATTTACATAAACACGAGCCAGCCACTTCATCATGTCTTTATACTTGTCCATAACCTCGTCGTAATCCAGGTACTCGGAAGTGATTGGGCGGTACTTCGGACCAACCTGCTTTTTCGTAATCTCGTCAACACCGCCGTTGATTGCGTATAATAAGCACTTAGCCAGGTTTGCACGTGCGCCGAAGAACTGCATTTCTTTACCAACTCTCATGGAAGATACGCAGCATGCGATTGCGTAGTCATCTCCATGGGTTACTCTCATCAGGTCGTCATTCTCATACTGGATGGAAGAAGACTCGATAGAGGTCTTTGCACAGAAACGCTTAAAGTTCATAGGCAGTTTGGTAGACCAGAGAACAGTTAAGTTTGGCTCTGGAGCAGTACCTAAGTTCTGCAGAGTATGCAGATAACGGAAGGACATCTTGGTAACCATGTGGCGTCCGTCGATACCTACACCACCGATGGATTCAGTAACCCAGGTTGGGTCGCCGGAGAATAATTCATTGTACTCAGGAGTACGTGCGAATTTTACAAGACGCAGCTTCATAATGAAGTGGTCAACAAATTCCTGAATCTGTTCTTCGGTATATTTTCCGGACTTTAAGTCACGCTCTGCATAAATATCAATAAAGGTAGAAGTACGTCCTAAGGACATAGCAGCACCGTTCTGCTCCTTAACAGCAGCCAGGTAACCGAAATACATCCACTGGATAGCTTCTTTAACGTCAGTTGCTGGCTTGGAAATATCATAGCCGTAAATCTTACCCAGTTCTTTTAACTCTTCCAGAGCACGGATCTGCTCGGATAATTCCTCACGCTCTCTGATTACGTCAGAGTACATAATGGTACGGGTAGTATTTTTCTGCTCAGTCTTGTCCTCGATCAGACGGTCAACACCATACAGAGCAACTCTGCGGTAGTCACCGATGATACGTCCACGGCCATATGCATCCGGAAGACCGGTGATAATGTGGCTGGAACGGCAAGCACGCATTTCAGGAGTATAAGCGTCAAATACACCGGCATTGTGAGTTTTTCTGTGCTTGGTGAAGAACTCAACGATTTCCGGATCAACCTCATAACCATTATCCTGGCAAGCCTTTACTGCCATGCGGATACCGCCGTAAGGCTGAAGAGAACGCTTGAAAGGCTTGTCTGTCTGGAAGCCTACAATAGTTTCTTTATCTTTGTTTAAATATCCTGGACCATGGGAGGTGATGGTTGAGATAATCTTTGTATCCATATCCAGCACGCCGCCAGCTTTTCTCTCCTGTTCAGAAAGGTCCATAACCTGTGCCCATAAATCCTGGGTATTCTGGGTTGGTCCGGCTAAAAAGGAGTCATCGCCGTCATAAGGTGTGTAGTTTTTCTGAATGAAGTCGCGAACATTAATTTCTCTCTCCCAGACGCCTGGGTGAAAGGTATTCCATTCTGGTCTCATAAGTTCCTCCTATATAAAATCCTGTAAAAGTTTATTATTAGTTTACGCCGATATTTTATAAAAATACTGTATACATGTCAAGACGATATGGAAAAATTTTGTGTTTAAAATAAGGAACAAAAATACAGTAACAGTCCAACCGTGCAAAAATTCACGGCTGAACAGCCGCAAAATATGCTGAACAGTCAAAGATTGCTCCTTGCCAAATACTTATAAAGGTGTTATATTGTACATAGCACACTATAAGGAGGAAAAATTCATGTTAATTAATAAAGATATGTTAATCGGCGAATTGATTCAGGTAGACGACTGCATCGCTCCAATTTTAATGAGAGCTGGCATGCACTGCTTAGGATGCCCATCTTCTCAGGGCGAGTCTTTAGAGGAAGCCTGCATGGTTCATGGAATTAACTGTGATGCGCTGGTAGCAGGAATTAACGAGATTCTGGCAACCAGAGGCTAAGATATCGTTCTATATAAGGTTAAATGCTAAGGGACTGCAAATGCAGTCCCTTAATTTTTTATAATCCGGCCAGTATCTGGAGGGCATTATCCGGAATCAATACCTCATAATGCTCTGCATAGTAGGATTCAGTGGCATAATCGTGACGGATTTTTGCACCATACTCAGCCATGGTATTGCAGATGCGGTTGAAGTCTGCAGAATCCATGGGCTTTTTTAGCACCAGAAAATAAGGGCCGTCTACCGGCTTTTTGTAAAGAATGCTTTCACCGGAAAATTGTCCTCCTACAGCCCTGGCAGCTTCGCTGATCAGATCCAGCTTAGGGAATGTGAAAATGCGGAAGGTCTGGGCAGAATCTGCCGGTTCTTCCTTTTTAGAAGCATCTGGTAAAGATGCTTTGGACGGATTCAGGCCCTGAAGCAAATCTAAAATGTCGTCTGCTCCTTCTAACAGTTCTGATGCAAAATTATTAAAAAGAGAACTTGCATCCTCTTTAGAAGGGGAAAACTTGGAAAAACGAGTGTCCAATTCTTCTGGGTCCTCGACTTTTGTAATTACCAGCATGACGCTTTCATCGGAAAGAGGAATGGCCTCTACCATTAGAGGAATGTCCTCGGCCTCAAATCCCACTTCGTTAGAAGCTTTCTGAATCATTTCGCGGAATAATTTTCTGGCTTTTTCACTGCCATATGCCAACTCACTTAAATTTAAATTGCGCACACTTAAATCAAAGCTGGTAAGGGTGCAGCGGATCTGGTTTTCATTAATACGTTCTATTTTCATGGAAAGTCACTTCCTATCTTAAACTAAATTAAAACTGCGTACAGGCAATTTGCCGCAAATACTGCATCTTTACTATAACTATACTATATTTTATCATAAAATATCAATTACTATGTGAAGAAAATTAAAAAATATCGTATCAGTTTGGCAGAGTGCAGAAAAATTTCAAAAGTCTAAAAAAGTCTATTACATTGAACAATGGGAAGTCCTATATTATAATGGGTTCCAGAGACGACATCAGAAAAGGAGGTGGACAATGGGGATACTGTTCTGTTTGGAAAATACCGCATATGCCGCACGATTGGGAAAGGGCGGACAGGAACCGTTTACCTGGCAAGGCATGAAGGATTGGGAGAGTATCGGGCAATTAAGGAAGTTTCCAAGGCAGATACCGATTACAGCCAGTTTTTGCAGGAAGCGCTGATTATGAAAGATCTTCACCATCCGTCAATTCCTGTTATATATGATATTGAAGAAACGAATACTCATTGTTATCTTATCGAAGAATTTCTTGAAGGAGAATCTTTAAATGCTCTGGTATTGCGCCAGAGTAATCTCACCAGGAGCATGGTAATCCATTATGGAATACAGATATGCAGCCTGGTACAGTACCTGCATTCTGCAGGAAAAGATCCCATTTTGTACCTGGATTTACAGCCCAAAAATCTTTTGTTAAGCCGCGGAACGATTAAGCTGGTAGATTTTGGAAATGCAAATTACCGAACCCAGGCCAGCGTATCCCGATTTCGCTGCGGAACGCCCGGATGCGCCGCTCCGGAACAGTACACAGGAGAACCCTTAGACGAGCGAACAGATATCTATGCCATTGGTGTGCTTCTATTCTATCTGGCGACCGGACAATTGCCGGAGAGCGCCGTACAGGCGTCTTTAGCGGACTGGGATATGACATTAGGACGGGGGCTGGGAAAAGTAGTGCGCGACTGTTTAAACAGCAGGGACAAACGGCCCAAAACGGCCATGGAAGTACAATTGAGGCTGGAAGCCTTGCGGGAAGCAGAACCATGGTCATCTCAAGAAAATTCTGATGTCTCTCGAATTGTATCTATTGTAGGAAGCGCTCCGGGTATAGGAGCGACTCATCTGGCATTAGGACTGTCATCCTGTCTCTGGAAGTGGGGGATTCCCAATCTTTACGAAGAGTACAACCAGTCGGGACATGGAACCTTTTTAGCAGAACAGGCTCATGCAGAGCCGGATAGCTGTGGAATCTGTCATGTCGGATCATGGAGGCTGCTCCCTCAATATGGTCCTCAGGTACGGTTAAAGGATTCCGGATTTTTTCCAGTACATATCCGAGACTATGGTACAGACTGCAGGGCAGCAGCAAGGGATTATGAAACGGCAGATTTCCGTTACAAATACCTTCTGTGCGTATGTGGAGGAAAGTGCTATAACCGAATGGATAACAGCCGTGCTGTAGCGGAACTGGGGGTATCAGGGCTGATTCTTATTTTTAATTTTTTAGAAAAAAGAACGTTACCCTGCTGTGTCCGGAAAGGGATGGAATACCAGATTATGTCCATGCCTTATTTCCCAAAGGCTTTCAAGCCGAATAAGGAAGCAGAACGCTTTTACAGCGGTTTATGGAGCAGTCTGATGCAAACGGAAGGAGCTGATAGGAGAAATCTGTTTTTAAGAATAAGAGATTTATTGAAAAAGAAACCATAGGGATTCTTGGGGCAGGAACTGGAATAGGGACAACTCATCTGACGCTTTTGCTTGCCAATTACCTGACTGGCGTGAAACACAGGAAAACAGCAGTCTTAGAGTGGAACAACCATGGAGATTTTGACAGATTTGGCGTTCAGTGTTTAGGGCTCAAACAGCCGAGAGACCGATATGCAATCCTGGGAGCCAGCTATTTTCCAAGAGCAGATAATGAAACGCTGATTCAGTGTATGTCTGGAGACTGTCAGGTGGTTTTATTGGACTGCGGCAGGGAAAAAGAGGGAAGAAGAGCAGATTTGATCCGCTGCAGCAAAAAGCTGATAATTGGATCGTTTAGCGAGTGGCAGTCAGAAACCTATATGCCCTTGCTGAGGGAAAGAAAGCAGCCAAAAGAAGGCTGGCATTATTTCTGCACTTTTGGCAGCGAGGAAGCCAGAATAGCAGCAGAGAAGCAGGTGAAGATTTCCATAGAGAGAGTTCCTTATACACAGGATGCCTATGGAGTTACCAAGGAAACAATCAGCCTGTTTGGGCGGCTGTTCCGGTAAAATAAGGACAACGGGATTTTATAATATGTCACAAAATAGAGGTAAAAACTCCTTGACAGTCCTTGTTTTACCAGCAGCCATATATAGAAAGACAGGGAAAGGAGGACAAAGGGGTATTATGGGGGAAAGCAGGGAAAATGAAAAGGCGCGTCAGCAGCAGCGGTATCTGGAAGGACTGAAGCGTTACTATAACAGGGGAATTCCCATTTATATTGATGGGAAATTAAGTACAGAAACGGAATGGTGCAAGATTTTTGAAACCAGGGAGGACGGTGGATTTTATATGGGAGATTATGTAGGTGCAGATGAAGGCTGCTTAAAGGAAATCCGATTTGACAGAATCTATTTGGGAAAGTAGAAAACAGAACATTTGGGAGGGAACGTCAGCGATGCCGCCTCAGCCTGTTTGGAAGCTGATGGGATGGGATATGTAATGAAAATTTAATTAGGATTGGGTGATAAGGTGTGATATAATAATGCTAACTATAGTGTTGCTGGAGGACGCTGGGATGATGAAGAGACTTTTGCCCATGTTTATTGCAATCGGATTATTAATATTAATCGTTGCCGGTTATATGGGAGTTCAGGTAATAGAACGATATACCCCTTCGGACGAATGGATGGAAGCTTCGGATTTCTTTGGGGTTGAAGAAGATGCTGTGGCATTGATTTTGAATGAGGAACAGTCGGACACAGTGGGACTTTATCTGAATGAAACCACCTATCTTCCTTTAGAGTGGGTAAATGAGAACTTAAATAAGCGCTTTTACTGGGATAGCGGAGAGAAAATTCTGTCCTATGCCCTTCCAAATGAAGTGCGTTATGCAGACTGTACTACTATGGGAGAAGACGGTAATCCGCTCCTTTGGGTAACGGATGAAAAGGTATACGTTTCTTTGAATATGGTTGCAGCATATACAGATATTGCCCTGGGCGCATTTGACAGTGGAGAGGCGAAACGCCTGTTCATTAATAACACCTGGACTGGCGAAAATTGGTCCGAAGTGAAGAAAGACAGTATGATCAGGGAAAAAGGCGGCATTAAGAGTCCGATTATCACACAGGCAGAGGCAGGCAGCCAGGTAAAGGTATTAGAACAGATGGATAAATGGACAAAAGTCCGTACTCAGGATGGATTTATTGGCTATATTGAGAATAAGCGCCTGGGAGAGCTTCAGGAGATCACACCTAAGAGCGGGTTTCAGGAGCCGGAATATACCAGGCTGGCTCTGGATGAAAAAGTAGTATTAGCGTGGCATCAGGTGACGACCAAAGAGGCAAATAGTACCTTTGACAACTACTATGGAAACACGAAAGGGGTCAATGTTATCAGTCCTACCTGGTTTGCGCTTACAGATAATGAAGGCGGTTATAAATGCCTGGCAGATAAAGAGTATGTAGAAAAAGCCCATGGAGCAGGATTGCAGGTATGGGCGCTGATTGATAACTTCAGCAAGGAGGTACAGTCAGAAATCTTGCTGTCTAAGACATCAGTAAGAAAGAAATTAATAGATAATCTGATGACAGAGGCTAAAACCTATGGCTTTGACGGATACAATCTGGATTTTGAAAGCCTGAAGGAAAGTGCAGGCCCTCACTATGTGCAGTTTATCAGAGAAATGTCTGTTGCCTGCCGCAATAATGGTCTGATATTGTCCGTAGATAATTATGTGCCGGCTGCATATAACCGTTTTTATGACAGGACGGAACAGGGAATTGTGGCAGATTATGTGATTATTATGGGATATGACGAACATTATGCAGGCGGAGAACCAGGGAGCGTGGCTTCTATTGACTATGTGAAACAGGGGATTGAAAATACTCTTTTAGAAGTACCGAAGGAAAAAGTCATCAATGCCATTCCGTTTTATACCCGTCTTTGGACAGAGACAGATGATGGAAAAAAGATTACTTCTGAGGCAATGGGAATCCAGAAAGCAAAAAACTGGATAGAAGAAAATCAGGTAGAGTTGTATTGGCAGGACAGTTTGGGACAGTATTATGGAGAAAGAGGAATTGATGGCGGAACTCAGTACTTGTGGATGGAAGAAGAACGCTCTTTGGAATTAAAGATGGAAGTGATCCGCCAGAATGATCTGGGCGGAGTCGGATGCTGGAAATTGGGATTTGAACCGGCGTCGGTCTGGGATGTTGTAACTTATGAATAGGCGGTATGGAAAGATGAAGAGAACAACGGCGGCAGTTCTGATAGCAGGAACTGTTTTGGGAATGACAGGATGCGGAGATGTTTCGGCATTTTTAGACGAGACAGTAGCAACGACACAGGCAGAGGAAGATACGGCAGCAGAAGTACAGCCAGGGCCGTCAAAGGAAGAATCGGAAACCATAGAGGCCTTTCCGGATGACACAGAAGGACAGATCCTAGAGGAAGAGCCGGAAGGCTTAAAATTGATTATTGCAACAGATCTTCACTATCTGGCGTCTGATTTGACAGACAGAGGGGCTGGTTTTGTCCATTCTATGGAACATGGGGATGGAAAGGTAACAAATTACATTTGGGAAATTATAGACGCTTTCGTGGCGGAAGTATTAAATGAAAAGCCGGATGGAGTGATATTAAGCGGCGATTTGTCTTATAATGGAGAGAGGGCCAGCCACTTGGAACTGGCAGAAAAACTTGCTAAGATTGAGGACGCCGGAATCCCTGTGCTGGTGATTCCGGGAAACCATGACATTAACAACAACAGCGCCGCTAGTATGAAAGAAGGGCAGCGTTATCCGGCAGAGAAAACCAGTCCGGAGGATTTTGAGCAGATTTACCTTGCCCTGGGATATGATGACGCTGTCAGCCGAGATCCCAATTCATTAAGCTACATGTACCAGATTAGCGATTCTACCAGGCTTCTGATGCTGGATTCCTGTCAATATGACGGTGGCGCTCTGGTGGGTGGCATGATTGATACCGATACCTACGAGTGGATAGATGCCCAGCTGGAGCTGGCGTTTGAAGAGGGATTAAATGTAATACCAGTGGCTCATCACAACCTGCTGGAGGAAAGCAGAATCTATTCTTCAGACTGCACGATAGAACATAATGAAGCTTTAGTAGAAAGGCTGGAAGGCTGGGGAACAATTCCGCTGTTTTTAAGCGGACATCTTCACGTCCAGCATTTTGCCAATTCTGATGATGTGGCGGAAGAAGGAGTCTGGGAGATTGTTACCAGTTCCCTTGCAGTACCGCCGTGCCAGTATGGAGTGCTGTATTTTGAGGAAGAGGATCGAAGCTTTCAGTACCACACCCAGGTAGTTGACGTGGAAAAATGGGCTATGGTAGAAGGAATCCAGGATGAGAACCTTCTTGAGTTTTCCAAGTACCAGAAACCATTTTTAGAGAGAGTATTTTATAATCAGGCTTATAATGGCCTTAGCAAGCGGGAGTATAACGTTCTTTCAGAAAGCCAGATTGAACAGATGGCAGATTTCTACGCCATAGCTAAGTGCTATTATTACTGGGGAAGAGCCGTTGAAATCGCAGAAGAAATGAAGTCCAGCCAGCTGTTTTCCATGTGGCAGGAATACGGTTATCCAAGCCTTGAGACCGAATATCTGGAATATATTCTGGAAGAGGCAACCCAGGACTATAATCTGCTGGAATCGGAAGAATAACGGGAGTGCGAATAGTGGACAGGACAGAAGGAATATACTGGAGATAACAAAAGTTGTCTTTGGTGAAGTATGGACAGGAAAAGATTTTGGCAGAATATGATGGGCATTACCATGCTGATAATTGTTTCCCTGGTTGCCGGACGCATGGGCCTGCTGGAAAAAAACAGGCCAGAGGCAGCGGAGACGGCTGGTCGGACTGCAAGAGGAGGTCAGAGGCGGGTTGTAGTTATTGACAGCGGTCATGGAGGCGCAGATCCTGGTAAGATTGGAGTTGCCGGACAAGAGGAAAAAACAATTAACTTGCAGATTGCCCAAAAGCTGAAATCTTATCTGGAGGCGGCAGATATTGGCGTAGTTATGACAAGAGAGAGCGATGCGGGACTTTATAAAGAATCAGACAGCCATAAAAAATCTGCAGATATGAGAGAACGATGCCGGATTATTGATGAAGCAAATCCAGTGCTGGCAGTCAGCATCCATCAGAACAGCTATCACCAGGAGAGTATTTCAGGAGCTCAGGTATTTTACTATAAAAACTCTGAAAACGGCCGCCGTCTGGCAGAGATTCTTCAAAAGCGTTTTGACTACGTTTTGGGAGAAGATGGGAACCGGAGAAGCGCCAAGGCTAATGACAGTTATTATCTGCTGCTTCATGTAAAAGCGCCTATTGTGATTGCGGAGTGTGGGTTTTTAAGCAATCGGGCAGAGGCAGAAAAATTGTCTGAGGAGGAGTATCAGGATCGGGTTGCCTGGACGATTCATCTTGGGATTCTTCAATATATAAACGGCATAAAAACCAAATAAAAACCATGGAGTAGACGTATATGTACAGTATGAATGTTCAGTCAGATTGGAGAACTGATTATGTAGAATTGGAAAAGCAGACAGACGCCCTGCTTTCAGGCGAGACAGATTTAATCGCAAATCTTTCTAACAGCGCCGCACTATTAAATGAAGCATTAGAAGCCATTAACTGGGTTGGATTTTATTTGATAAAGGGGCAGGGAGACCAGCGCCAGCTGGTGCTGGGACCATTTCAGGGGAAGCCGGCCTGTGTGCGGATTGCCATTGGAAAAGGAGTCTGTGGAACTGCGGTAAAGGAAAACAGGAGTCAGCTGGTAGAAGACGTCCATGAATTTCCAGGCCATATTGCTTGTGACAGCCAGTCCAGGTCAGAGATTGTGATTCCCATTAGGAACAGGGGAGAGGTAGTGGGCGTATTAGACATTGACAGCCCATTTTTAGCCAGATTTTCCGAAGAGGATCGGGCCGGACTTGAACAGATAGGAGCAGTAATTGAAAGGCATTGCTTTAATACCTTAGAAAAGAGATGAAGCTATGAAGCGTTTAAAAGAAAAAATTGACCGGTTTATGATAGGCCGGTATGGTATGGACAGATTGAATCAGTTTTTGGCAATACTGGTTTTGATACTGGTGGCAGTCGATTTATTCACCCATTCCAAAGTAATTTACTGGCTGGAATTAATTGGACTGGTCCTTTTTTATTTTCGCATGATTTCTAAGAATTTCAAGGCAAGGGAAAAGGAAAATCAAATTTATCTGAGATTGTATCTTAAAGCTCAGGATATGGGAATGAAATGGAAGTTCCGTTTTGAACAGGCCAGAAAGTACCATATCTATAAATGCCCTAACTGTGGCCAGAAGATCCGGATTCCCAGGGGAAAAGGAAGAATCAGCATTCATTGTCCCAAGTGTAATATAGATTTCATTCGGAAAAGCTAGGTTTTTTTTACATTGGCATTTTCTCTGCGATAGGCGGCAGGGGAGAGCCCGCAGTCTTTTTTAAAAACCTGGGCGAAGTAAGACTGAGAGGAAAAACCGGCCAGAGAAGCAATTCGGGAGATGGAGTAATCTGTGGTTTTTAAAAGCTCTCGGCTTACCTCCAGACGGCGCTTATTTAAGTAATGGATCGGGGACATGCCGGTATATTCTGTAAAGGCGTGAACCATATAATACTTATTCATATGAATCCAGTTGGCCAGCCAGTCCAGAGTAATAGCCTCGCTGTAGTGAGAGTCCAGATACTGTTTAATCTGGCTGCACTCTTTTGGCATTCGGGCAGAGGACAAAGGGGCGGGAATCAGGCTTTGGCTTCGAATGATTTGAACCAGCAGAATCTCCAGGATATCATGGCAGACTAAATCATACCAGCGTCCTTTTGACTCTGCTTCTTTTAACAGCATTTTTAATAAAATCAGTGTTTCTGAGTGCTTTCCATAATTATATAAAATGTTCTGAGAAGGGCTGCCTTCTGTGTGAAAGGTAATGCCTTCAATTCCCAATACAATAACAGGACAAGAATCAACTAGCAATTCTATAGAGCAGCCGATATAATGAAATCATCAGCTAATGTGAAAACAGAGGGAAAATTATTAAAAATCAGCAAGAAAGGACAAGGGAAATGGAAAAAGTAACTGGTAGATTGACACTGCCCACAGACGTGGATATGGTCAAAGAAACTTTGGAGATGAAAGAGCGTTTAGGTGCAGACGCACTGAGAGACTGCAACCTACTATACTACCCGTAAGGACAATGAGTGGGCTATGCAGAATCCTGAAGAAATTCAGCAGGAATACTTAATCAGTGACAGAGTAACTGCCCGTGGCACTACATTACGCATTGAACTGATGAAAGGTTTCCATACCTAGCAGTTAAAGGTAAATACCATTGATGATCCAAAGCGCTGGTGGGAAGTTGTGGATCGCACTACCCAGCAGGTAGTTCCTGTGGACAAGTGGTTCTTTGATAAGGAAACCGGAGAAGTAGAGATTGAAACCATTCCGTACCATCAGTATACAGTCAGCTTCCTTGCATTTCTGATTTGGGATCCGGTACATATGTACAACTTTATTACCAATGACTGGAAGGATGCGCCTCACCAGCTTACCTATGATGTGCGCCAGCCTAAAACCCAGGTATATGTAAAGGAAAAATTAAAACGCTGGTGTGAAGAAAATCCAAACGTTGACGTTGTTCGTTTTACTACATTTTTCCATCAGTTTACCGAAGTTGCAGCATTTGAGAAAGCAGGAAAAGTTGCGGTAATTAATAACTCCAAAGAACCACAGGCAACAGACCTTTATATCAACGGCGAAAAGAAGTGCAGCCTGGATATGAAGCCAATGGAAATGTGCTGGATCGAGCTGTAAGATAGGCAAAGAGAGAGCCCTGGCAATTGTCAGGGCTCTCGGTAATTCCAGCCAGCGGCATTTTTTTCTGCCAGGCACCGGATGGATTCGGAATATTCCGTTGGAGTCATGCCGGTCTGCCGCTTAAACTGCCGCGAAAAATAATGGACAGAGTTATACCCCAGCCGGTCGGCAATTTGGGAAAAATTCATCTGATCGTTGCGGATCAGCTGTTTGGCCGCTTCAATTTTCATTTGGATGAAGTAGTCAATGACGCCGCAACGGTAAAATTCCCTAAACATTCGGGAAAGCTGGGAACTTCCGATTAGGTTATCACGGCAGATTTCCTGGATAGTAAGAGGCTGGTGAAGGTGTTCTTCCATATAACGCTTGATGCGGGCGCAGATTTCCTTTTTAGCGTCCAGGCTGTTTAAGGAGACTGCAGGCATATCAGGCAGAGGAAGGCTAGACAGTCTTGCAGCTCCGGACTCGCCCAGGCCGCCGGGCCAATACCGGCGGTACAGGTGAATTAAAAGCTCTTCTAAATAATTCTTAATAAGCTGTTCAGAACCAAATGCAGGAGCCGGACGGCGAACCAGCTCTTCCTGATAGGGATTGTTTAACCGGCCCTGAAAGGCATTGCGGGCTTCAATGATAATCTGAGAAAGAAGAGAGGATTCGGTTTCCCTGACAGTCAGAACCTGACCGGCAAATTGGGTCATGGCTTTTGAATGGCAGTCAAAGGCGATTACAACCAAGCTGGGGGCAATCCGCCCATTGGCAACAACGTTGTGAAATTCATTGGGCTGATGGAACAGGATGTTCCCACGCTTTAACGTAACGGCCTGGTCTCCGGCCGCCGCCTGGATTTCGCCCTTATCTACGCAGACCAGTTCCCAGAAATCGTGCTGTTCCCCAGGAAAAACAAAGTCGCTCATATATTCAAAATAGTGGATAGAAACAATGCTTCGTATTACAATGCTGTTTTTTAAATTGGTATGCTGGTAGCCCATAACGTCCTCCTTGTCAGAAGTTTAAAATCATTTTACCACATTTGAACAGATTGTACAAATATCTGAATGATTTGTGCAAAGAAATCCCCCAGAGATTAGGATATACTTGGGTTAACAAGAAAACTTTTAACAAGGGTTTGAAAGGAGAACGTTACTTATGGGAAAGAAACCGGTATTGGTAGTTATGGCAGCAGGAATGGGAAGCCGTTACGGCGGATTAAAGCAGATTGATCCGATTGATCAGTATGGAAATATCATTATGGATTTTTCCATCCATGACGCAGTTGAGGCTGGATTTGAAAAGGTGATTTTCATCATCAAAAAAGCCATTGAGAAGGATTTCAAAGAGACTGTAGGACAGCGTATGGAACAGCATGTTCAGGTTGAATATGTATATCAGGAATTAGATAAGATTCCGGCTGGCTTTCAGGTTCCAGAAGACCGTGTAAAACCTTGGGGAACCGGCCATGCACTGCTGTGCTGCAAGGACATTATCGACGGACCGTTTGCCGTAATCAATGCAGACGACTATTATGGCAAGAGCGCATTCAAGGCAATTTACGATCAGCTTTCCAAGCAGGAGGATGACGACAAGTACCAGTACGCTATGGTAGGCTACAAGCTCTATAACACCCTGACAGAAAACGGTCATGTTGCCCGCGGCGTGTGCAGCGTAGACGAGAACAGTAAACTGACTGACATTGTAGAGAGAACCCGTATCGAGAAGAAGGGAGACGGAGCAGCATTTACAGAGGATGACGGTCAGACCTGGACTGAACTTCCGGAAGCAACTCTGGTTTCCATGAACCTGTGGGGATTTACTGCCAGCTATCTGGATGAATTAGATAAGAGATTTGCTAAGTTTTTAGAGAAAAACCTTCCTGTAAACCCGTTAAAGTGCGAATATTTTATTCCTTTTGTAGTAGATGAACTGTTAAAAGAAGGAAAGGCAGAGGTTACCGTATTAAAGAGCGTGGACAAGTGGTACGGCGTTACTTATAAAGAGGATAAAGAGATGGTAGTTAAGGCAATCCAGGGCCTTAAGGACGAAGGAAAATATTCTGAGAAATTGTGGGAGGACTAAGCAATGGCGGAGTACAATGTTGAAAGAATGTTAGAAGCTGCACAGGCATTCCAGATTGAAGGCACCTTTAAGAGCAGCGCACCTTATGGAAGCGGGCATATTAACTCTACATACGCAATGGTTTGGGAGCAGGACGGAAAGGAAGTACGTTACATTCTCCAGAGAGTGAATACCGATATTTTCAAGGATCCTGTATCTCTGATGAAAAATATTGAAGGCGTTACCGAATTCCTCCGCAAGGAAATCATTGCAAACAACGGAGATCCAGAGAGAGAAACCCTAAACCTGGTTCCGGCGAAAGACGGAAAGAAATATTATCAGGACAGCGAAGGCGGTTTCTGGAGAGCTTATATCTTTATTGAGAACGCTACCTGCTATAACCTGGTTGAAAAACCGGAAGATTTCTATCAGAGCGGCAAGGCATTTGGACATTTTCAGAGATTACTGGCACAGTATCCTGCAGAAGAGCTGTCTGAGACCATTCCTAACTTCCACAATACGCCGGTCCGCTTTGAAACCTTTAAAAAGGCTATCGAAGAAGACGTTTGCGGAAGAGCTGCCAGCGTAAAAGAAGAAATTCAGTTTGTAATGGATCGTCAGAGCGAACTGGGCATGGCAATGGATATGCTGAAAGAAGGCAGGCTGCCTTTACGTGTTACCCATAACGATACCAAGCTGAACAATATTATGATTGATGACGCTACCGGACAGGCAATCTGCATCATTGACCTGGATACCATTATGCCTGGACTTTCCATTTTTGACTATGGCGATTCCATCCGTTTTGGCGCTAATACTGCAGAAGAGGACGAGCCGGACGTAAGCAAGGTTTCCCTGTCCCTGCCATTATTTGATATTTATACCAAGGGCTTCTTAGAGGGATGCGAAGGCAGTCTTACAGAAGCAGAAATGGATATGCTGCCAATGGGCGCAAAGCTGATGACTCTGGAATGTGGAATGCGTTTTCTGACCGATTATCTTCAGGGAGATGTATATTTTAGAACATCCAGGGAAAACCATAACTTAGACCGTACACACACCCAGTTTGCTTTAGTAGCAGATATGGAAAATAAATGGTCTGAGATGAAAGCAGTTGTAGAAAAATATAAATAAACCAGAGTTTTATAATAGACGGGCTGAAAGCGCAGGAAGGAGCAGACATGGATTTGACTTTTAAGCCGGTTTCGGTAGAAGATATTGAAAAAATAATGCCATTTTTCGGGCTGCGGCCGGATAAGACATGTGAGAGTGTATTTTTAGACAGCTTTTTATGGAGAGACTATTATTGTATTCAGTATACAATCTACCGAAATAAAGGATTGCTTTGGAGAATGGAGATGGACGGCAGGATTTACACGTCCATTCCTACCTGCAGGCAGGAGGATATGAAAGAGCTTCTGGAAGTGATGAAGGAGTATTTTAACCAAACTCTGGGACAGCCCCTTCGTATTTATCTGGCAGATGAGGAATCTCTGGAGTATCTTCAGTTAAATCCGGAAGAGTTTTTCATAGAAGAGGCAGAAGATCTGAAAGACTATCTCTATGACGGCCAGGCGATGCGGACGCTGGCAGGCAGAAAGCTTCACAAAAAGAAAAACCATGTTAATTCTTTCATGCGCGCCTATGAGGGACGTTATGAGTTCCGGCGGCTCTGCTGTTCTGACAGGCAGGACGTCTGGGAGTTTTTGGACAGATGGAGGACGGCAAAGGAAAATGCGGGACAGGATATGGAAGATCTGGACGAAGAAATCGAAGGGATTCACGAGATTTTGAAAAACTGTTCCTACATTCCGGCTAAGATGGCGGGAGTCTATATTGACGGAGCGCTCCAGGCATTTTCTGTAGGAAGCTATAATGAGAGAGAAAAAATGGCGGTGATTCATATTGAAAAGGCCAATTCTCAGTTTAACGGCCTGTACCAGTTTATTAACCAGCAGTTTTTAATCCATGAGTTTCCAGATGCAGTTTTAGTAAACCGCGAGGATGACGTGGGGCTTCCAGGACTGCGGAAATCTAAGATGAGCTACAACCCTATTGGTTTTGCAAGAAAATTTATGGTGGAGCAAAAATGGAAGAAGAAATCCGATATTTAAAACCTGAAGAAAAAGAAAAGGCCAGGGCTCTTTGGAGTCAGGCCTTTTTTGAGGATTCAGAGGAATTTGATAATTATTACTTTACAGAGAAAATAAAAGAAAATCAGATATTAGTAAAAGAAGAAGATGGCAGAATCATCTCTATGGTTCATTTAAACCCGTACAAAATCAGACTGAAAAAACAGGTCTGTGAAATTAACTACGTGGTGGGAGTGGCAACGGATAAAGACAGGCGGCACAAGGGTCATATGAAGGATTTACTGTGCCGAATGCTTCAGGACGGCTGGAAAAGGGGAGAACCCTTTACGTTTTTGATGCCTGCGGATAAGGCTATTTATGAACCCTTTGGTTTCCGGTTCATTTATGACAAAGCCAAAGGGCATTGTAAAGACTTGGCAGATATGGGAGTAATAGTAAAACATCAGGCAGCGGCAGAACTGATAGAAGATGACAAAAGGCTTGACCAGACAGCCTGTTTTATGGAACAATGGCTTTCCAGGCGTTTTCAGGTATTCAGTATCCGAGACAGGGCATATGTGAAAAATCTGATGAAGGAGCTGGCTAGTGAAAATGGCCAAATCACATTCTTTTTTAAAGAAGACAGGAAAAGGGAAGACCAGTTAGAAGGAATTCAGGCAGTCTGGGGATTAGAAGAAGCGGAACAACGTCTGTTATATGTTCCAGATGAGTGGATAGAAAAGGTGCAAACTCAGCCGGCTATTATGGGGCGGATCGTGAATTTAAAGAGTTTCCTCAGTCTGTTTTCGCTGAAAGATCAGGAGGAGAGCAGTCTGGAGGTAATGCTGGATGTGGATGATCCTCTGATTCCGGAAAATAATGGACTTTGGATATGGAAACTGAGCAGAGAAGGGGCAGAAGCAGAAAAAATAGAAGGCAGAGAGAAAATAGATAATCGGGAAAAAACAGACAGCAAGAGAAAAGGCGGCGGTACAGAGGAGTTTTCCTGTTCCGTCTGCCAGTTGCTTCAATGGCTTATGGGATACAGGAAATTTAAAACTGTTTTTTCTGAGAAAAATCAATTTCCGATCTGGCATGAAAAAATCGACATTTTTCAGGAAATTTTTTTGGATGAAGAGGTCTGACTACCAAAAAATAGAGAAAAAATAAAAAAATCTTAATATAGTTTTTACATTTCAACCGCTTGCTTTCTTTTTCATGTTATGGCATAATATTATAGGCTTCTGCCGCAAATAGGCAGATGTTGCCAATGAAACCGTTTTAAATAATCTAAGATAAAAGATGGGAGAATGTTATGGACCGTATGGTTGGTACCGTATCACGCGGTGTAAGGGCCCCGATTATCCGTCAGGGCGATGATTTAGCAAAGATTGTAGTAGATTCTGTTTTGGCAGCCGCTGAGGGCGAGCATTTTGAGATCCGAGACAAGGATGTCATTGCCGTTACAGAGGCAGTCGTTGCAAGAGCCCAGGGAAACTACGCCACCACAGCTCAGATTGCAGAAGATGTGAAGGGCAAGTTCGGCGATGATACAGTTGGCGTTTTGTTCCCCATTTTAAGCCGGAACCGTTTTGCGATTTGCTTAAAAGGCATTGCAATGGGCTGTAAGAAAGTTGTCCTGATGCTTAGCTACCCTTCCGATGAAGTGGGAAATCATCTGATTGATTTGGATTTATTAGATGAAAAGGGAGTAAATCCCTGGAGCGATGTGCTGACTGAAGAAAAGTACAGGGAACTGTTTGGCTATCAGAAGCATTACTTTACAGGTGTAGACTATGTAGAGTATTATAAGCAGCTGATTCAGGATGCAGGCGCTGAAGTAGAGATTGTATTTGCAAACAATCCAAAGGCTATTTTAAATTACACAGACAGCATTTTAACCTGTGATATTCATACGCGTCAGCGTACAAAGAGAATTTTAAAAGCAAACGGAGCGAAGAAAGTATACGGCTTAGACGATATTATGACAGCCAGCATCAACGGCAGCGGATATAATGATCGTTATGGCTTATTAGGCTCTAATAAAGCAACTGAGGACAGTGTAAAGCTGTTCCCGATTCACTGCCAGGAAATGGTAGACAAGATTCATTCCATGATTGTAGAAAAGACTGGCAAGCAGGTTGAAGTTATGATCTACGGCGATGGAGCATTTAAGGATCCGGTAGGAAAGATTTGGGAACTGGCAGATCCGGTAGTATCTCCGGCTTATACTGCAGGCCTTGAGGGAACTCCTAACGAGGTAAAATTAAAATATCTGGCAGATAATGATTTCGCAGAACTGTCTGGCGAACAGTTAAAAGAAGCTATCAAAGGCTACATTAAGGAGAAAGACGACAAAGCGTCCAGCCTGAAGGGAACTATGGTAACTCAGGGAACTACTCCAAGACAGCTTACCGACTTAATCGGTTCTTTAGCTGACCTGACTTCTGGAAGCGGAGATAAGGGAACCCCAATTATCTATGTTCAGGGATATTTTGACAACTACACCAAATAAAATAGCCAATTAATTACAAGCGGGAATTTTATGCAGACATTTAGATGGAAACTGCACAAAATCCCCGCTTTTTTTGCATGCTACCCGCTTTTTTTGCTTGTGCCGGAAACTTCCCACAGTTATAATGGAGATAAAAGCAGACAAATATTCAGGAGGTGGGGAAATGGATACAATATTACAGTTAAAACAGTGGATAACAGACAGCGATAATATCGTATTCTTCGGCGGTGCAGGCGTGTCTACGGAAAGTGGGATTCCGGATTTCAGAAGTCAGGACGGCCTTTACAATCAGCAATATGACTATCCGCCGGAAACTATCATCAGCCACAGCTTTTATAAAAAAAATCCGGAAGAATTTTATCGGTTTTACAAGAATAAAATGCTGTTTCCAGAAGCAAAGCCCAATGATGCCCACCTGGCGCTGGCCAAGCTGGAGCAGGAAGGAAAGCTGAAAGCGGTGATTACCCAAAATATCGACGGCCTTCACCAGGCGGCTGGAAGCAAAGAGGTACTGGAACTTCACGGATCGGTTCTCCGAAATTACTGCGAACGCTGCGGTGAATTTTATTCGCTGTCAGATATCCTGGAATCGTCGGGAGTTCCCCGCTGCACATGCGGAGGACGGATAAAGCCGGATGTGGTTTTATATGAAGAAGGACTGGATATGGACACGATTAAAAAGGCAGTATTTTATATCAGTCATGCAGATATGCTGATAATAGGAGGCACTTCCCTGACGGTGTATCCTGCGGCAGGGCTGATTGATTACTATAAAGGAAACAAACTGGTACTGATTAACAAGAGCATTACCCCCATGGACAGCCAGGCCAATCTGGTTATCAGCGGAAAGATTGGGGAAGTACTGAAACAGGCAGTATTAGATGAGAATGGAGGAGAATAATGTATCAGGCAGCAGAAAATCGGTATGACAATATGGAATATAAGAGATGCGGGAGAAGCGGCGTTTTGCTTCCAAGGGTTTCCCTGGGACTCTGGCAGAATTTTGGACTGGAAAAGCCCTTTGAACATCAGAGGGGTGTGCTTTTGCAGGCATTTGACTGGGGGATTACTCATTTTGATCTGGCTAATAACTACGGCCATCCGGCCAGAGGTCTGGCAGAAGAAAATTTTGGAAAGATATTAAATTCTGATTTAAAACCCTATCGGGATGAGCTGTTCATTTCTACAAAAGCAGGGTATGACTTCTGGCCAGGCCCTTATGGAAACTGGGGTTCCAGAAAGTACCTGATAGCCAGCCTGGATCAGAGCTTAAAGCGGATGGGACTGGACTATGTAGACGTATTTTACCATCACCGCCCAGATCCGGAAACTCCCATAGAAGAAACCATGGGCGCCCTGTCTGACATTGTCAGACAGGGAAAGGCCCTGTATGTGGGAATTTCCAATTATTATAAGGAAGAAGAGGCAGAGAAAGCCATTCAGATATTGAGGGAAAACAAGACCCCTTGTCTGATTCATCAGCCTCGTTACAATATGTTTGAGCGTCAGATAGGAGAAAAACTCCTGCCCCTTTTGGAAAAAGAAGGGGTTGGCTGTATCGCTTACAGCCCTCTGGCCCAGGGAGCGCTGACTAACAAATATCTTCATGGTATTCCTGAGGGCTCCAGGGCTTCCCGTCAGGGAACCACCGTAGGAGGAAGGTATTTGTCCGAAGAAAGTCTTGTAAAAATCAGGGCACTGGCTAATCTGGCAGAAAAGAGAGGACAGTCTCTGGCTCAGATGGCTTTAGCCTGGGTTCTGCGGCGAAAAGAAGTGACCTCAGTTCTTATTGGAGCCAGCAGTACCCAGCAGCTGGCTGATAATATTGCAGCATTAAAGTATCTGGAATTTGAACAGGCAGAATTAGATGAAATCGACAAAATTTTAAATGAAACGGCAGCTGGAGGAATGGCGTGATGGAAAAGTATCATTATGAAGTGGGGGATGTGGTAACCTTAAAAAAGCCACACCCTTGCGGCAGCAAAGACTGGGAAATCCTTCGGGTAGGTCAGGATTTCCGTTTAAAATGCATGGGCTGCGGCCACCAGGTTATGGCGGCCAGAACCATGGTAGAAAAAAATACCAGGGCTTTAAAAAAGAAAGAACCTTAAACCCTGGGGTGAGAGACATGGCTGCTGTCTGCCGATATGATAGCACAGACGATTTCCATGGGATTGAAAATACGTTTAAAACAGGTATCTGATAAGCCTCGGCTGACTACCATGGTTTTGGGACTGGCTGCAGAACTTCTGGGAGACGTTTCAGAAAAACAGCCGCCGTCATATTTGGGAAACAGGGTCATATCCGGAGATAATACTCCGCCAATGCCTGGAAGACGGATAATACCGCCGTGGACATGTCCGGAAAAGGTAATGTCAGCGCCCCAGTCCCGATAAGCAGGGAAAAATAAGGGGTTATGGGCCAGCAGGATGGAAGGTCCGTTGTGTTCCGAGCCGCATTTTGGCGAAGAACCGAAAATAGTTTCCATATCTGTCTGTGTCCAGCTGGCATGGCGGTCATAAGGCTTTTTCAGGGGATCTTTATAATAAAGGAGAGGCATGGTAAGACCGAAAACCGGAAAAGCAACGCCGTCATGGACAATGTCGGTCCGCTGGTTGTCCAATACGGTAATGCCTGTCCGCCCGATTTTCTTAAGCCATGCGGACAAATGGGGCTTTGGCATTTCAAGCTCATGGTTCCCCAGAGAATAGAAGACAGGACACAATGGGGACAGGGCACGGCAAAGCCTTAAAAATGCCTGTCGGCCATAAGCGTCAGCCTGCCGTTGGCCTCCATCTATCATGTCGCCGCTCATTACTATCAGATCTGGAGAAAGACGGCTGATTTGCTGGAGCAAAAGAGAATTATTTTTGCCAAATACCTGGCCGTGAAGATCTGACAGATGGACAATGCGGAAGGGGCGGAAATCCTCAGGCAGGCCGGAAACCGCAATGGGATAGGTAACAATATCAGGCATAATATCCTCCTTAAAATTTGTTCCTTCAAAGTAAAAAAGGTCTGTTCTTACTATAATATAATCGAAAAGACCAAAATAGACCAGAAAAACTGAAAAAACAGTAAAAAAGGTCTTGCATTCCCTGAAAAACTCTGATAAAATAACTATTCGTGACATATTATAATCCTTGCTCCTGTCACTGAGAGATAGGGGCCAGAGACCACAAGGAGGTAAAGCAAGATGAACAAGTACGAGTTAGCAGTTGTTCTGAATGTGAAGCTGGAAGACGAAGAAAGAGCAGCAGCAATCGAAAAGGTGAAAGGATATATCACCCGTTTCGGCGGCACTGTAACCAACGTAGATGAGTGGGGTAAGAAGAGACTGGCTTACGAAATTCAGAAGGCCAAAGAAGCTTACTATTACTTTATCCAGTTTGAAGGCGATGCTGTCTGCCCAAATGAAGTAGAAGCTCACGTTCGCATCATGGAACCAGTTATCAGATACTTAATCGTTAAGCAGGAAGCTTAATTAGTATCAGCAAGTAATAGAAAGAGTGATCGTATGAACAGAGTTATCCTTATGGGAAGATTAACCAGAGATCCGGAGGTAAGATACTCCCAGGGCGAGAGAACCATGGCTATTGCCAGATACACTCTTGCCGTAGACCGCAGAGGCCGCAGAGGCCAGGATGGAAACGAACAGAGCGCAGACTTTATTCCGTGTGTGGCATTTGACCGTGCAGGGGAGTTTGCTGAGAAATATTTCCGTCAGGGCATGAGAGTGCTGGTATCTGGACGTATCCAGACTGGAAGCTATGTCAACAGAGACGGTCAGAAAGTTTATACCACTGATGTCATCGTAGATGACCAGGAGTTCGCTGACAGCAAGGGAGCGGCATCTGACATGAGCGGTTATCAGAATGCTGGCGGATACCAGCAGCCTGTTCAGACTCAGAGACCAGCGCCGACCAGCGCAATCGGCGACGGATTTATGAACATTCCGGATGGAGTGGAGGACGAAGGCTTACCATTTAATTAAGCCCTGATTTCACCAAGTTTAAAAGGAGGACACACCAATGGCATTTAATAAAGGTGATAAAGCTGATGCTAGACCAAGAAGAAGCGGCGGCATGCGCAGAAGAAAAAAAGTATGTGTATTCTGTGGAGATAAGAACGGCACAATCGATTACAAAGATGTAAACAAGTTAAAGAGATACGTATCTGAGAGAGGAAAAATCCTTCCCAGAAGAATTACCGGCAACTGTGCAAAGCATCAGAGAGCACTGACCGTAGCGATCAAGCGCGCTCGCCACATTGCACTCATGCCATATGTATGTGAGTAAGAACCAGTAAAATCAAGGGTTTTCGGACTTTTGACAAAGACTCTGTACCAGAGATGGTATGGAGTCTTTTTTTCGGATTCTTTGTCAAAAGTTGGGGTAAATTTATTTCTTCGCGGAAAAGTGAGTATTATGAAATAAAACAGCCGGTGAAATCAAGCATTTAACCAAAAAACCTTGACAAATAAAACAGAAACAGATATAAATGATAGGTACAGCAATATGACTGAATCGCCATTAGGCAGCAAGAGAGATTGACTTTTTAGGAGGAATACTAAAATGAATAAGACTGAATTAATCGCAGCAGTAGCTGAAAAAGCAGAGATTTCCAAGAAAGATGCAGAGAAGGCAATTAAGGCTTTCACTGATGCAGTAGCAGAAGAATTAGTAAAAGGCGGAAAGGTACAGTTAGTTGGCTTCGGTACTTTTGAAGTTGGCGAGAGAGCAGCAAGAGAAGGCCGCAATCCGAAGAGTGGTGAGACCATGACAATTCCGGCTTCCAGAACCCCTAAGTTCAAAGCTGGTAAGGCATTAAAGGATCAGGTGAACGCATAATTCCATGAGATTGGACAAATTTTTAAAGGTATCACGGCTGATTAAACGCCGCACTGTGGCAAATGAAGCCTGCGATGCCGGCCGTATTTTAGTAAACGATAAGGTTGCCAAGGCATCCTTAAATGTAAAGTGCGGAGACTGCATAGAAATTCAGTTCGGAAGTAAATCGGTAAAGGTTGAGGTGCTGGATGTGCAGGAGACAGTAAAGAAAGATGAGGCAAAAGAGCTTTACCGATATTTATAATCCATTTTGCCTGCATAAAGCGAATAACCTTCTAATATACTTAAACAAGCAGTGCTAAGTATGTTAGGAGGTTTTTTTATGGAAGAAAAGCTGGGCGGGCGTATGCATAAATTATTCCTTCAAAACAGGGGAAATACCAGTATAACCGGAGTAACCGACGTGGTGTCCTTTGATGAGGGACAGGTTATTCTGGATACGGATATGGGACTTTTAACCATAAAAGGAAAGGGACTCCACGTCAGCCGCCTGACCATTGAAAAAGGGGAGATAGACGTAGACGGTACCGTGGACAGTTTGTCTTATTCCTCCAATGAATCGTTGAGAAAGGCCGGAGAATCCATGTTTTCCCGGCTGTTTAAATAAGGGGGATAAATGGACGGACTGCTGCGGGAAATAGAGCTGACCGGTATCAGCCTTCTTGCCGGCGCCTGGCTGATGATGTGTTATGACCTGCTTCGGGTGTTTCGGATTTTGGTACGGCACAAAAACCTGTGGGTAGGCCTTGAAGATTTCTTTTACTGGATTTATGCAGGCGTTACCGCTTTTCTCCTGCTGTATCGGGAAAATGATGGAAGGCTGAGAGCTTATGTGATTGTCGGAATTTTTGCGGGAATGGTAGTCTATGACCGGTTTTTCAGCCGAATTTATTTAAAACTATTGAAAAAAGCAGTTGAATGGATTAGAATGAAATTATCTAGGTGTCAGATTAGAAATGAGGAAAAATGTGAGAGCAACAAAACGGTCACGAGCACAGAAAAAAGACAAATGGGGCAATCGGATGGCGCTTCTGGGGATTACCATGGTAGTGCTTAGCCTTGCTGTGGTTGTAAATATTAAAGGAAGCTCTCTCAAGGCCGTTAATCAGGAATACCAGATTCGCCTGGACAGTTTAAATGCCATAAAAGAAGAGGAAAGCAAGAGGGCAGAAGAACTGGAAGAAGAGCGCAAATATGTCCAGACAAAAGAATACATTAAAGAAGTGGCAAAAGAAAAGCTGGGATTGGTAGATCCGGACGAGATTTTGTTAAAACCTGGCAACGTGGAATAACCGCGCAGCTTTTGTCGGAAAATTTGAAGGATTTATCTTCCTGAATTGACAAATATTTCCCTCCAGCTTGTATATAATGTTACGCAGGTGAGGAGGGATTTTTTGTGCTTTTAAAACGGAAACCAGAACGCCAGGATATGGCGGATGTAACAGTATATACAGCAAACAGGCTGAAGGATATGTCGGATTCTTTAAGCAGGCTGGCCAGAGCCTTTTCAGATGAAGAAGAAAATGGCCGTCTGACCAGGGAGGACGCCAGGATGGCAATGCAGACGGCGGCGTCTATGGTATGCGGAGACTGCGGCAGGTGCAGCCTGTCTGCGGACAGTGAGAAGGAGGACTGCTATTACCTATATTACCTCCTTCGGGCATTTGAACAGAACGGGAAGGTACAGGATGGGGATATGCCCAGGTTGTTTCTGGAAACCTGCGCCAGAAGGGAGTCCTATATGCGCCAGTTAAACCGCAATTTGGGACGGGCTGCCATGAATCTGACCTGGAAAAACAGATTTTTGGAAAGCAGAGATGCCGTGATTGTGCAGTTTCGGGAATTGGCTTTCATTTTGGAAGAGTTTTCCCGGCAGATGGAGGCGGCGGCCAATGTAACGGAGCAATGGGCAGAAGACATCCGCAGGGCTTTTCGGCGCCGCAGGGCGGCGGTGGACAACCTGCTTGTGCTGGAGTATGAAAACAAAAGCCGAGAGGCCTATTTGACCCTTCATATGACCGGTAATTCCTGCATGACAGCCAGCGAGGCTGCAGGGGTTCTGACAACGATCATGGATGGCCATGAATGGCATTCTGCAAGGGACAGCCGCAGCGTAATCAGCAGCAGGCCGTCTGTAATCCGTCTGGTGGAGGCAGGCAGCTATCAGATGCTGTACGGAGCTGCCTGGACGCCTAAAGCAGGACAGGAGGTCTCTGGCGATAACTATACCTTTGGACAGAATCCGGAAGGACAGGTAATTATGAGCCTGTCTGACGGAATGGGAACGGGGCGTACTGCTTCAAAGGAAAGTCAGAAGGTAATCGAACTGACAGAACAGCTGTTAGAGACGGGATTTTCCGCCAGAGCAGCCTTGAAGCTGGTAAATACGGTGCTGCTGCTGACAGGAAGCGAGCAGCATCCGGCAACACTGGATTTATGCTGTGTAGATTTGAATACCGGCGTATTAGAAGCCATGAAGCTGGGGGCTGCGGCTACATTTATAAAAAATGAGGACGGAGTAGAGCTTTTAGAGACCTGCGACGTGCCGGCAGGAGTTTTAAACCCGATAGAGCCTCAGCTGTTATCTAAAAAGCTGTGGGACGATAACCGGATTGTGATGGTAAGCGACGGAGTGCTGGACGGACTGCCTGGCGATGATAAAGAAGGGGTTCTGCGGGAGTTTTTAGAGATGCAGCCATTTTGCCCTCCTAAAGAGCTGGCAGGCCGAGTGCTGGAATTTGCCTGCTCGTTTGAAGAAGAAATACGGGATGATATGACAGTGCTGGCAGCCGGAATCTGGAAAAGATAAACGGGCTGCCAGCTGCGGCGATTGTGAGGAAATTATGAGAAATACCATAGAGAAGTATATAGAAACATATCATATGATTAAGCCTGGGGACAAGATTATAGCTGCTGTGTCAGGAGGTGCAGACTCGGTCTGCCTCCTGCATCTGCTGGCAGGGCTTCGGGAAAAATACCGGTTTGATCTTCGGGCTGTTCACGTCCACCACGGCCTTCGGGGACAGGAGGCAGACCGGGACGCAGAGTTTACGAAACAGCTTTCCGGCGGCCTGGCTGTGCCATGCCGCGTGTTTTATGCAGATGTAAGAGGATATGCAAAAGAACATTCTGTTTCGGAAGAGGAAGCCGGAAGGATTTTGCGGTATCAGTTGTTAGAACAGGAGGCGGAAGCATGGGAGAAAGGCGGAACGGTGAAAATCGCAGCCGCCCATCATGGGGATGACAATGCAGAAACCATACTGTATAACCTGTTTCGGGGATCTGGCCTGGCAGGGATCGGCGGGATTCTGCCTGTAAGGGATCGGATTATCCGTCCATTGCTGTGCGTTTCCAGAAAAGAGATTTTAGAGTATTTGAAAGAATACGGCCTGGAACACTGCGAAGATTCTACCAATCAGACCAACGACTACACCAGAAATCGGATGAGGAGGATTATTCTTCCGGCAGTTACAGAAGAAATCAATCCGCAGGCCAGCCGCCATATCTGCCAGGCAGGAGAGAAAATCCGCCAGGCCCATGAATTTATTCAAGATGCAGCAGATAAGTGGCTGTCTGTACACAGAGACAACAAGGATCCCGGCCTGATTTCAGACCGGTTATTGAGTGAGTCGGAGATCCTGCAAAGTTACGTGCTCCGCCGGATTTTGGCAGAGACAGCCGGAACGGAAAAGGACTTGTCTTCCAGCCACATTGACGCACTGCTGGATCTGCTGTCCGGACAAACAGGCAGACGGGCAGACTTACCTGGCGGCATCGGGGCAGTACGGGAGTATGCCGGACTGCGGATTGAAAAGAAAAACCGGATACAGGAAGAAAAAGTATCAGAAGGGGCAGCAGGGTCTCTGCCATTAGAAATAAACGTATTTCCCAGGGGAGAAGTCCAGGAAAACCAGGAATTTCCGAAAAACCAGTATACGAAATGGTTTGACTATGATAAAATAGAAAATAGTCTGTCTGTGCGTACCCGCAGAACCGGTGATTATATCACGATAAAAGGCGGAGGGAAAAAGAGCGTAAAGGCGTATATGATTGACGAAAAGATTCCAGCTGCTGACAGGAATTCTATTTTTCTGCTGGCAGATGGAAGCCATATTTTGTGGATCATTGGATACCGGATTAGTGAATACTATAAAATAAGCCCACAGACGACAACAATACTACAAGCAGAATTAAACGGAGGAAAACATCATGGAAGATAAGATCCGCATTTTATTATCAGAAGAGGAAGTAAATGCAAGAATTAATGAGGTGGCAGCCCAGATTAATGCCGACTATGCCGGAAGACCAATTCATTTGATCTGTATTTTAAAGGGCGGCGTATTTTTTACCTGTGAACTGGCAAAACGCCTGGATATGCCTGTAAGCATGGACTTTATGTCTGTGTCCAGCTATGGCGGCGGCACGGAGTCCAGCGGTATTGTAAAGATTGTAAAAGATCTGGATGAACCGTTAGAAGGTAAAAACGTTCTGATAGTAGAGGATATTATTGACTCTGGACGGACCCTTGCCTACCTGATTGAGCTTTTGGAGAAGAGAAACCCCAATGAAATCAAACTCTGCACACTTTTGGATAAGCCGGAGCGCCGCGTGAAAAAACAGGTAAAAGTAGATTACACCTGTTTTACCATTCCTGACGAATTTGTAGTAGGCTATGGTCTGGATTATGATCAAAAATATCGGAATTTGCCGTACATCGGGGTAGTAGAACTGGGACAGTAAGGAGGCAATTTTTTGAAACAGCAGCAGTATAGAGGATTTGGTTTAATCCTGAGCATTGTACTCATTATATTGGTTGCCACAACGCTGTTTGGCGGCAACAATGACGCTCTCAGCGAGCAGGAGTATTATCAGGCTCTAGATGCAGGTAACTATGAACAGGTTTGGATTAAGCAGAATGAGGCGGCGCCTACCGGCAAGGTAGAGCTCCATTATCCTGGAGGCGGAATCAGTTCTGTTTACGTTTCTGACGTAATTGAGGCCCAGGAACAGCTAAAATCAAGGGGAATCGACTATATTCTATTTGACGTTCCCCAGGAAAATTACGTTCTTTCTATTTTCCTTCCGGTAATATTGTCAGCCATTGTCATTATGGTGATTTTCAACATTATGAACATGCGGGCGGCATCTGGCGGAAGCAATGCCAAGATGATGAATTTTGGTAAAAGCCGTGCCAAGATGAGCCGGGACAATAAAGTAAACTTTGAAATGGTAGCCGGACTGGACGAGGAAAAGGAAGAACTGGAAGAGGTAGTAGACTTCCTGAAAAATCCAAGAAAGTATACGGCCCTGGGAGCCAGAATCCCTAAGGGACTTCTTTTAGAAGGCCCGCCAGGTACTGGTAAGACATTGCTTGCAAAAGCAGTGGCAGGAGAGGCAGGGGTTCCGTTTTTCTCGATTTCCGGTTCAGACTTTGTGGAGATGTTTGTTGGCGTAGGCGCATCCCGGGTTCGGGATTTATTTGAAAACGCCAAGAAAAATGCGCCCTGTATCGTGTTTATTGATGAGATTGACGCAGTTGCCAGAAGAAGAGGTACTGGCATGGGCGGCGGCCATGATGAGCGGGAGCAGACCTTAAACCAGATGCTGGTGGAAATGGACGGTTTCGGCATAAATGAAGGAATCATTGTTCTGGCAGCAACCAACCGGGTAGATATCTTAGACCCTGCAATTCTTCGTCCGGGCCGATTTGACCGCAAGGTGGTAGTAGGCCGTCCGGACGTAAAGGGAAGAGAAGAAATTTTAAATGTTCACGTAAAAGATAAGCCTCTGGCTGACGATGTGGATCTGCGCAGAGTAGCCCAGACCACTTCCGGATTTACGGGAGCGGATTTGGAAAACTTAATGAATGAGGCGGCGATTTTAGCAGCCAGGGATGATCGAAACTTTATCCGACAGGCAGATATTGACAGGGCGTTTATTAAAATCGGCATTGGCGCAGAAAAGAAGAGCAAAGTGGTTTCCGATAAAGATAAGAAGATTACGGCTTACCACGAGACCGGCCACGCAATCCTGTTCCACATACTGCCGGAGGTAGGCCCTGTACACACCGTATCCATTATTCCTACGGGAAATGGAGCAGGAGGCTATACCATGCCCCTGCCGGAGCGTGATGACCTTTATATGACCAGACGCCGGATGCTGGAAAGCATTATGGTTTCCTTGGGTGGACGCATTGCGGAGGAAGTGGTATTTGACGATATTACTGCCGGAGCATCCCAGGATATTAAGCAGGCGACTGCCATTGCCAGAGCTATGGTTACCCAGTACGGTATGTCTGAAAAAGTAGGTATGATTAACTACGGCAGTGATGAAGAAGAGGTATTTATCGGCCGTGATCTGGCTCATACCAAGAGCTACGGCGAATCTGTGGCTACGGTGATTGACAGCGAAGTGAAGCGGATTATTGATGAATGTTACGCAAAAGCAAAGGAACTTATCATGAAACATGAGACATTCCTTCATGCCTGCAGCAAGCTTCTGATTGAAAAAGAGAAGATTGGGCAGGAAGAGTTTGAAGCTCTCTTTGCTTCTGTACAGGGCGAAGAGGCGTAAGCCTTGGAAAAAGTGTATAAAATTTTTTGAGAAAAAAGTTGAAGTTTGTGCACACTTTTTCAGAAGGTTATGCTATTATAATAGACGTAACCCCCCCCAATACATTATATAGTTTTTGCTACACCCCATAAGAAACGAAATACCTTCTCCTAAAAAGGCCAGCTACCCCGCTGGCCTTTTTACTTTGCTGTTTTGTATGAAAAATTATCCAACCACAGCTATCTTTGCTCTGTACACAGACATAAAGATCATATAAAATAGAATGTAATGGAAATATTTAAGTTTGAGGTTATATATGGAAAACAATTGCGATAGATTAATAAAAGAAGCGCTTTTTACTTCTGAAACAAGAGATTACCGAATACCGGAAGAACCGGAGGCAGGAGATAGCGTCATGATCCGGTTCCGCACTGGAAAAAACAATGCCAGCCATGTATTTGTCGGAATTCATGGGACAGACATTTTGAAGGAAATCCCGAAAGCGGAAAGCGATGAGCTGTTTGATTACTACAGCGGCAGTATTGAGGTAGGAAAAGAGCAGGTTCGATATTATTTTCAGATTGTGTACCGTGGTGAGGTATGTTATTTTAATCGGCTGGGTGCAACGCTGGACAACCGAGAATGTTTTGGATTTTGTATTACTCCTGGATTTCATACGCCGGAGTGGGCTAAGGGCGCAATTATGTACCAGATCTATGTAGACCGGTTCTGCAATGGAGATCAAAGCAATGATGTTCTGGATAATGAATATGTATATATAGGCCATCCGGTCAGAAAGGCAGAACGCTGGGATTCCAATCCGGAACCCATGGATGTCCGCAGGTTTTACGGCGGAGATCTGCAGGGCGTAATGGACAAGCTGAATTACATCCAGAGCCTGGGGGTAACGGCTGTTTATTTTAATCCCCTGTTTGTATCGCCGTCTAATCACAAGTATGATATTCAGGATTACGAACACATTGATCCCCATTTTGGAGTGATTTTGAAAAGCAGCGGACATCCGGTAGCGCCGGATGCAGTCAATAATGAGGAAGCGGGGCTGTACGTGTCCAGAACGGCAGACAGGAAAAATCTGGAAGCAAGCGATGGGCTTTTTTTGAAGCTGGTTCAGGAAATGCACCGCAGAGGCATGAGGGTCATTATTGACGGGGTGTTTAACCACTGCGGCTCCTTCAATAAGTGGCTGGACAGAGAACTGATTTATCAGAGAGAAGGAACCTATGAGCCAGGGGCCTATGTATCGGCTGAAAGCCCCTATCGGACGTTTTTCCATTTTAATGAAAATCAGGACGATAAATGGCCGTATAATGGCAGTTATGATGGCTGGTGGGGCCATGATACCCTTCCCAAGCTGAACTATGAGGGATCGCCTGATTTGGAACAGTACGTACTGAATATTGCAAAAAAATGGGTGTCTGAGCCTTACTGTGTAGATGGCTGGCGTCTGGATGTGGCGGCAGACCTGGGACACAGTGCGGAGTACAACCACTGGTTCTGGAAAAAATTCCGCAAAGAGGTGAAGACGGCAAATCCGGATGCCCTGATTTTAGCAGAACATTATGGAGATCCGTCTGAATGGCTTCAGGGAGATCAGTGGGATTCGGTTATGAATTATGATGCGTTTATGGAACCTCTGACCTGGTTTTTGACTGGAATGGAGAAGCACAGCGATGAATATCGGGAAGATTTGCTGGGAGATGGCAGGGAGTTTTTTTCTTCCATGTTTTATAATATGAGCCGGATGCAGGCCAACTCTGTGCTGGTTGCCATGAATGAACTGTCCAACCATGATCATTCCAGGTTTTTAACCAGAACCAATCACATGGTAGGGCGAATTGGAGAACTGAGCGCAGAAGATGCATCCAGGGATGTAAATCTGGGAGTAATGAGGGAAGCCGTTATGGTACAGATGACCTGGCCTGGAGCGCCTGCTATTTACTACGGGGATGAAGCAGGATTATGCGGATTTACCGATCCGGACAATCGCCGTACTTATCCGTGGGGACATGAGAACCTGGAGCTAATCGAGTACCACCGGTATATGACGAGTATCCACAACCGGATACCGGCTCTTAAAAGAGGCGCATTAAAGCCGCTTGCTGCTGACTATCAGGTGATTTCCTATGGCCGGATTGACGGCGAATATAAATGTGTAGTAGTGTTAAACAACGACAGCTCAGAACGCCATATTGAAGTGCCGGTATGGCAGCTGGGAATTACAGACGACACAGGATTAAGCAGGGTTATGCTGAGTACGGAAAGCGGATACAATGCAGGAGTCCTTCGGGTTCCGGTAAAAGGCGGAAATCTGACGCTGGATATGCCGCCCTTCAGCAGTGGGCTGTTTATAACCAGGGTAGGCGATTTTTTTACTTCGAGGGGTAATATTTTCTAAAGAAACTACTTGCTTTTTTACCATGATTGTGATAATATAATCAATGCTTGTCAAAGCATTTGGATGGATTCCCGAGTGGCCAAAGGGGGCAGA
>CALHQJ010000086.1 GCA_938036545.1 uncultured Clostridium sp. | reverse complement strand
CCGGGGTGGATGTGCGCATCATCACCCCCCACATCCCGGACAAGTGATTTGGTAGAGAAAGTAAAGCGGTATCTGCCTTTCCTTTTTTTTCAAATTGTGCTATCATAACTAAAGAAATCGTAACAATTCAGCTGTGAATCTTCACATGGCTGAACTGCTACAGAAAATTTTTTCCGGTCTGGGGGAGAAAAGGATGAAGGGCGAGAAAAAAAGCGGCACTATGCTGATGACAGAAGGGGTGATCTGGAAGCAGCTCCTTTTATTTTCGCTGCCGCTTCTGGTGGGAAATCTGTTTCAACAGCTTTACAATACAGTGGATTCCATTGTAGTAGGCAATTTTATCGGCAGCCAGGCCCTGGCGGCGGTAGGTTCCAGCAATCCGTTAATCAACCTGATTATCGGAATGTTTATGGGAATCGCCACAGGGGCCGGCGTGATCATATCCCAGTATTATGGAGCCAGGGATCAACAGAAGCTTTCCTGGGCAGTTCATACCTGTATTGCCTTAAGCCTGATCGGCGGCGTTTTGCTAAGCGTGCTGGGAGTTCTGTTGTCCCCGTATATTCTGGGATGGATGGGGACACCGGATGACGTAATGGATAATTCCGTGATTTATCTTCAGATTTTCTTTTCCGGTTCCCTGTTTAACCTGCTGTACAACATGGCGGCAGGAATACTGCGGGCAGTGGGAGATTCCAAACGTCCCCTGTACTACCTGTGTGTTTCTTCAGCAGTTAATATTGTGCTGGATTTAGTCTTTGTACTGGTACTTCATATGGGGATTTCCGGTGTAGGCTATGCGACGGTAATTGCCCAGGCAGTATCTGCGGTGCTGGCATTTTTTGCATTGGTGCGTACAAAGGACAGTTATCGGGTAGACTTAAAAAGGATAGCCATTGACAAAAGGATGATGAAGCGGATTTTGGCGATTGGCATCCCAAGCGGAATCCAACATTCCATTATTTCCCTGTCTAACGTGATTGTCCAGGCCAATATTAATGTCTACGGTTCGGCGGCTATGGCGGGATATGGAGCTTACAGCAAGATAGACGGATTTGTGATGCTTCCACTTCAGAGTTTTTGTATTGCAGCCACTACGTTTACCGGACAAAATATCGGAGCAGGAAGCAAAAAGAGGGTGAAGCAGGGAATCATTCAGGGAATTATTATCAGCGCAGTATATACGCTGGTTCTCAGCCCGCTGCTGTTTTGGAAGGCTTCGGATTTGCTGCAGATTTTCAGCAGTGATCCGGAGGTCATTAATTACGGCAAAATTACCATGTCACTGCTGATTCCATTTTACAGTGTGCTTTCAGTCCACCAGATTTTACTGGGAACCTTTCGGGGAGCCGGAAAAACCATGATCACCATGCTGATTGGCATAGGCAATATGTGTATATTAAGAATGATTTATATCAATGGGATTGTTCCGTTTTTTCCAAGCTTTGAAGCAGTTATGCTGTGCTACCCCATTACCTGGACGACTACCATGCTGATGGATGTACTGTACTGCTGGAAGGGAAAATGGATGCCTTTTGGAAAAGATTGACCGAGAAAGAGAGGAAGCTTAGATGAAAGATGGATTTATTCGGGTAGCAGCAGCTACTCCTGATGTGAAGGTTGCAGATACCAGATGGAATCGGGAGCAAATCGAGAAAATTATGAAGGAGTGCAGCCAAGAAGGCGTAAAACTGCTGGTATTTCCAGAACTTTCCATAACCGGTTATACCTGCGGAGACCTGTTCCTTCAAATGTCCCTGATTGAACAGGCAAAAGAAGGGCTGAAAGCCCTGGCAGAAGCGTCGAAAGGACTGGATATGCTGGTGTTTATAGGGCTTCCGTGGCAGCACAAGGGAAAGCTTTACAACGTGGCGGCCGCCATTTTTGAGGGAGAGGTATTAGGCCTTATTCCCAAAACCAATATTCCAAATTATTCAGAGTTTTACGAAATGCGGTATTTTGAACCGGCCGGAAAAGAGCCGGATATTACAGATTTTTACGGTGAACGGGTTTTGATGGGGACAGACGTGCTGTTCCAGTGCAGAAATGTGCCTGGATTTACTGTGGCAGCTGAAATCTGTGAAGACGTGTGGGTTCCCAATCCGCCCAGCACCCGCCATGCCCTGTCCGGAGCGACGGTGATTGTCAACTGCTCGGCCAGCGATGAGACTGCTGGAAAGGACGTTTACCGCAGAAACCTGATCTGCGGCCAGTCAGCCAGGCTGCTGGCAGGCTACGTTTACGCCAATGCAGGAGAAGGGGAGTCTACCCAGGATCTGGTATTTGGTGGGCAGAACATCATTGCAGAAGATGGAATGTGTCTGGCTGAGTCACGCCGTTTTATTAATGGGACAGTAATTGCAGACATGGATTTGGAAAAACTCCAGACAGATCGGCGCAGGATGAATACTTTCCGTCGGGCAGAAAAATCCGAGCATCTGACAGCAGAATTTACATTCCGAAATCTGGAGGACAGGGAAGGTGATCCGATCCGCAGAATGATTGATCCGTCGCCCTTTATTCCCAAAAATGAGAATGAGAGAGCAGGACGGTGCGAAGAGATTTTTATGATTCAGGCAATGGGACTGAAAAAGAGACTGGAGCATACCCATTCTGCTCATGCGGTTATCGGTTTGTCCGGCGGCCTGGATTCTACTCTGGCGCTGCTGGTATGTGTTAAGGCCTTTGATATGCTGGGACTTCCGAGAAAGCAGATTCACTGCATTACCATGCCGTGTTTCGGAACAACGGACCGAACCTATCAGAATGCCTGTGTCATGGCAGAAAAGGTAGGGGCAGAACTGAGG
Organism: uncultured Clostridium sp.; assembly: GCA_938036545.1. Lineage (GTDB taxonomy): Bacteria > Bacillota > Clostridia > Lachnospirales > Lachnospiraceae > UMGS1370. Next base: position 1,628 of record CALHQJ010000086.1, on the reverse strand, counting down.
GAAGTGGTAATTAAAGAAGCGGTATCCCTTCATTTTCGGGATATTGGCCATGATCCGGAGAAACATGACGTTACCTATGAAAACAGCCAGGCCAGAGAGAGAACCCAGGTTCTGATGGACATTGCCAATGAAATCGGCGCTTTGGTAGTAGGTACGGGAGATATGTCAGAGCTGGCTCTGGGATGGGCTACTTATAATGGAGATCATATGTCCATGTATGGAGTCAATGCATCGGTACCTAAGACTCTGGTCCGCCACCTGGTTCGGTATTATGCAGATACCTGTGGCCAGGAAGAGCTTTCCAGGGTGCTGTCAGACGTGCTGGATACGCCGGTAAGTCCGGAACTTCTTCCTCCAAAGGAAGGGGAGATTGCCCAGAAGACAGAGGATTTGGTAGGCCCTTACGAACTCCACGATTTCTTCCTGTATTACATTCTGCGGTTCGGCTACCTGCCTTCCAAGATTTACCGGATGGCCTGTCAGGCGTTTGATGGAGAGTATGATAACGAGACAATTTTAAAATGGCTTAAGACATTTTACAGAAGATTTTTCAGCCAGCAGTTTAAGCGTTCCTGCCTGCCGGACGGTCCGAAGGTGGGAACTGTGGGCGTATCCCCCAGAGGCGATCTCAGGATGCCAAGCGATGCTTCTGCAAGAATCTGGCTGGAAGATTTAGAACAATAGTTCAGCCATGCGAAGATGCAAGTCTGAACTGTTACGATTTAGAGAGGATTACAGCATAATATGATTGCCAGTACGAAAAACGAACAGGTAAAATACGTCCAGAATCTGGTGAAAAAAGGAAAGGCCAGGAGAGAAGAGGATAAATATGTAGTAGAGGGGCTTCGTATCTGCCGAGAGTTAGATCCCGAGGAAATCTGCGGACTTTATGTGACGGACTCCTTTTTAAACGAGTTTGGAACAGAGGGAATGGGCCGGCTTTCCAGGTGTCATTATCAGGTGGTTTCAGACAGTGTAATGAAGGCTATGGCCGATACCCAGACTCCCCAGGGAATCCTGGCGGTAGTAAGACAGAAGCATTACCGCCTTGAAGAAATTCTTTCGGGTAATCCGGCCTGCCTGATGATTTTAGAGACTATTCAGGACCCTGGAAATTTAGGAACCATCCTTCGGGCCGGAGAAGGCGCAGGAGTAACAGGGATTATTATGGATAAAAACACAGTAGACATTTATAATCCCAAGGTAATCCGCTCTACCATGGGTTCTGTATTCCGGATGCCCTTTGTCTATGCCGAGGATTTTCACGGAACCTTAAGGAAGATAAAGGAAGAGGGGATTCGCCTGTTTGCCGCCCATTTAGAAGGAAAACGGGCTTACGACCAGGAGGATTTTACAAAAGACTGCGGTTTTATGATTGGAAATGAAGCCAATGGATTAAAGGACGAGACTGCGGCTCTTGCCGACGCCTATATCCGGATTCCCATGCTGGGAAAGGTAGAGTCCTTAAACGCTGCAGTGGCAGCTTCGGTTCTGATGTTTGAAGCGGCCAGGCAGCGCAGAAACCAGCAGAACAGGCTGTAGAAGAAGGTTCAGCCATGCATCTTCTTGCCCGCTTACAGCGGCAAGAAGCGTCGGGCATCCGCCCTATGAAAATTCGGACAGGAAAA
>CALHQJ010000085.1 GCA_938036545.1 uncultured Clostridium sp. | reverse complement strand
TGCCGCTCCGTAAAATGCAGCTTTTTCGCATCCTCCTCAAATCCAGGAGTTTTAAATGTAATCTTTGAAATATCGCCCTGGGTGAGACACGCTTTGGCGTCCTTTAAATTCTTAGAGCCTCTTAAAATTGCGATAATCAGGTCAATGACGTCGCAGGCCTTAATCAGGCCTTCCTGTACTTCTTTTTTATCTAATTCCTTCTGCAAAAGAACCTGATACTTTTTATTGACAGTCTCATATTGGAAATCCAGGAAATTTCTTAAAATTCCACGCAGGTTTAAGGTTTCCGGACGTCCTTTTGCAATTGCCAGCATATTCACGCCGAAAGTATCTTCCAGTTTGGTCTTTTTATATAAAATGTTTCGGATTTTTTCAATATCCGCATCCTTTTTCAACTCCAGTACAATGCGGATTCCTTCCTTATTGGACTGGTTGGAAATGTCTACCACGTCTGGAAGTTTTTTGCTCTCTACCAGCTCTGCAATGTCCATCAAAAACTTATTAATGCCAGCGCCAATCATGGTATAAGGAATCTGGGTTATTACCAGCTTGTCCTTATCTGACCGCCGCTTGCCAAGCTCGACTTCCATTCTGCCTCGAAGCTTGATTTTACCAGTTCCCGTTTCGTAAATCGCCGGAAGCTCCTTTTTATTGGCAATAATACCTCCGGTTGGGAAATCCGGACCTGGCATAATTGCCATCATTTCTTCTGTAGAAAGTTCTGGATTGTCGATATAGGCCTTTACCAAATCCGTAACCTCTCCCAGATTGTGGGGCGGAATGCTGGTGCTCATGCCCACTGCAATTCCTTCTGATCCATTAATCAGCAGGTTTGGCACACGAACCGGCAAAACTTCCGGCTCCTTTTCCGTCTCGTCATAGTTGGGAACAAATTCAACGGTTTTATCCAGATCCTTTAAGTACACCTCTTCGGCAAATTTCTTTAATCTGGCTTCTGTGTAACGCATGGCAGCAGCTCCGTCTCCTTCAATGGAGCCGAAGTTTCCGTGGCCATCTACCAGAGGCATTCCCTTTTTAAATTCCTGGGACAGCACCACCAGAGTCTCATAAATAGAACTGTCTCCATGAGGATGGTATTTACCCATGGTATCGCCTACAATACGGGCCGACTTTCTGTGGGGCTTATCGTGATTTAGATGCAGTTCGCTCATATCATAGAGCACACGGCGCTGAACCGGCTTTAATCCGTCTCTGGCATCAGGAATGGCCCTGGCCGTGATAACGCTCATGGAATAATTCATATAGCTTCTCTGCATTTCTTCTGAATATTCGGTTTTTATAATCTTTTCAGCCATGGCTCTCTCCCTTATGCATCAATTTCTGCTTCATCTGCGTGATCGTAAATGAACTGTCTTCTGGGCGGCACATCGCTTCCCATCAACATCTGAGTAATCTCGGAAGCCATACGGGCGTCCTCGATTTCTACCTGCTTTAACACCCGTTTTTCCGGATCTAAAGTTGTTTCCCAAAGCTGCTCTGGATCCATTTCCCCCAGACCTTTATAACGCTGGAGGGTAAATTCTCCTGTATGGGTTCTGCGGTACCTCTCTAAATCCTTTTCATCATACAGATACTGCTCTTCGCCCCGTTTCGGCACTACCTTAAACAGCGGCGGCATGGCAATATATACGTGGCCATTATAAATCAGCTCTGGCATAAACCGGTATAAAAAGGTCAAAAGCAGGGTATCAATATGGCTTCCGTCCACGTCCGCATCCGTCATCAGGATAATCTTGTCATAGCGGAGTTTGGCAATGTCAAAATCATTTCCATAACCTTCCGAAAAGCCGCAGCCAAAGGCATTAATCATAGTCTTAATTTCCGCATTTGCCAAAACCTTGTCCATAGAAGCCTTTTCTACATTTAAGATCTTTCCGCGGATAGGAAGAATAGCCTGATACTGGCGGTCTCTGGCCGTCTTTGCAGAACCGCCTGCAGAATCTCCCTCTACAATAAAAATCTCACATCTGGAAGCGTCCCTGCTTTCACAGTTGGCCAGCTTTCCATTGCTGTCAAAGGAAAATTTGGACTTGGTCAGCATATTGGTTTTGGCCTTTTCCTCTGCACGGCGGATTTTTGCCGACTTTTCTGCACAGGCAATAATCGCCTTTAATACCTCTAAATTCCGGTCAAAATACCGTTCCAGCTCTTCTCCTGCTACTGTAAACACAGCCCTGGTAGCATCTGCACTGGCAAGCTTGGTTTTGGTCTGTCCCTCAAAAATCGGATCAGGATGTTTTACAGCAACCACTGCGGTCATACCATTTCTGGTATCAGCGCCGGTAAAGTTGGCATCCTTTTCCTTTAAGATTCCCAATTCTTTTGCATAACTGTTAATTAAGGCTGTAAACTTGGTCTTAAAGCCTACCAGGTGAGTACCGCCCTCCTGAGTAAATATATTATTGCAGAAACCTAAAATATCTTCTTCAAAGGCATCTACGAACTGAATCGCTACCTCGACTTCCACTTTGTCCATGACACCTTTAAAATAAATGGGATCGTGAACCGGAGTCTTTCCTGCATTTAAGGCCTTTACATATGCGATAATTCCGTCCGGTTCCGAAAAAGCAACGGTTTCTTCTTCTCCTGGACGTTTATTTTCATAATTTAAGGTAAGGCCGGGGTTTAAATAAGCAGTCTCGTGGAGACGGCTTTTGATCCACTCAGCCTTAAACCTGGTTTTTTCAAAAATCTCTCCATCCGGCAGAAAATTAATCTCCGTTCCGGTTTCTTTCGTTTTTCCAATGGTGGGAAGAAGGCCGTCCTTCAGCTCTACTACTGGAACGCCTCTCTCATAACCGTCATGGTGAATATACCCGTCTCGGTATATTTTCACATCCATCCGCTCAGACAGCGCACTGACTACCGAAGAGCCTACTCCGTGAAGGCCGCCGCTGGTTTTATAAGCGTTGTTGTCAAACTTGCCGCCTGCGTGAAGCGTGGAAAATACCACTCTGGCTGCAGAAATCCCTTTTTTATGCAGTCCAACTGGGATTCCTCTTCCATTGTCCTTTACGGTACAGGAGCCATCTGCTTCCAGCGTTACCCAAACCTGGCTGCATGCTCCTGCCAGATGCTCGTCTACTGCATTATCCACGATCTCATAAACCAGATGGTTTAACCCCTTGGTTCCAACGCCGCCGATATACATGCCAGGCCGTTTTCTGACCGCTTCTAATCCCTCTAAGACGGTAATACTGTCCGCATTATACTGTGTACTAGCCATTATGCCCCTCCATATCTTGTAAAATCCATCCATGCTGGGAAGCTGCCGATGATTTAGGACAGCACACCAACGTTACCAATTATACACACAAACCAACCGGTTTGGCAAGGGATTTTCCTCTGAGGCGGTTACTACGAAAATGCCGGAGCAGGTTTTCACCCCTCCGGCATCTTATCCTATTATTTTAGAATACTTATTCAGGACAGTTCATTTTAAAACAGAACGCCTTCTCCATCAGCCATTCTTCCATCAGGAGCCATTTTGGACTCATACATCAGTCCTCTGCTGCTGTCCGGCTTAAATTCAAAGAAATACCAGCTTCCTTCAATCTTCTGCCATCCAATCAGCATATGGCCGTCCTGCTCAAAATAATAATCCACTCCGTCAATGTTCTGCCATCTGATTACCTGATAACCGTTTTCATCTAGGAAATACCAGTTGCCGTTTGCTGTCTGGAACCACACATTAGCCAGATATGTACCATCTTCCAGCACATATCTGGTACCATAATCGTCCTTTTGCCAGTGAGCCGGAACCTTTTCCTCTTCCCATTCATAAACCTCTTCTGCATGAGATCTGGCGTCAATTACAGACACCTTGGACGCTTCACCATCTGCTGCCAGTACGGTCATTGGAGCAAGGGCCATCATGGCAGATACTGTCAGTACTGCTGTAAGTCTAATAAATCTTTTTTTCATTTCAAAATCCTCCTGCATGGTCTTCTCGAAATATGTAGGTCCATTATGTGCTTTTTGTCGGATTTTGTCAATAAAAACTGTGATTTACCTCTCATTTTTGTAACAGTCAAACAGTTTCTGATGCCTTTTGAAGCCGTTGGATATGAACCGTCAGGTACACCATTTCTTCCTCCTGTACTGAATATGGAGTCGTTTTTTCAATGTAAGAAGCTACCTTTCCGGCACACTCATAGGCATCCATGTACTGAATCCGGATCATGTCCATCAGGCTTTTTTCCCAGATGCGAGAGTCTTTTTCATGCATAGCTCTCTGAATAAAGAATTTTAAATGGGTGACGAACCGTTCATAGTCCAGGGATTCTTCATCAATCTGAATGTTAAAATGGTACTTAACGATATTTAACACATCCTGTATGATTTTCGTCATCATTCTGGTTCGATCCATATCCAGTTCCATTTCCGCATTTAAAATATGCATGGCAATAAATCCGGCCTCATCTGCAGGCAGCGTGATTCCTGAATGATTCTTTACAATGGAAATTGCTTCCATGCCTATCCTGTATTCGTGGTTATAATAATGCTTGATTTCCCACAGCATGGAATTGGGCAGATAGATCCCCTGTTTCATACGGTTAATAGCAAAGTTCAGGTGATCCATCAGGGAAATATACAGTTCTTCATTTAGCTCCTTATTAAGGGAAATCTGGGCATAGGCTACAATCTCATTGGTCATATGCATATACTCATAAGGAACTTCCTGAGCCAGACGCTGAAAATTCAGCGTCTGCTGCTCGTCAAAACGGGCAAATTGCTTTTCCACACTGTCCGGATCCACCAAATCTCCTATTTTCTTTTTAAATCCAATGCCGCTTCCCATTAAAACCAGTTCATGGTTATAATCATCTACTGCAGCCACTACATTGTTATTGATAATCCGTGTTACCTTCATCTGGTTCTTCCTTCTGCCAAAATGCGGGCCTACAATTCTTCTCCATTAGAGGCAATGACCTTTTTATACCAGTCAAAGGAAGCTTTTTTGCTTCTCTTTAAGGTTCCCTTTCCCTCATTATCTTTGTCTACATAAATGAAGCCATAACGTTTTTTCATTTCTCCGGTACTTGCAGATACCAGATCAATACAGCCCCATGGAGTATAGCCCATCAGATCCACGCCGTCAATCTCTACTGCGTCTTTCATAGCCTGAATATGGGTCCTTAAATAATCAATCCGGTACTGGTCATCAATGACGCCGTTTTCATCCGGAGTATCCACTGCACCCAGGCCATTTTCTACAATAAAGAGCGGCTTCTGGTAACGGTCATACAGTTCATTTAAGGTAATCCGAAGTCCCAACGGGTCAATCTGCCATCCCCAGTCTGATGCCTTCAGATATGGATTTTTCAGGGTTGCAAAGGCGTTGCCTGAGGTCTGTCCATACTTTTCCGGTTCTGCGCTGGTCAGTCTGGAAGAATAGTAGGAAAATGAAATAAAGTCTACCGGATTTTCTGCCAGGATTTTTTCATCTTCTTCTGTAATTCCAATTTCATAACCTTCCCGTTCAAAAAATTTTAAGGCATATGGCGGATACTCTCCCCTGGACTGGACGTCAATAAAGAAGAAATTGTCCCTGTTCTTTTTTAATGCTTCAAACTGGTCCCTTGGGTCGCAGGTATATGCATAGTACTGTCCTGCTGCCAGCATACAGCCAACCTGGTTTTCCGGATCAATTTCATGGGCAAGCCTGGTTGCCATGGCAGAAGCCACCAGCTCGTGATGAGCTGCACGGTATTTGGATTCTTCCTGGTTTTCCCCTTCTTCAAACAAAATTCCCGCTGCCATAAACGGCAGGTGCAGAATCATGTTAATTTCATTAAAGGTCAGCCAGTAACGTACTTTCCCCTTATATCTGGTAAACAGTGTTTTACAGTATTTTACATAGAGATCGATCATCTCCCTGCTCTTCCAGGAACCAAACTTTTTGGTACAGGCAACCGGAGCGTCAAAATGAACAATGGTAACCAGAGGCTCAATGCCGTATTTATGGCATTCGTCAAACAGTTCCTCATAGAACCTCAGGCCTTCCTCATTTGGTTCTTCGTCAAAGCCGTTTGGATAGATTCTGGTCCAGGCAATAGACAGACGGTAACACTTAAATCCCATTTCTGCAAAAAGGGCAATATCTTCTTTAAAATGGCTGAACATGTCAATAGCCTCATGTCCAGGATAAAAATACCCTTCTTCACATTCCAGCATTTTCCGGATTCCCTGCATCACCGGCCTTCTGTCCGGTCCTGACGGAATCAGGTCTACGTTGGCGAGGCCTCTTCCACCTTTATCATATCCGCCTTCACACTGGTTGGCGGCTGTAGCGCCGCCCCATAAAAATCCTTCTGGTAAACGTCCCATCTGATACCTCCTGTCAGATAATTGAAATTAAAGGCTCTCCGGCTTTTACATCCTTATTTACTTCACCGGATACATCTACAAATTCCATAGAATTGGTAATTAATACCGGTGTTGTTACATCATAACCGGCCTTTTTAATCTCTTCCATGTCGAATTCTACCAGCAGATCGCCAGTCTTAACTGTGGCTCCGGCCTGGGTTTTAATATGGAAAAACTTGCCGTCCAGCTTTACGGTATCCATACCGATATGCATCAGAACTTCAGCCTTGTTTGTTCCGGTAATGCCGATTGCGTGGCCGGTTGGAAACAGTGCGGAAACCACGCCGTCACAGGGAGCATACACTTTTCCCTCTGCCGGAACAATTGCAACGCCCTTTCCCAAAGCGCCAGAAGAAAATGCTTCATCCTTTACCTCGGATAACGGAATCACACGTCCAGTAATGGGAGCCATAACGGTACCCTCTTCACCGGCAATTTCTGCCTTTTCCATTGCCTTTGGAGCTTCCTTCTTCTCTGCCTTCGGCTCTTCCTCTTTGTACAGAATCATGGTTGCAACAAATGCAACTACCATTGTAATTGCCACTACAATCAGGATCATCTTAATATCATAGAGCACATCGGTAATTCCAAGGGCTGCAATGGATTCTTCTCCTGGAATAAAACAAGGAAGACCAAATACTCCAAGGCCGCCGGACATATACTTGGTAATGTCCAAAGCTCCTACTAAGGCACCGCCTACTGCGGAAGCGCCGCAGGAAATATAAAATGGAAGCTTCTTTGGAAGGGTAATACCATAAATGGCAGGCTCGGTAACGCCGCAGATACCGGAAATAAACGCCGGCATAGCCAGGGTTTTCAGCTTCTTATCCCTGGTCTTAATCATCATAGCCAATACAACTGCTGTCTGTGCAAAGGAAGCTACAAAGTTTGCCACCAGGAACTTATCGTATTTCATTGTAGCATAGTTATTAAACATAACCGGAATCAAGCCCCAGTGAAGACCGAAAATAACCAGAATCTGCCAGATAAATCCGATAAATGCGCCTGCCACCATTGGGCTGATGTTGTAAATGCTCTGGCAAATCCAGCCAATGCCGTCTCCTACCCAGGAAGCAACCGGTCCGATTAATAAAAAGGACAGCGGAACTGCAACAATCAGGGTTAAAAGCGGAATCATAAAGCTCTTAATCACATCCGGAATATATTTTTTCCAGAATTTCTCAATCTTAGCTGCAAACCAGACGGAGAATACAATGGGGACTACAGAAGAACCGTATCCTGCTGCAGGCCAGATAATGGGAATTCCTGCAAAAGTCTTGTATACACCAGTCTCTAAGAATGTACCGGAAAATACAGTCATAATTGCTTCGCCGGACGCCATGGCCGGAAACTTCACTTCTGCATACAGGAATGCTGCTGCAATCGACATAGCGGTAAAATGATTCAGTTTAAACTTCTGGGCAGAAGAGTAAGCCAGCATCATTGGCAGGAAATAGAAAAATCCGTCGCCAATTGCATATAAAATCATGTAAATACCTGTGCTTTTAAACTCATTGCCTAATAAAAATACCGCCAGTCCCAAAAGACCTTTAATGATACCTGTAGCACACAAAAGAGCCAGTATGGGAGTAAATACTCCAGACAGCGTATCAATCAGAACCGCTACCGGTCCCTGCTTTTTACCTCCAACATCCTCTCCTTCTCCGGCAGCAGCGCCTGTTGAGAATTTACCAATGTCATTTACTGCTGCGAAAACATCAGGAACGTGGTTGCCAATGACCACCTGATACTGTCCACCGCTCTGAATTACGGTTACAACGCCGTCAGTCTGCTTTAATACATCTGTGTTTGCCTTGCTTTCATCCTTTAAACGGAAACGAAGGCGGGTAATACAGTGGGTAAGGCTGATCACATTTCCCTTACCTCCTACATTCTGGATAATAATCCTAGCCAGTCCATCATACTTACTTGCCATGTTCTTCCTCCTTGTAATCTGCGTGCTCCCTCACCTGGCCAGAGTCAGGGAAGCTGCGCCTGCGGCATCCTCTTGTCTCCCCTGACAGTACTTCCGGAATCCTGTTTCAGGGGACAAAAAAAGACCTCATCATACACTAACTGCCCCTTATATAGTTTTGCAAAAACATATATAAAAGCCTGCTGTTGTATGATCCAGGTCTTGCCTAATTAAAGTAACAATCCACGAAATCAACATGCTCTATTCGTTTGTTCTGGGTATATTCTACAACAAACTTTCTATTTTTTCAATAGTTTTTTTATACTTTTTTTATTTTTCTCCATTCAAGCCAGCAATATGTACAAGATCCTTTTTAAAAATCTTCCAAAAAAGTATAAATTTTCCTTGTAAATTAAACTTTGATGTGCTATACTAATGAAATCGCAGATATAGTTCATCGGTAGAACACCAGCTTCCCAAGCTGGGGAGGCGGGTTCGATTCCCGTTATCTGCTTTTTATTTTAAACACCAGAATCTTGATTTACAGGATTCTGGTGTTTTTCTGTCTCTCAGTCCTTTAAACATGCACCATTGGTGGCAATGACATTTTTATACCAGTAAAAGCTCTTTTTCCGGCTGCGGTTTAAAGTTCCATTTCCGTTGTCGTCCTTATCCACATAGATAAATCCGTAACGCTTCTTCATCTCTCCAGTTCCTGCAGATACCAGATCAATGCATCCCCATGGCGTATATCCCATTACCGGAACGTCGTCTTTTTCTACTGCATCCATTACCGCCTTAATATGCTGGCTCAGGTAATCAATGCGGTAATCATCCTCAATGGTTCCGTCCGGTTCTACCTTATCTTCTGCACCCATACCGTTTTCTACAATAAACAGCGGCTTCTGGTATCTATCATACAGGTAATTTAAAGATGTTCTCAAACCTGTCGGATCAATCTGCCAGCCCCAGGCAGTTGCTGGAAGATAGGGATTTTTTCCTCCTAAAATCTGATTGCCTTCTGTTACTTCAGTTTCTTCTCCTTCAATAGATGAGAAATAATAGCTAAAGGCCACAAAGTCTACGGTACCTTTCTTTAAAATTTCTTCATCTCCTGGCTGAATATCCGGCTTTGCCCCCAGCTCTCTCCAGAGTGCAGTACAGATATTGGTATAGTATCCCCTACAGTGAACGTCTCCAAAATAATAGGTCTTGTTAATCTTTTTCATAGCCAGAATCTGGTCATTGGGACGACAGGTTGCAGCATAGCACAATGGATAAACCAGCATACATCCAATCTGGTTTTCCGGATCAATCTCATGTCCCCGTACCACTGCCATAGCGCTGGCTAAAAGCTGATAGTGGGCTGCATTTAACATGGTCTGGGATTTATTTTCTCCCTCCTGATAGATAATTCCTGCCTGATGCCATGGACGCCAGGTCAGCATCAATAGATTAATCTCGTTATGAGTCAGCCAGTAATGCACTTTTCCCTTATAACGCCGGAACAGAACTTCACAATAGCGGACGAAAAAATCCACCAGTCTTCTGTCTCTCCAGGCTCCATACTTCTTTACCAGTCCTAACGGCATTTCATAATGGTTAATGGTAACCACCGGCTCCATGTGGTATTTTGCCATCTCGTCAAATACGTTATCATAAAACTTGAGGCCTTCCTCATTGGGAGTTTCTTCATCTCCATTAGGGAAAATACGGCTCCAGGAAATAGATAAACGGAAACATTTAAAACCCATTTCTGCAAACAGAGCAATATCTTCTTTGTAGTGATGGTAAAAATCTGTAGCCACATGGCTGGGATAGTAGGCGTCCGGATGAACAAAATCATGAATTTCTCTCTGAACTCCGTGACGGGCTCCCATTTCCACGTCATTTACGGAAAGACCTCTTCCTCCTTCATTGTATCCTCCCTCATACTGGTTGGCCGCAGTTGCGCCGCCCCACAAAAAATCCTTGTTCATTTCCATAACATACACTCCTTTTCTTTTATGTAAATTTTCAAACAATGATACCCAATAAAAAAGACCTGATCATACGCAATTCTGCCTATATTGTTTTACAAAAACATATAAACACCCACTCTTGTATGACTCAGGTCTTGCCTACTAAAAGTAACAATCCACAAAATCTATCTTCTGTATTCAATTAGTTATTTTACATTCTACAACAATTATTCCTGTTTTTCAACTTCTTTTTATCTTTTTAATATATTTTCCATTAGAAGTCTCTTCTTGTCGTTCTCTAAAAATGCTGCTTCTACGCTGTTTTTTAACAGCTGGCATTTTTCTGCATCTGTCATGCCGCATTCTTTTAAGATTTCAAACTCTTTTGCAATCGTCGTACCGGATACTGTCATATTATCCGTATTAACCGTTACTGCCACTCCACTTCTCAGCAGTCTGAGCAGCGGGTGTTCCTTTGCGCTGGCAAAGGCTCTGGTCTGAATATTGCTGGTAACGCAGCATTCCAGGGTAATTCCCCTTTGCCTTACTTCCTCTTCTACCGCCGGATCTTCTATGCACCGCACTCCATGTCCAATCCGCTTTGTTCCCATAGAGATAGCTGCTTTTACGCTTTCCGGCCCGTCTGCCTCTCCTGCATGAATGGTATAAGGCACGCCTTCTTCCTGGGCCAAATGGAACAGTTCCTTAAAATCACCGGTAAAGTATAACCCTTCTGCTCCTGCAAGATCCAGTGCCGCTACCCTGGTACGCCCTGCAAATTCTCCTGCCAGCTTTACAGTTTCCAGATTTGCTTTCTGATTATCTCTGCCTCTCATACAGCACAAAATCAATCTGGCATCCATCAGAGAGGACTGGGCTTTTAACCCCTTATCCAGCCCTTCCAGAACCGCCTCTATAACCTGACGCTGAGCTAAGCCGCCGGATGTATGGAGCTGCGGTGCAAACCGGATTTCTGCATAAAGAAGGCCTTCCCTTCCCAACTGGCAAATCAAATCCATCATTGCCTCTGACAGCGCCTCTCTGGTCTGAAGCACCTGTAACGGCAGATCAAATCTGGACAGATAATCATTTAAATCCCTGCAGTCTTTTGGCGCTTCCAAATACGGCTGCAACTCTGTTTTTGTTTCAGCCGGAAGCGTAATATTCTGTTTCTTTGCCAGACGAATCACTGTCTCCACAGGCAGAGAACCATCGAAATGAAGGTGTAAATCAATCATCTTCGGGCCTCCTTTTCCAAATCCTTTGGGCCAAATCCCATTGGAAGGATTTCTTCCAGTGTAAATACCTGATATTCTTCCGGATTTTTCGCAACAATCACCTGGAACGTCTTAGGATCGCAAAATTCCATCATAACCTGACGGCAGACTCCGCAAGGGGTGCAGTAATCCAGTTCCTTTGCCCCTTTAGGGCCGCCTACTACCGCAATGGCTGAAAAAACCCGTACTCCCTGGCTTACTGCTTTGAAAAAAGCAGTCCTCTCCGCGCAGTTGCTGGGAGTATAGCTGGCGCTTTCAATATTGCATCCTGTAAAAACCTGACCGTCTTTTGTAAGCAAGGCTGCCCCTACCTGAAATTCAGAGTAGGGGCTGTAAGAAAATTCACGCGCTTTTAACGCTTCTGTTATAAGCAATTTAATATCCATATAAGACCTCTGTTATTTTGATTTGACATAGGGCTTTCCGTTGGCTGCAGGCACTCTGGCATGTCCCACAAAAAGCACCAGTGTTACAATGGTTACCACATATGGAATCATGGAAATCAGGTTTGGAGATATGGTATTTCCCGTATTTGCAAGTACCTTCAAACCGCTGCACAAGCCAAAAAGCAGACAGGCCTTCATCGCTCCCTGAGGAGTAAATTTTCCAAAAATAACTGCCGCAATTGCAATAAATCCCTGTCCGACAATAACGATTGGACGGAACTGGTTAATGGTTGCCAGGGTTACATATGCACCGCCCAGTCCTGCCAGGAATCCGGAAATAATGACACAGATGTAGCGAATCCGGAATACATTAATTCCCAGGGTATCGCAGGCCTTAGGATGCTCACCTACTGCACGGAGCCGCAGACCAAAACGGGTTTTGTAAAACACAAACCATACCACTGCTACCAGTATAAAGCATAAATAAGCTGGTATATAGGTACTGAATACATTGTTGGCAAAGGAACCGACCGGAAATACACCGTCAAACAGCTTCGGAAGTTTGCTGGCCGTATCAATGGGCGGCGTATCCGTAGAGTTATCAAACATTGCCTTACACAGGAAAATTGCCAGACCTGGTGCTAAAAAGTTAATCGCCGTACCGGAAATGGTCTGATCCGCCCCAAAGGAAACGCAGGCTATGGCATGAATCAATCCGAATACTGCTCCCGCCAGTCCGCCGCAGAAAAATGCAAACCAGCCGTTACCTGTAAACAGCGCTACTGCTGCTCCAATAAATGCTCCTATGGTCATCATGCCTTCAATGCCGATATTGATTACTCCGCTTCGCTCGGAAAAACAGGAACCTAAAGCCGCATATAAAAGAGGCGGTGTTGCTACCAAAGTTGCATTGATAATCAGTCCGAGGTTTTTAATAATTGCATCCATGATCACTACCCCCTTTTCCCTTTCAATGCCAATTTCTTAAATACATGTGATACTGCGATAAACAAAATAATCGTACCCATAATAATGTCAACTACTTCAGACGGCGCATTAATTAAGCTTAACTTACTGCCGCCATACTTCATAGCACCGTAAAACAGGCCGGAGAAAATACAGCCTATCGGGTTAGAACCTGCAATTAATGCTACTGTAATTCCCTGAAAGCCAAAACTTTCCTGAGTGGCAAACTGACTGATACGCATGGACATGCCAAGGGTCTGAACTGCGCCGCCCAGTCCTGCCAGACAGCCGGAAATTGCCATGGCAGTCATCACTGCCTTATTAGCGCTGATTCCGCCGTATTCTGCTGCGTTGCGGTTAAATCCTACTGCTCTTAACCGATAACCCAAAGTAGTTTTGTTAATGATGAACCAAATAATAACCGCTGCGATAACAGCCAGGAAAATACCAAAGTTTGCACTGCTGCAGCCGGTCATCTGGCGAACACTTTGAGGCAGAAGAATCTGTGCAGATTCCAAAATATCTTTCGTAGCTTCTCCGCCTCCTTCTTTATGAATTACTTCCAGATTAACCACATAGTTGGACAAATAGAAAGCAATCCAGTTAAACATAATAAACAACAGAACTTCATTAATTCCCTTTTTTACTTTTAAATATCCTACTACACTTCCCCAGATTGCTCCAGCCGCTGCTGCTGCCAAAATACAAAGAGGCACATGGATAATGGCAGGAACATCTATCAGGATTCCCACCAGCACTGCCGCTAGGGATCCCACTACAAACTGGCCTTCTGCACCAATGTTAAATACGCCGGTTTTAAAGGAAAAGGCTACGCTGAGTCCGGTAAAAATCAGAGGACTGGCATAAATAACCGCCCAAACCATAAATTTAGGCTTGCTGAATACACCGGTAAACAGCTTGGAATACGCCACTGCGGGGCTGATCTTTGCCACCAGCAGAAAAACTGCCCCTACTAAAAAACCAAACAAAATGGCGATAAAGGTATACAGTGCATTACTGTTTAAAATACTTTTTTTCTCATTCATGCCGTTTTCCTCCTGCCATCATCAGTCCCAGAGTATTTTCATCTGCGTCCTTTCCAGCCATGCTTCCACTGATAGCTCCGTCAAAAATTACTTCAATTCGGTCAGACAGGCTCATAATCTCATCCAGCTCAAAGGAAACCAGAAGAACCGCTCTGTTTTTATTTCTCTGTTCTACAATATATTTGTGTACAAATTCAATGGCTCCTACATCCAATCCGCGGGTTGGATTTACCGCAATCAGCAAATCTTTATCATTAGTCACTTCTCTTGCAATAATAACCTTCTGCTGATTTCCTCCTGAAAGCTGGCCTGCGGGCTTGTTCTCGCTGCCGGAAGGACGAATATCAAATTTGCTTACCATTTCTTTTGCATGGTCTAAAATGGACTTTTTATTTAAAATTCCTTTTTGAGAAAACTTCTCTTCTGCAAAGTTCTGTAAAATCAGATTTTCTGCTACAGAAAATTCCAAAATCAGACCATGCTTCTGACGGTCTGCCGGAATACTGGAAATTCCTTTGTTAAACAAAGCTCTTGGCGTCCAGTTAAATACATTCTCACCATTCATATAAATCTCGCCGGAGTCGCCTTTGCGCAGTCCTGTAAGGATTTCTACCAGTTCGGTCTGTCCGTTTCCATCTACGCCAGCCAGTCCTACTATCTCGCCCTTACGGACGTTTAAGTTCAGGCCTTTTAAAATTTCAACGCCTCGGTAGTCCTTTCCATGGAGATTTTTAATATCCAAAACTACATCTCCAGGCTTTACATCCTTTTTTTCCACCACAAACTCTACGTCTCTGCCTACCATCATAGATGCCAGATCGTTTTCCGTTACATCATCCACTTTTACAGTCTGAATATACTTTCCCTGGCGGATAATGGTGCAGTAATCAGCGCTGGCCTTAATCTCCTTCAGCTTGTGGGTAATCAAAATAACCGATTTTCCGTCGTTGGTCAGGTGGCCGATGATTTCAATCAGTTCTTCAATTTCCTGAGGCGTTAAGGATGCTGTCGGCTCGTCTAAAATCAAAATGTCTGCGCCTCGGTAAAGCACTTTTAAAATCTCTGCTCTCTGCTGCATACCTACGGAAATATCCTCGATTTTCGCATCTGGATCGACCTGCATGTTGTAACGCTCGGAAAGCTCCCGAACCTTTTCTCTGGCAGAATCCAAATCTACTTTCAGCCCCTTAACTGGTTCCATTCCCAGAATAATGTTTTCTGTAACTGTATAAGGCTGTACCAGCATAAAATGCTGATGCACCATGCCGATTCCCAGTTCAATCGCCTTTTTGGGGCTGTCGATATGAACCTGTCTGCCTCCCACAAAAATCTCTCCCTCTGTTGGGCGGTAAAGACCATACAGCACGTTCATCAGCGTACTTTTTCCAGCTCCGTTTTCTCCTAAAATGGCGTGGACTTCACCTTTGTGGACCGTCAGATTAATGTGATCATTGGCCACAAAGTCTCCAAATTTCTTGACAATGTCTTTCATTTGGATAGTAACGGTCTTTTCATCTACATGACTCGTCTTTCCCACACTCTTTCCTCCTTTTATATTCTCGTATTATCTAAATAATGACGATTTTTTCCATACCCTCATACCTGGCAATATCAGCCAGTTTCTTTAAATATTCCTCATCCGGAACCGGAAATCCTGCGTATTCTTTCCGCACTCCCATTGGGCGGTACGCAATAATTTTATACTGGATTTTATGAACGGACTGATAGGGTTTTAGCATAGCGGAGGCCTCTCTTACCGTCGCCTCTCCATCAAACAGTCCCGGAACGATTACCGTGCGGATCTCAAACAGCTTTCCAATGGAAGCCAAATATTTGGCATTTTCTAAAATTTTCTGATTAGAAGATCCTGTTACTTTTTTATGATCCTCTTCCGAAAACGCCTTAATATCCAACATCACTCCATCTGTAACTGCCAAAAGTCCCTGATGCATCTTAAAATCCAGCGTTCCGTTGCTGTCCAGCAGTGTGGTCAGCCCGTTATCTTTGCAAATAGTAAATAACTCTGTTAAATATTCCGGATACAGGGTACATTCTCCTCCAGATACGGTAACACCTCTGATAAACGGAATTTGTCTGGCAATTTTTTCAAATGTTTCCTCTGGAGTCAGTTCTAAAATCCTGGGACTTGCATCATATCTGCATACATGAATACAGGTATCGCACAGTGTGCATTTTTCCGGATCATAGCGCAGGAAAGGAGAATTGCGCTTCTCCTCTCCCGCCTTGGCAGACGGCCTGCTGCCGTCCTCTGTATTCCAGCTCAGTGCACCGGATGGACAAGCCTCTATGCATTGACCGCAGCCAATACATACCTTTCTAGTCTCTGGATTGTGGCAATACAGACAATTAATATTGCAGCCCTGGAGAAATACGGAAGTCCGGTTTCCCGGGCCGTCCACTGCGCTAAATGGAATAATTTTATTTACCAATGCCTTCATCAGCGCACCTTCCGCTCTAAAATATGGCCGTTGAGCTCAGCGCCAAGTCCTAAATGAGTGGTATCCTGAAGTACATTCTGCCCTGCTTTCAGCTTTTCAATCTCAGAACGCTTTACCAGATAACCGGTAATGCGAATAACGTCACTGTCATTTGCATAGAAAGATAAATATCTTAAGTCTTTCCGGAATGAACCTTTTACAATATCTAAGACAAATTCCGGATTTTTGTGTACCGTTGTATCAATAGGGAAAATATCTCCGGTTCCGGATGGGAAATATTTATGGAATTTGGCACACTGCAGCAAATGGTCAATCAGTTCAGCCGGCTCTTCTCCAATGGGGATACGGGTACCTGGGCTGATGTGCTGATCTTCTGCAATTCCCACCTGGGCATGAAGCAGGAAATGGCCGCCTGTTGCACCACAATATGGGTTGGTATGGTTCTGGTTAAAAGCGTCTATCTGATCCATAATCTCAACTCCAAGCTGGGTTGCATAGTCGTCATGTCCGTAGCGTCCCGTCTTTCCTTCTTTTTCCAGAAGAATGTTGACACATTCTGCCATGCCTACCATACCGAACATAGCAGTAAACCGGTCTCTGTGGATGAAGCCTTCTTTTGCAAGGAAATTATTCTCAAAGAAGCCGCTTTCTTCAACCTCGAATTTAATTCTGGCATCCATATATCTGGCCATAATGTCCATTACATAAGGAAGCTGGTTCTCCTTGAAGTCTGCAATATCTTTTGCCCTCTTTGCAATATTTCCCAGAATCAGACGGCATAATGTATAGGAACCGCCGCCCAGCAAAAGACCGTTGTAGCAGCTTGCAATGACATAATTTTCTCCCAGTTCACTCTTGAACATCTTGTGATTGGCAAAACTTGGCTTTGCGCTGTGGAGAGCCGTATCTACTGCAAGCAGGGCAAAATCATCCGGTGTCACACCCTCTTCATACTTCATGGTCAGGTTTGGAACCGCCTGCTCCAGTTCTTTTTCTACCTCCAGCAAAAGGCGTCCTGCCTTGGTTGCTTTTGGACCAATATTAGCGTGAGAAAAAGAATCCAGTACTGTCCGGTCAATATGCTGCATAAAAAGTTTCAGCATTTTCTTTGCCTGAGCTTCATCTACATCATCAATAAAGGGTTCTAACAGTTCATCCAATGCTCCCACATAAACAGGGAAATTGGTAACACTGGGAACGTGTTTATAAAAAATCAGCAAAGCATTAAGAGCTTCGTATAAATCCTTTGGAGGGTCCAGCTGCAAAAATTTGCTTCCCTCTCTCATAAACTTAGCGTAATCCGGAATAATATAGCGAGGGCGTACCGGTGCATGACCCTCTGCCAAATCACAGATACATTTTTCATCCCCTGGAACGTTTAATAATTCATCCAATCCATCCGGAACATCCAGCACCTCTAACAGGGAATCTGCTTTTCCTGCCATATTAGCTACCTTCTGCTCATGGGTCAAAATCGGACTTTCGATAATTTCTAAAATCTCCTGACGCGTCTGTTCTACGCGTTCCATGGTAATTTTTCTCATAACTTTCTCCTTTCTGAAAAGTGGTATTTATAGTTCCCTTCACTTATAAAAACTGCTTTTCAATTTTCATAAGTCAAAGGGACTACTAATCTATCTTAATTATGTGGAACTGACTTCCGCTTAAGAAAGAGGATATCCATAAGCACAAATTGTTTATGAATATCCTCCCTCACTATCAGCTCATCATTTCCGGTCTGCTAAAAATCAGTCATCCAGAGTATAGATATCGCCATAAGCTTTTTCAAAATCAGCTTTGTTGTTTGGAACAACGATTTCGCCAGCAGCAATCTTAGCCTTTACATCTTCAATCTCGCTGAGAATCTCAGGAGTCAGGTTATCTGTGGTAGGTGCAATATCTACACCAGCAGTGTGAATGTCGTAAGTCGTAACACCGCCATCCAGCTTACCATATAAAGCTGCCTCTGCAGCATCAAAGCTTGCATTGTCTACTCTCTTCATTGCAGATGTTAAAATCGTCTCAGGAGCGATAGAACTCTGGTCAGTATCTACACCGATTGCCCAGATATTGTTTTCTTTACAGCCTTCAATTACGCCAAGGCCTGTGCCGCCTGCTGCATGGAATACAATGTCAGCGCCGTCGGTAACCATCTTGGTCGTTGCAGACTTGCCAGTTGCAGGATCGTTAAATGCATTGGCATTGTACTGTAAAATCTCTGCGTCTGGATTTGCATCCTTAACGCCTGCCAGATAGCCGTAGCCAAATCCATGCATATTATCGCTTGCCATACCAATTACGAAACCTACTTTGTTGGACTCGGTAACTTTACCAGCTACATAACCTACCAGGTAAGAAGACTGAGCCTGTTCAAACATCAGACAGGATACGTTTGGAAGGTCAGCGTTTGAAGCGTCATCAATGATAGCAAACTGCTGATCCGGATATGCTTCTGCTGCCTTTCTGGTAGCGTCTGCCAGCATATAGCCTACGCAGATAATTAAGTCGTATTCTTCATCTACGAAGTTTTCAATGTTTGGAGTATAGTCTGCATCGTTCTTAGACTCTAAGTAATTTACCTGAATGCCTAACTCCTCGCTTGCTCTCTGCAAGCCTTCCCAGGAAGACTGGTTGAAAGAACCGTCATTTACACCGCCTACGTCAGTAACCATACCAACCTTAAACTCAGATGGATCCTTTACCGGAGTGCCTTTGTCCTCTGCCTCGGTTTCAGTCTCGGCTGCCTCAGTCTCAGTTTCAGCCTCACTCTCTGCTGCGGTTGTCGCTGCCTCAGTTGCTGCAGTTGTTGCTGCTGCGGTTGTTTCACTGGAACCGCCACCACAGGCTGTCAGAGACATTACCATGGAAGCTGCAAGCAATACTGCTACTGCTGATTTCTTCATAATTTCATTCCTCCTCTATGATTTGATAGATACTCTTATACTATACCTTTTTTTGTCAAATTCGTCAATAAAACCATGTCAATTTTAGTAAAAAATTATAAGTTATGGTCTCGTCAATTCATTTTATGCACAAAAAAGCAACTTTTATCAGCATTCTTTTCAGTCTTTCATCACAGGACATTATATTATATGCAACTCTGTTCCGGTGAATTGTATATTTAATATTTTCTTGTGCATAAAGGATTCTCCAGATATTGGGAATCCGACTAATCTGGTCAAACTTATGAACATATTTTGGCTTGATACAGACAGGTATCTTCATTACAGGCCAGCGCAAAATTGATCCGATCACATATCCGGCCTAATGGTATACTTGATTTAGGCGGAAAATGCGACTAGACTATTCTGACTGGTGGTATTAGCACATCGTTTTTCTATCAAAAATATAATTCATATCACAAGTGAATTTTTCAAATACTTCTTCTTTCATTGATGAAAACTGGATTTTGTTCTCTGTCGGCGGAGTCACGAATCGTTACCCCATCCGTCTTGTCTTCATCATCCACATGAGCCGCAAGTGCTTTTCTGGTATTGCTACAACCTAAGATTTCAGTTGCTTTCCGAGCCTGTATTCGTTTGTTGAAAACCGAATAGTTCACTACGTTATACAGCCGTCACTTTGGACGGCTTAATTTTATAGATAAAAACAAAAAAACCCTTTGATTTACAGTGATAAGGAAGTATTCACAAAAATTAACTTAACGTCCGATAGACAGAGTTGCAAAATAAAAGCGAGTGAAAAGTTTGACTTTCACTCGCTTTTATTTACTTCTTAGATTTATTAGCTATTTCAGCAATCTGCATTAAATTTTGAAAAGATTCAGGGTTTTTAATCAACTCAGGCAATAGCATTTTCATCATAATAGCATCAGCGGATTCCTCTTTTTTTACATTGTTTAGGCTAGTTTGCATTATTGCTTGTATAGTTTCCGTATCTTTTTTATTTACTTGCTCTTTTAATTCCGTAATAGAGTCTTGGATTTGATACAACATAGTAAGAATACCTTGAGTAAAGGGTTGCTTGTTGGCTTCCTCATCTTGCCCCAATGTATCATCTTGATTTTCAAAAGAAAATGTTTCTATTGTTTGTTCTAAACGCTTTTTGGTTTCTTCTACATTATCCAAATCAGTTAAATCATACTCGAATGTTCTTACTGTGTTTACATCGAATGGTATGCTTTCACCTTTCTTTTTAAGGTGAATAATTGGCTTATCTGTACATTTTCTATATCCCATTTCATAAAAAACATTAGGGTTATGTCCAGAAATATCAGCTATAACAAGCTCTGATGATAAAAGCTTATCAATAATGGTTTGTGTAATTGAATCAGAATCGTTAATTTGGTCTACGCGTACAGGTTCAAAACCACAACTTTTACAAACTGGGCTAATGATATATTTAAATAGCTTATCCGCATTAATTCTTATTTCACTTCCTACATCTCCAATAGGAGATACCACAAAACAAGTTTTCATAAAAGTTTTACCTCCAAAATTTTGATTTATTTTATAAATTCCTCTATCAATTTTTTTGATAGATTGGTTTCTGAGCAGTGTATTTATCGAACCGGAAAACTGTCCCTCTGAATAATCAGAAATTCCGACTTGCTGTAGAAAGCTCTTAATTTCTTGAACTGTATGAGGACAGCCATCTGCAAGAAATTCTACAACACCCTCTTGTATTCTTGCGCTTTTTGTCATGTTTTCACGCTCCTTTCTACTATATATTACCACGTTTCTTGTAAATGTCAATAGTATTGCAAGAAAATCTTGCATTTCATCCTTATTTCTTGTATTATATTGCACGTTATGTTTGAATTTGTAATGTTATTATAAATATAAATTTAAAATTTAACCTCAAAGTTACGCAATAGAACGTCATTTTTGAGGGTAGAAGTATAAAATATCATCTAAACGTTTTACACGTTCTGCAAGCCGCATAAATCAAGCGCTTTTTCCCCTCTACTGCGTAACAAACCTGTGGTAATTATCCGATAAAGCATAGACCACATATCTCGGTTTTCCCGTTGTTGGATTATCCGATATTGGATTTTCCGACATCGGATAATCCAACGCAATTAAATAAAGATATACTAACTAAAGAAAAAACAAATACAGATTTAATCAAATACCTATTCCTTTCCTATCCTTTCCTATCCTTTCCCTAATCCCTCTCCTTTGGGGCAAGGTATAGCGGCAGAGCCGCCGGAACGGAAAAGAATGGAACAGAAGCGACAATACAAAATATCGTTTGCCATGTTACGCAGTAGAACGTCATTTTTAAGGGTGGTTTACCCTTGCCCCTATCGTCGCTGTAACGCGCTTAAATCAAGCGAGAAACGCACCCTATCGCATAACATTCCATACTGGATTGAGAGCGCAAGCGGTCTATCCGATTGTGCTCTCTTGGTTGCCCAACAGCAAAGACGGAAACAGTCATCAAGGACGCTTGCGCAAAGTTTATCCTTGACGACTGTTTTTGGCTTTGCTATCTGTTACCTGTCAAAACGGAATTGCAGGATAGCTTTGATAAGCTGTACTTTCAGACGGTCTTGAATATCATCGTTAATATGCCCGCGATAGGTAGACAGATATTTAATCCGCGCTGTGTAATGCCGTAATACCGCGTCTATGGCTTCCGGCTCGCCGGCAACAGCTTTCTCAATGGTTTCAAAGGGTATCAGTTTCTTATTCCTCATGTT
>CALHQJ010000084.1 GCA_938036545.1 uncultured Clostridium sp. | reverse complement strand
AAGAAGCATCGGAGATTCTTCCGATGTGAAATCTGGTGGAAAAAGCTGTTTATAAGCCAGCTTAACGCAGCTTTTTCCACCAGATTTCCCGCCGTCCTGAATAGCTACAAATAGACAAATTGGGGCGGCTGCTTTAGCGAATGGTTAAAGAAGCCGCTCTTTTTTTGTATGACCCGGTAAAAATCAGGAGTTTTCTTAAACTTTATTATGGTAATTTACAAAAATCGTGGATTTTTATTGAAATATGTTATATAATAAACAAGTTCAATTAATTTGTGTTTGACAGAAATACGTTTGTTTATGTGGAGGCTACAATGAATCTGAAAATTGATCGGGAGTATCTCCTGGAAACTATGAAAACTTTTATTAATACACCAAGTCCGGTTGGCTACTATGATGAGGCGAATCCTCTGCTGGAAAAATTTGCAGCAGATTTGGGATACCGGTTGGAGTATGACAACAAAAAAACCGGTTATATCCGCATGCAGGGAAAAGACACCTCCAGAACCATCTGCGTAGGCGCACATATGGATACTCTGGGACTGATGGTCCGCCGGATTGATGAGGATGGTATGATTCGTACCAGAAACCTGGGAGGCATTAATTATAACAATATCGAAGGAGAGACAGCTACGGTAGTAACCAGAGACGGGCGCAAATACACAGGACTGATGGCCAGCCAGTCTCATTCTGTTCATGTATTCGACGACGCTAGGACTCTGGAGCGGAATGAAAATACCATGATTCTGATTTTGGATGAGGAAGTTCATTCCAGGGAAGATGTAAAGAAACTGGGAATCCGCAACGGCGATACCATTTATCTGGAACCTCATTTTACAGTGACGGAGAACGGATATATAAAATCCCGCTTTATTGATGACAAGGCCTGTGTGGCAGCCGCTCTGGCTGTTATTAAGGCTATGAAGGAGCAGGGCGTTACACCATCCTGCAACGTATTGTTTGCTTTCCCTTACTATGAAGAGATTAATCACGGAGGCGCTTATATTCCGCCGGAGGTAAGCCAGTACATCGCTTTGGATATCGCCCTTATCGGGCCGGATTACGATGGAAGCGAGCAGAAGGTCAGCATCTGTGTAAAAGATAATTTCTCACCTTATGACAGAGAACTGACCAGCCATCTGATTCGTGTGGCAGAGGAACATGGCATAAATCATGCAGTAGATATTTTTTACCGTTATGGAACCGACGGCAATGCGGCAGTACGGGCAGGCAACAATATCCAGGCGGCGGCATTTGGCATGGGAACGTTCTGCAGCCATGGAATGGAGCGGACTCATATTGACGGCGTGACGGCTACGGCAGATCTTCTGGGAGCATTTCTTCAGGAAGCATAAACAGGTTTAAGCATCCGGTTCTGTGAGATTATCCTGTCCGGAGTTTAAATATAAAATGTAATAAACGAAAAGGAGAGAAAAGTGTGAAAAAATTAGTACGTGTTTTACTTGCAGGCGTAATGTGTGCCAGTCTTCTGACTGCATGCGGCAGTTCTTCTGATACCGGTACTTCTGGTGCTGCAAATGGGGGGGCTTCTTCCACAACTGAAGCTTCTACTGGCTCAACTGGTTCTTCTACCATTACAATTGGCATTGGCGGAGATATTACATCTCTGGATCCTCATAACCATAATGATACGGCGTCTGCTTATGCAACCAGACATATTTACAACAATCTGGTAAATATGAATGAAAACAATGAATTTGTTCCAAATCTGGCTGAAAGCTGGGAATTTACAGATGATGTGACCGTAGCGTTTACCCTGAAAGATGGAGTGAAATTCCAGAATGGGGAAACCTTAACGGCAGAGGATGTAAAATTCTCTTTAGAGAGAGAGATGACTTCACCAAAGGTAGGACATTTGCTGTATATGATTGACAGCATTGAGGTAGTAGATGACCTGCACTTTATCATTCATATGAATGCTCCGTCTAATGCGTTAATTTCCTCCTTATATCATTCCGGAAGCGCTATTTTATGTAAGTCCTATACCGAGGCGCTGGAAGCAGAAGGAAAGACTTTAGAGAGCGCACCGATGGGCTGCGGACCTTACAAATTTGTAGAGTGGGTTCCAGGCGCATCCTTCACTCTGGAAAAGTTTGATGATTACTTTAATCCGGAAACTGCAGCAAAGAATGACAAGCTGGTATTCAAGATTATTTCCGAAGAGTCAGCAAGAACCATTGCATTAGAGAATGGCGAGCTGGATATGCTGGTAAGCGTAGGAACTTCCGATGCTCAGAGACTTCGTGAAACCCAGGGAATTGTTCTGGACGAGTATCAATATACCAACGTAGAGTACTTCTGCGGAAATATTTCCAAGGCTCCGTTTGATAATAAGCTGGTCCGCCAGGCTATGAACTACGCTATCAATAAAGAAGACTGCATTATTGTGGCTATGAATGGAGAGGCAACTCCAATTGACAGCTACATTGCCGAAGGCGCAGTTGGTTATTACGATACCGCAGTAAAATATGAGTACAATCTGGATAAGGCAAAAGAATTACTGGCTGAGGCTGGTTATCCGGATGGATTTACCTTTACCTGTTACGTTGCAGGCGATACCCGTGCAAGAAGTGCAACCGCAATTCAGGCAAGTCTGGCGAACATCGGTGTTACTATGAAGATTGAACAGATGGAAGGATCTACCTTCTTTGAAAAAACCGCAAACGGCGAGCACGAAGCATGCTTAGCCGGCTGGGTAGCCAATGCAGAGCCGGATAATACCTACCGTCCGCTGTTTACCAGTGAGAAAGCAGGTCCAGGTGGAAACCGCTCCTTCTATAAGAATGAAGAGGTTGACAAATTAGTTGATGATGCTGCTGTAAATCCAGATAAGGCTGCTGTTCAGAAAGACTACGAGGAAGTACTGAGAACCCTTTCTGAAGACGCCGTATGGGTTCCGCTGTATTCCCAGAAGGGTCTGGTTGCCCGCAACGAAAACCTGCAGGGCGTTCACAATTCTCCTATTGGAATGCATGATTTTTATGACCTGCATTATTAATCTGCAGCAAAAATTGCCATAAAATGCGGTGTTATGCCCTGCTTCTTATTCTGGGAAGCAGGGCATATGCTGATTTACACAAGCGTTAAAATTTCGTAAAAATACAATTAGCAAAGGAGCCAATTATATGCATAAATATGTCATTAAACGTCTTCTGATGCTGATCCCCGTTATTCTTGGCGTATCATTTCTGGTATTTTTCATTATGTCCATGTCTCCCGGAGATCCGGCCAGAACTATTCTGGGCGAGAGCGCTCCCCAGGAGTCAGTAGATGCCCTGAGAGAAGAACTGGGACTGAATGATCCGGTTATCGTTCAGTACGTCAATTATATGAAGGATCTGCTTCATGGAGATTTGGGTGAGTCTTACAAATCCGGCCGCCCTGTATTTGGAGAGATTGTTTCCCGATTCCCGGCTACGTTAAAGCTGGCCTTCTGGGGAATGATATTTGCAGTGGTATTGTCGATACCTATTGGTATTATATCGGCGACCAAACAGTATTCCCTTATGGACAGCATCAGTATGGTATTTGCTTTACTGGGCGTCGCTACTCCTAATTTCTGGCTGGGACTGATGCTGATTATTGGTTTTTCCCTGAATTTACGCTGGTTCCCATCCGGAGGAATGGAAGCGGGATGGAGATCTCTGGTGCTTCCGGTTATTACCCTGGGAACGGGCTGTATGGCCAATATTACCAGAACCACCCGTTCTTCCATGCTGGAGGTCATCCGTCAGGATTACATCCGTACAGCAAAGGCAAAAGGTGTAAGCCGCAATAAAGTCATTAACAAGCATGCTTTAAAAAATGCGTTGATTCCAGTAGTAACCGTAATCGGACTTCAGTTCGGTTCTCTTCTGGGCGGAGCAGTTCTGACAGAGGCGGTATTTTCCTGGCCTGGCGTCGGAACTTTTCTGGTAAACAGTATCAAGGCGAAAGACACGCCGGCTGTATTGGGCTGTGTGATTGTATTTTCCATCTGTTTCAGTATTGTCAATCTGTGTGTGGATCTGTTATATGCTTATATCGACCCACGTATTAAGTCCAAATACAAATAGGAGGGTATCAGCATGAATACAACAGTAAAAAAGCGCAGTGTGGCAGCAGAAGTGTGGCAGCGCTTATGCCGTAATAAAATGGCCATGCTGGGACTTGGTATCCTTGTAATTCTGGCCCTTGGAGCAATCTTTGCAGATGTGATTGCAGACTATGACACCATGGTAGTAGCCCAGGATGTAAAGAACCGCCTTCAGGGTCCCAGTGCGGCACACTGGTTTGGAACCGATGAATTTGGCCGTGATATTTTCGCCAGAATGCTTCACGGAAGCAGAGTTTCCCTGGTAGTAGGCCTGATTTCAGTATCTATTTCCCTGATTCTGGGAGGAACCCTGGGGGCATTTGCCGGTTTCTACGGCGGCAGGGTTGATAATATTATTATGAGAATTATGGACATTTTTCTGGCAGTTCCCAGCATTTTGCTGGCTATGACCATTGTGGCCGCACTGGGTACAGACTTAATTTATGTGATGCTGGCTATTGGTGTATCTGGAATTCCAAGCTATGCCCGTATTGTTCGTGCAGCGGTAATGAGCGTAAAGGATCAGGAATTTGTGGAATCGGCCAGAGCTATTGGAGCATCCAGTCCGACGATTATTTTCAGGGAAATTCTGCCTAACTGCATGGCTCCGATTATCGTCCAGGCAACTCTGTCTGTGGCAGGTGCAATCCTGTCTACCGCTTCTTTGAGCTTTATCGGACTGGGCGTACAGCCGCCGGCTCCGGAGTGGGGGGCAATGCTGTCCAGCGGCCGCAACTATTTGCGTGACTCCGTACATCTTACCCTGTTCCCAGGACTGGCAATCGTAATTACCATTCTGGCCCTGAATCTGCTGGGCGACGGTTTGCGTGACGCTCTGGACCCAAGACTGAAACAGTAAGGAGGAACCATGGAAGATAAACAGTACAGTGTAGAAATAAAGGATCTGGCTGTCCGCTTTTCCACAGTGGACGGCGTAGTTCATGCCATTAATGGCGTAGACTTAAAGATTGAAAAAGGAAAAACCCTGGGACTGGTAGGAGAGACCGGCGCAGGCAAGACTACAACGGCTCTTTCCATTCTCCGGCTGATCCCAAATCCTCCAGGAGAGATTACCAGCGGATCTATTATACTGGAAGGGAAGAATATATTTGAATATTCAGAAAAAGAAATGGAAAATATCCGCGGCAAGCAGGTTTCCATGATCTTTCAGGACCCAATGACATCCTTAAATCCAGTTATGACCATTGGTGACCAGATTGCAGAAGTGATCCAGCTTCATGAAAAAATTGATTCAAAGGGAGCTATGGAAAAGGCGAAGGCCATGCTGGAACTGGTAGGCATTCCCGGAACCCGTGCAGGCGAGTATCCCCACCAGTTTTCCGGTGGAATGAAACAGAGGGTTATTATTGCCATGGCTTTGGTCTGCAATCCCCAGCTTCTGATTGCAGATGAGCCGACTACTGCTCTGGATGTGACGATCCAGGCCCAGGTTCTGGATTTGATGCAGAAACTGAAAGAAAAATATGGCACATCCATGCTGATGATTACCCACGATTTGGGAATTGTGGCAGAGGTTTGTGATGAGGTCAGCATTATGTATGCAGGCCAGATTGTAGAGCATGGAAGTCTGGAGGATATTTTTGACCATACCAGCCATCCGTATACGGAAGGCCTGTTTGGTTCTCTGCCTAATATTGAAAAACGGACAGAAGCGTTAAAACCGATTCCAGGCTTGATGCCGGATCCTACTAATCTGCCGAAAGGGTGTCCGTTCCATCCTCGATG
Organism: uncultured Clostridium sp.; assembly: GCA_938036545.1. Classification (GTDB taxonomy): domain Bacteria; phylum Bacillota; class Clostridia; order Lachnospirales; family Lachnospiraceae; genus UMGS1370. The sequence goes on along the minus strand of CALHQJ010000084.1, from coordinate 3,260 downwards.
CAAGTATGCTACAGAGCTTTGCAAGACCCGTGTTCCTGCTAAAACAGAACTAAGTGAAACTCATAGCGTACGCTGTCTCGCTTATGAGGAAGGTACCAATGTAACTTTGGGAGGTAATGAGGCATGAGCGATATCTTACTGGAAGTAAAGGATTTAAAGAAATATTTTGAGACTCCCGCAGGTACTCTTCATGCGGTAGACGGCTTAAGCTTTAAATTGGAACGGGGCAAGACCCTGGGGGTAGTAGGAGAATCCGGATGTGGAAAATCCACCACTGGACGAGCTATTTTGCGGCTTCACGAGCCTACCAGCGGCGAAGTTATTTTTGAGGGAAGGGATGTGACCAAACTTTCCTCCAAGGAAATGACCAAGCTGCGTTCCGAGATGCAGATGATTTTCCAGGATCCGTTTGCATCCCTAAACCCACGAAAAACGGTCAGCGAGATTATTGCAGAACCGCTGCGTCTGCATAAAGTATATAAAAATAAAGCTGATCAGGATAAACGAGTACGAGAACTGATGGAGCTAGTTGGCCTGTCTGAGCGTCTGGTGAATACTTACCCACATGAGCTGGACGGAGGCCGCCGCCAGCGTATCGGAATTGCCCGTGCTCTGGCTATGAATCCCAAGTTTATTGTCTGTGACGAACCGGTTTCGGCATTAGACGTATCCATTCAGGCACAGATCTTAAACTTGTTAAAAGAACTGCAGCAGGAGCTGGGACTGACTTACATGTTCATCACTCATGATCTTTCTGTTGTAAATTATTTCTCGGATGAAATTGTAGTTATGTATCTGGGTAAAGTAGTAGAACATGCAACTTCTGAAGAACTGTTTGCACATCCAATTCATCCATATACCCAGGCGCTTCTTTCTGCGATTCCGGTGCCAAGTATCCATAATAAGAAGGAACGGATTCTGTTAAAGGGAGAAATTACCTCTCCAATTAATCCAAAACCGGGATGTCGGTTTGCTCCTCGCTGCGAATACGCGAAGGAGTGCTGTTTTAAAGAATCTCCAGAGCTTTGCGAGAAAGAAAAAGGTCATTTTGTGGCCTGCCATTTTGCAGATCAGTTTTAAGGAGGATACGCAGTAATGAAATTTCAGATAGATGAGCAGTTTACGATAGACTGTTTCCGAGAACTGGTAAACGCCCCCAGTCCCGTAGGTTTTTATGATAAGGCAAATCAGGCTGTTGAGCGTCTTGCAGGCCAGCTTGGACTGCAGGTAACTTATGATAATAAGCATACTGCTTATATTACCCTGGAAGGGGAAGACAATGAAAAGACCGTCATGCTGGGAGCCCATCTGGATACCCTTGGCATGATGGTACGAAGCATTGACAAAGACGGAATGATTCGGGTACGCCAGCTGGGCGGAATGAACTTCTACAGTGCGGAAGGCTGTACGGTGACCGTTCATACAAAGGATGGAAGAGAGTATACAGGTCTTTTGGCCAGTCAGTCCCATTCCACCCATGTGTTTGATGATGCCAGAACCTTAAGCCGTGAGGAAACCACCATGATTATCAGTCTGGATCAGCCGGTTTCCTCCGAGGCAGACGTGCGGGCTTTAGGAATCCGTCATGGAGACATGATTTCTATTGAGCCAGACTGCCAGTATACGAAGAACGGATTTTTAAAGTCCAGATTTATTGATGATAAGGCTGGAGTGGCATGCTGCTTTTCCATGGTTAAGTACCTGCAGGAACATGGATTAAAGCCAAAATACCGCACTATTCTGGCGTTCCCTCACTACGAGGAAATCGGCCATGGCGGAGCTTATGTACCGTCTGAGGTGTCGGAATTTGTGGCTGTAGACATTGGCCTGATTGGACCGGATTATGATGGGAACGAATATTCCGTCAGCATCTGTGCCAAGGATGCAGCTACTCCTTATGATTATGAACTGACCAGCCGCCTGATCCGTCAGGCAGAAGCGGCAGAGTGCGATTATGCAGTAGACTTGTTCTACCGCTATGGCACAGATGCCAATGCGGCTTTAAAGTCCGGAAATAATCTGAAGGCAGCAGCAATCGGCATGGCAGTCTACTGCAGCCATGGCATGGAGCGCACCCATATAAAAGGATTGAATAATACGGTAAATCTGATGCTGGCCTATGTGCTGGGAATGTAAGCAGAGAGCCGCTGTAAAACAGATGAATGTCTGTTTGCAGCGGCTCCATTTTTGTGCTGAAATAGGGCGGTCAGGTATTGGCAAGGACTGTAAATATGTTATCCCTGCCGATCTTCTACCACCAGGGTGCGGATGGCGTCTTTGGAAGAGTTCCAGTTGAAGATATATAAGGTATAGGAAGTAGAAGGACGGACATATACCGAAGAGGATACCAGAGGATTTCCGGTAAAGGATGGATTGTTGAATACCTGAACCAGATACGAACCCATTGGAAGATAAACTGCTCCGGTAATCTGCTTATAGGACAGTCCCTGGAAGTTGACGTAGTTATTATTTAAAGATACATTGAGGCTTTGATTGGTTACAGACAGGTTGCAGGCGCGGAAGCAGCCGGTTCCGGCTCCGGCCTGGCAGGTATTGTCTGTAATTTCCATTAGATCCAGTCCTCCGGCAGTATTGAAGATGGCGATGGTCATGGCCTGGCCAGAGCGGACGGTAATGGATTTCTGGATGTATACGTAACCATTGGGGCCGGAGACGGTAATGGTCTGTCTTCCGGCAGAAACCCGACCATATTGGGTGATTTCCGAGTTTCCTAGGGAGTTGACAATTAATTGATTTCCGATATAAATTAAAAATGAATTGTATCCAGACGCAGCGTTTAAAAAGCGGACAGTGCCATACTGAGTAGAATGGCAGAAGTAGCAGGGGATAATGGGACGGGGAATTACGGTAATGATAGAGCCCAAAATGCCGTGGTTATGTCCGCTGTGTCCATTGGAGACAGGGCCGCCTTCTCCAGGGTTTGGCAGGGGAATAACAGGAGTATTGCCGTTTCCGTCTGGAAAATCTGGAAGAGGGCCACCTTCCCCGGGATTTGGCAGAGGGATTACGGGTGTGCTTCCGTCGTCGGGAAGGACGTCGGTTGGGAAATCTGGAAGAGGGCCGCCTTCTCCAGGATTTGGAAGGGGAGGTAAGGGATAGCCATCTCCAACAGCCATTGCAGTGTAAATCGAATCAGCCATAAAAAGACCTCGCTTTTATTAAGATGTTATATAGTATGGTATTGAATAAAAAATTACTTGGTGCCTGTACAGGTGGAAAAAGCGGTAGACAAGTGCAGA
>CALHQJ010000083.1 GCA_938036545.1 uncultured Clostridium sp. | reverse complement strand
TATAATCGTTTGAATACAAAAAATAATAACTGTAAAAATAATATAAAAAACATATATTTTTAGAAAAATACTATACAATTTAAAAAGTATCAAAATTTATTGAGAAAAATTAAAAATAGTATTGACAAACTGGGGCAAGTCATGTATAATGAAACCATCAAAACAAAGAAATAAAAACAAACAAAAATCTAAGAAAAGGAGGTACAGTCCAAAGTACTAATTAGTTAATCCTCAGGAAACCTTTATTATTAATAAAATTCAAATATAAACGTACTGAAAGCGATAAAAAATAAGATGGACAACATGCAGAAAGTACAGGATTTTGTAATATGACGAGAAAGTATTATGAAATACTTGGAAAAGCATAAGACATAATATTAAATAATCGATAAGAAGTATTGGTATAAATGAATTAGATTATAATAGAGAACATAAAAAATGATAATAGAGGGTTTTATCAAAAGCGAATGAAAGTTTCGCATTAAAAATTAACATAGATAAAAGAAATAGAGGTAAAGTCCAATGGATAATATGTTCTAGGACGGATATTAATTCAAAAAGAGAATTAGTATCCGTCCTTTTCATTGCAAAAAAGGATTTTAAATATATTAATGATTTTGTAAAAATTACAGGTTATCTTTCCGCAGAAAGTATGGTAAAATAATTCTGATCCGACAAAAATCATGGAAAAGTGACAGATAAAGTTACTGGATAGTTAGTGATAGAAGGGAATCTTTTAATGAGAACGAGAAAAACGATAACAGAGAATTGCGGAAAGAAAAGCCTGCGAAGGTTTGGCGTATATGCGGCTCTGACGGCAGCAATTGCATCGGCTGGGATTTTTAGTACAGCCTGCAGTGAAGAAACATCCAATGGAGGAATTCAGGCCGAAAGCAGCGATATGGCATCAGCAGCGGCAGTGACGGAATCCGTTGTTACGGAGATTACGACAGCACCTGAGTCAATTCCGCCATTAGACCCGGACGGACAGCTTCTTCCTAATATTGCAATAACGGTTCCGCAGGTAGAGCCGATGCCGGAATACATTCGAGTAGGAGACCGGCACTCCGCAGTTGTGAATCTGCAGAGCCGACTGATGGAATTGGGATTTATGGACAGCGATGAACCCACCGATTATTATGGAACTCAGACAGAACGTGCGGTAAAGATTTTCCAGAGACAAAACAAGCTGGCAATAGATGGTATTGTAGGAAGCGCTACCTATGATGCAATTATGGATCCCAGTGCAAAATATTATGCAGCTCAAAAAGGCGATGAGGGCGACGATATTTCTCAGCTTCAGGTTCGTCTTTATGAATTGGGATATCTGGCTTCTTCTGATTTAGTAACCGGCAATTTCGGAGATTCAACAGAAGCCGCTGTCTTAAAGCTTCAGGAGGTCAATGGCCTGGAGGCAGACGGAAAAGTAGGCCAGAAGACAATGAACCTGTTGTACAGTGATGAGATTAAAGCGAATTTCCTTGCATATGGAGAAAAGAGCGAGGTTGTGCTGGCTGCTCAAGAGAGATTGAAGGCGTTGGGATATTTGATGACAGTTCCAGACGGGACTTTTGGAGGAGATACGGCAACAGCGATTAAGCAGTTCCAGTCCCGTAACGACTTGATTGTAGATGGATATTTAGGACCATCTACCAGAGATGTTTTAAACAGTTCTTCTGCAGTGCCTAATGGCCTGCGGTTGGGCGATCAGAGCGAGATGGTTCAGAAGGTTCAGACATTGTTGAGCAAGTACGGATACCTAAATGCCGGAAATGCTACGGGCTACTATGGAGAGATTACAGAAAATGCAGTTAAAAACTTCCAGAGACAAAACAAGCTGTCTGTAGACGGTACGGTAGGCGCACAGACTTTGGCAAAGCTGACAGGAGATAATGTGAAAAAAGCTCCGGCAAACAGCGGCTCTTCCGGAAGCAGCAGTTCTGGTTCTTCTGGAGGAAATAAAAGACCGTCAGGCTCATCCGGAGGCAGTTCTTCAGGCGGAAGTTCGTCAGGAGGAAGCAGCGGAGGCGGTGTCATTCATAATAGCGGTGGCGTCTCCAGCTTAATTGCAGTGGCCCAGTCCAAGATAGGCTGCCCTTATGTCTGGGGAGCAAAAGGACCCAATTCATTTGACTGTTCTGGATTTGTATACTGGTGTCTCAATCAGGTAGGTGTAAAACAGAGTTACCTTACTTCGTCAGGATGGAGAAATGTAGGCCGTTATACCAAGATTACTAACTTCTCAGATATTCAGGCAGGAGATATTGTAGTCGTAAGAGGACACGTAGGCATTGCTGCCGGAGGCGGCACGGTGATTGACGCATCGTCCAGTAATGGCCGTGTAGTACACAGAGGCTTAAGCTCCTGGTGGGCAAATAATTTCATCTGTGCATGGAGAATTTTCGGATAAAAGTACAGGATTGTTTAGAAATAAATTGAAACGAAGCAGAGATTAAAATAAAAAGGATTCATCAACTGCATCCGGCTGGGACAGATCGGAACTGCAGGGATGAATCCTTTTTGATTCAGGGCGATTCGGCAAAGGGCTGTTTCTGGGCCTTTTATGAGCTGGATTTAATGGGAAAGCGCACACATGCCTTAAATAAGTCGCCGTCAATAATAATATCAAAGGTGCCATTTTGAAGCCTGGTAAGGCTTTGGGCGATAGAAAGTCCAAGGCCGCTTCCTTCTGTTGTTCGGGACACGTCTCCGCGGACAAACCGCTCTGTAAGTTCACTTCCTGTAATATTTAGGGGATGATCGGAGATGTTCTTAATCGTAAAAAGTACCTGATTATTCTCACGAATCATATCAATATAGACGCGGCTGTGCGCCATTGCGTATTTGAAGGTATTGTTGTAGAGGTTTTCCAGAACCCGCCACAGCTGGCCTCCGTCTGCTTCAATGAGAATGGTCTCATCTGGCAGATTACTGATAAGCTCCAAAGAACGCTTGGCAAACTTTTCTTCAAATTCTCCATTGGTCTGTTGAACCAGTTCTACAAAGTCGATTTCCCTCATATCTAACTTCAGATTGCCGGAACTGGCTTTTGAGGCTTCAACCAAATCCTCAGTCAGGGTTTTCAGACGCTGGGATTTTTGCTCCAATACTTCCAAATATTCCTGAACTTTTGGATTTTGAAGATTTTCACGTTTGATGAGATCCACATAGTTGATAATGGAAGTAAGAGGGGTCTTCAAATCATGGGAAACATTGGTAATTAGGTCGGTCTTCATCCGCTCGCTCTTTACCCGCTCCTGAATAGCCGTATCCAGACCGCTTCCAATGCTGTTAATGTGTTCGGCAATGGAGCGTTCCCGACCGTTAAACTGTTTTAAATCTACACAGTATCGGGTATCGCCGCCGGAAATGTTGGAAATGGCTTCATTGAGCTTATCCTGCTGTACGGCTTTCCGGTAAAGCTGCTGGAATACCCACAGATCTCCGGCAATCCAAACCAGAATTAAAAGGAACAGACTGAGCTTATAGATTAAGCGTTCCAGGTTATAAAACAAATAAATTGAAATAAAGGCAAACAGCAGATTGATTACTAAAAATCCAAGATAATAGTAAATAAGGGAAATGGAAAACTTCTGTTTGGAAAAATAATCGGACATATCCTGGGCGAATTTCCGGATTAGGGAATTTTTCCACAGAGTTTTTGCTTTGTACTGGCGGATTAAACTAAACAACAGAATGAAGGATATTACATAGATCAGCGCTCCTTCCAATACATGTCCCATAAAAATTAAACCGTCTCCTGAGAAAATAAGGTCCAAAATTGCGATTCCCAGATTGTCGCAGAGATAAACCCCGAAAATAATCAGGACAATGGAACATAGTACAGTTATTTCCATAGGGAGAAAGTCAAATCTGAAAAAGTATCGTTCTGAGCGTTCCGTGGTTTTCCAGCCTGTATAATAAGCCAGATAGGCAAAGGTAATCAGGCACCCCAAAAATCCTGTAATCAGTGAAATCAAACCGGCAGCATAGCCTTTCTGGGTTCTTAAAAATTGTTGATTTTCGGTAAAATAGGCGTCATTTGCCGGATAAGAGGTGTCGACAGCTGCCAGAAAAATCCCATTGCCTTCTACGTAAGGAGAGTATTCCTTCAACATAGAAGAAACGTAAAGCGGTTCCTGGGGCAGATTTGATTCGCCGATTAATGTGTCCGTAGAAAAAATAGCATAACGATCGCACTGACGAAATTCATTAACTGTCATATCCGTATTGGAAAAGAGCAGAGGCTTTGAATCATCTTCCCAATAGGATAATAGAAAATGAAAATTGCTTTTTTCCTCAATCAGGTTATAGCGGACGTAGGAATAAGCACCTAAATGGGACAAAACCTCATAGGAAATGTCGGACAGCGTCATATAAGCATCCATAGGTTCAGTATACTCAGCCTCAGGATCGTAGGCCTTTTGGGTAACGTATAAAAGAGGTTCGTCCTCTAATTCCTCAGAAACAGGAATATCTGTAATTTCCCAGTTTTTATTCAGGGTATAACCATGAACCTTGGCGTAGTCGACGATTTCTTCTACGGTATAGTCCAGCTCATTATTTGGATTTCCATCACTGACAGTAACAATAACCTTGGACATATCCAGATTGCCGTTGGTTTCAAATACCTGCCGGTACTTAGCGTATTCAAATACCTGATTGACATCGTATTCAAACTGGTTTGTAAAAGCAGAGGTATCCGAATAGGATGCCCGACGAAGCCAGCTGATTCCCTGACCATAGTCGGAATTGGCATAAAGAAGACAGATTCCCATCAGGGTAAGCATAAAAAACAGGACGTGTACCAGTGTTACAAGTATACGCCTGTTGCGGGTAGAAACAGCTTTCATAAAAAACTCCTGTAATTATTGCTTTTCAATTTTGTATCCAACTCCCCACACTACCTTGAGATAACGAGGCTCTCTGGGATTAATTTCGATTTTTTCACGAATATGGCGGATATGTACTGCAACAGTATTATCGGCTCCAATGGCTTCCTCGTTCCAAATCTGCTGGTAGATCTCGTCAATTGAGAATACCTTTCCTGCGTTTTTTACCAAAAGAAGGAGTATATTGTATTCAATCGGAGTCAGTTTAATTGGTTCTCCGTCTACAGTTACTTCTTTATTGTCATCATTAATCAAAAGGCCGCCGCAGCGGTATACCTGTCCCTGGTTTTGCTGGGATACGTTGCCTAACTGGGTATAACGGCGCAGCTGGGACTTTACTCTGGCAACCAGTTCTAAAGGATTAAAGGGCTTGGTCAGGTAGTCGTCAGCTCCGATATTAAGCCCCAGAATTTTATCGGCGTCTTCTGATTTTGCAGATAAGATGATTATGGGAATACTGCTGGTTTCCCGCACTTTTAAGGTGGTTCTGATTCCATCCAGGCCTGGCATCATAACATCCAGAATCATTAAGTCTACAGGCTGCTGTTCCAGCAATTCCAGAGCTTCTGAACCGTCATATGCCTTGATTACCTGAAATCCCTCACCAGTAAGATAAATATCGATGGCATCTACAATTTGTTTGTCATCATCACAAACTAAAATACTGGGCATGATTGTTCCTCCTTGATGTAGTAGTTGATTAACCTCATTATACAACGGTTACAACAGAAAAGTACATTACTTTTTCCTTACATTTAGATGAGAGTAACGGGAAAGATTATATTAAGATAGGGGCGTCGCTTTAACGTGCGGCAGCCCCAGAAAAAGAACCGATTTAGAAGCGGAAAACAGCAGTTCCGTAAGCTGGAAGAGGATAGTCAAAGGAATAGGGCTGTCCGTCACATTCCGCTGCTGCAGCTTTGAAACCTGGAGCGCCGGAAGCCGGAAGCAAGCCGTGTTCATTGTCTAACACTAAGGTGTATTTTCCCTTTTTGGGAACGCCTACACGGTAATCAGGGCGTGGGACAGGGGTAAAGTTAATAACAAATAAGAGATTCTTTTTACCGGTTTCATCTCGGCGCACAAAACTGAAAATGCTGCGGTCTCCATCATTGGCATTGATCCATTGGAAACCATTCCAGTCATTATCTAATCTGTAAAGGGCAGGATACTTGCGGTATAAATGAAGGAGATCTTTTACATATGACTGAAGCTCTTTATGCTTGTCTTCCTCTAAAAGCTGCCAGTCTAGGGAAACTTTTTCATCCCATTCATGCCATTGGCCAAATTCCTGACCCATAAATAACAGCTTTTTGCCTGGATGCCCCATCATAAAGGTGTAGCCGGCCTTTAAATTAGCAAATTTATCGTCATACAGGCCTGGCATTTTATTTATCATAGAGCATTTTAAGTGAACAACCTCGTCATGGGACAATACCAGAATAAAGTTTTCACTGGTAAAATAGGTTAAACCAAAGGTCATTTTGTTGTGGTTATATTTGCGGAAATATGGATCTAATTTCATATATTCCAGAAAATCGTGCATCCAGCCCATATTCCATTTGAACGTAAATCCCAGCCCGTCGTCTTCCGGTCTGCTGGTTACCTTTGGCCAGGCAGTGGATTCTTCTGCAATGACCATGGCTCCGTTTTTACGGCCGGACAGAACGCTGTTTAAGTGCTTGAAGAACTCAATGGCTTCCAGATTCTGGTTGCCGCCGTAGTGGTTGGGAATCCATTCGCCATCCTTGCGTCCATAGTCTAAGTAGAGCATAGAAGCAACCGCATCTACTCGAAGACCATCTACATGGAATTTTTCTATCCAGTAAATTGCATTTGCAATGAGAAAATTTTTAACTTCATTTTTTCCATAGTCAAAAACCTTAGTGCCCCAGTCGGGATGTTCGCCTTTTCGCGGATCGGCATATTCATAAAGTGCCTGTCCGTCAAAATCAGCTAATCCATGGGCGTCTTTGGGGAAGTGGGCTGGAACCCAGTCTAAAATGACGCCGATGCCCTGTTTATGTAAGTAATTGACAAAGTACATAAAATTATTAGGAAGCCCATAACGGGAGGTTGGGGCAAAGTAGCCGGTAACCTGATAGCCCCAGGAGCCGTCAAATGGGTGTTCTGCAATACCCATTAATTCTACATGAGTATAGCCCATTTCTTTCACATAAGCCGCCAGTTCATGGGCTGCCTCTTTATAGGTATAGTACCCGTTTTTTTCCGGCCGATATTTTTTTCGCCAGGAACCTAAATGGACTTCATAAATACTTAATGGGGCCTGTTCGGGAATGGTGGAGGTGCGGGCAGTCATCCACTTATCGTCAGTCCATTTAAAATTGTCGATTTCAGCAGTAATGGAAGCTGTCCCAGGCCGGTATTCTGCACTGAAAGCATAAGGATCAGCCTTAAACAGAATTTTCCCCGTATTGGTCGTAATGGCATATTTATACAATTGGCCGGCTTTCATGTCAGGAATAAAAATCTCCCAGATGCCGGAAGCCTCCAAGACCGTCATGGGATTGGAATCCGGATTCCAGCCGTTAAAATCGCCTACAAGACTTACCTGCTGGGCGTGGGGAGCCCAGACGGCAAAATACATGCCATCCTGTTTTTTATAGGTTTTGGGGTGAGCGCCCAGTTTTTCATAAATTTCATAGTGAGTTCCCTGACCGAAGAGGTATCGATCCATTTCCGTAATGAATCCTGTTCCAACGGTTTTTTTTGTTTTTCGTGGCATAGTAAATCCTTCCTCCAATCTTTAGCCTAACTCAGCCTTTAAGACCGTGCCGCCGCAAGGCTTTAAAGAAATGGTAAGCTTATTATCTGCAATAGGAATCACGGTGCCGGAAAGTAAATCGGTAACCTGCACGGCGTGATTCGGGACAGGCACAGTAACAGAAGCCTCCTGCTCATCATTATTAACAACTGTGATAATAACAGAATCGTGACCATGACGTGCAAAAGCATATTGCCTGTTGGTCAGCACCAATTCTTCGTAACGGCCGTGGTGAAGTGCTTCTTCGACACTCCTTATGCCTGCAAGCATGGTGATTTGATCCGTCAGCTTACAGTGAAGAGATGCTGCATCAGATATGGAAATAGCGGGACGCAGTTCATCATCACTCCATTTCGTCCGTTGTCCGGTAACAGCCCATTCTCCACCGTAATAGATAGAGGGAATACCAGGCAGGGTAAACAGGCACAGATAGATCGGAAACAGGTGCTCCTTGTTGCGGAGCTTGCTGGCAATCCGGTCTTCGTCATGGTTGTCTACAAATGTATAGAGATCCCGTCCAATGGATTCCAAGCGGCGGACATTATGGGCAATTTCAAAAAAGTTGTGATCATTAAATCCAGAGTAAAGGCTTTTATGAAGTTCATAGTTGGTAACAGAGTGAAGCATCTGGTCATTGACCCAGCGGGAATAATCGCCATGGATAACCTCTCCCATAAGCCAGAAATCCTGTTTCATAGCTCTGGTATGCTGACGCAGCTCCTGCATAAAGCTAAAGTCCAGAACATTGGCGCAGTCCAGGCGAATGCCGTCAATATCAAATTCGTCGGTCCAAAACTGAACTACTTCCAGAAGATAAGATTTTACGGCAGGATTACAAAGATTTAAGGCAGGAAGAATGGCGTGCCCCTGCCAGGATTCATAACTGAAAGGGTCTCCTAAAGGGCTGCCCCAGCTAAAATTAACTCCCTTATACCAGTCTTTATAAGGGGAGTCCCATTTCTTTTCCTGGATATCCTTAAAGGCAAAAAATTCTCTTCCGGTATGGTTAAACACTCCGTCTACCACGACTTTAATTCCGGACTCGTGACAGAGACGGACAAATTCTTTAAAGTCATTATTATCTCCCAGACGGCGATCCACCATCTTGTAATCCCTGGTGTCATAGCCGTGGGAGCCGGATTCAAATAAAGGTCCAATATAAATTGCTCCGCAGTTTAATGTGCGGATATGGGGAATCCACTGCATCAGTTCCTGAAAACGGTGGATTGTCTGTTCACTGTGATTTTCCTTTGGCGAGCCTGTCATTCCTAAAGGGTACATATGGTAAAATACACAGTCGTCATACCAAGCGCTCATGGTACTATCCTCCTGATTGTTATGCGGTACACAGTACGTCAAGACAGTTCCTGACTCTTAAAACGTCTTAAAAGAAACTGGTATCGAAGCTGGGCCGCATTTAGTTCATATATATAGCAGTCAATAAGAGTAGGGTCTACTACCTGTTCAAAATGGTTTTCAGCGGCCTGAATAGCCTGTTTGCTGTGCTCGATTTCCCTCCGCAGTTTTTTTGCTTCAGGGGAAAAAGGCCAGACTTTTTTTCGTACACCAATCATTGCATCATCTCCCAGATATTGTTAGGGGTTAGTATATCTGGAAGATGGGAAATTATTCATCTGCAGGCGGAGAAGGCGGAAATCCAGCCTGATACAGAAGAATACGCTGAAGTGTCCGTCCGAAATCCATTAATTGGCGGGTAGTTTCTTCAATAGTCAGATAATAGTAATTAGCAGTGCCTTCCTGGCGGGAATCTACCATGCCGGCATCTTTTAAAATCTTGAGATGGTGGGAAACAGCAGGACGGGACAGATTGGTTTTTTTGGTTATCTCATTTACATTCAGCCCCTTTTGATTGGGGAAGGATGCACTGGAGAGGGCTTCAACAATACCAAGCCGGACTTCATCTCCCAGGGCAATAAAAAGAGGCATGCAGTTGTGGAATTGGTTTTTTAAATCCTGGTTTTCAGACAATGGGGCCTCCTTTGGTTTAAAAAATTAAACTAAGCACATTTTACCACTGTAAATAGTGGGAGTCAATAAAAATTGTACAAATCATACAAAAAAATATTTAAAATAGGGGCTTGACAAAATGGGATTTCAGGAGCATAATAGGCATCACCATCTCAAAGCGCCAATTGCAGTCGCAAATTTCGAGGCGTTTGGATTATCATTTTAACCGTATTTATATCGGACGGTTCAGCCCAAATCGGGCAGGGTTCAAGTGAAATGTGAATTGTTAATACGGAGTATATCTGTAGGGTTATGAAAAGGAGGATGTATGGGGATTATTTGATTTTTGCATCAGGCACGATGCTGGCAGGGGCGGCGGCCTGGGATTTTTGGACACACAGGATTCCAAACTGGTGGCTGTTGTTTTGGCTGGCACAGATTTTGTTTCCGCCTTTTGAAACAGGGTGGAACGGACTGCTTTCGTTTTTTGCCAGCATGGTTTTGGCAGTATTAGCAACAAGTATTGGCTTCTATTTCCGCTTTATAGGCGCAGGAGACTGTAAACTAATAGCGCTTATGTGCGGGTATCTGGGAATCGGCAGAGGCCTCCGGGCTGTCTGCGCAGGATTCATCATCGGAGCTGCATGGTCACTTGGCAAGCTGGTTTATTACAGGCAGGCCAGGCAGCGTCTTTCTTATTTATCAGCCTGGTTTAGGCAAAGTATTCAGGAACAAAAACGAATTCCATATTTCCAAAAGGGCAGAGATGGGGAAAAAGCAGTAATTCCTTTGGCAGTCTGTCTGCTGGCAGGTTTTATTTTTACTGTGCTTTTGGGAATATAGAATATGATTGGGGAGAAAAAATTATGAAGCGAGTGATTGCAGTTTATGATCTGGATCCGTTTTATGCAGACCGGTTTGCTAAAGTGGCGAATCAAAAGGAAACGGTTCCATTTACCATAATCGCATTTACCTCTGTCGAGCGGTTAAGCGCCTATATGGAGGAAAATCCGGTAGAGATTTTGCTGGTAGACATATGTGCGCTGGAGTTCGTCAGGGATTTACCGGCAAAACAGATATTTACGCTGACAGATGGGGAATTTGTAGCAGTGGATGAGGGATATCCCAATATTTATAAATACCAGTCGGCAGATGGGATTTTAAGAGAGGTGATGGCGGGTTACCATGTGGAATCAGTTCAGGAGCTGGCTCCTGTTGGAAAGCCGAGCAGCCTGGTAGGGGTATATTCTCCGGTTAACAGGTGTTTAAAAACATCCTTTTGCCTGTCTATGGGACAAATTATGTCAAAAGAGCAAAAAGTGCTGTATCTCAATCTGGAGGACTGCTCATCTCTTTCAAAGCTGATGCCGGAAAGCTTTAAGGGAGACTTATCAGATGCATTTTACTACTATCAGCAAGGACTGTATAACTGGGTGAAAATGGCAACCATGGTTTATACCTGGGGAACGTTGGACTATATTGCGCCGGCCAGGTATCCAGAAGATTTGTCCAGGATGAGTTCCAGCCAGGTAGCAGAATTTTTAGAATGTGTGGCAGGAGAAGGAGTATATGATGTCATAATCGTGGATATAGGACAGTATGGAAGGCTGGCGGCAGATATTCTGGACGTATGCAGAGTAGTCTATATGCCGGTTCGGGAGGATGGTATTTCCAGATTAAAGGTGGAAGTATTTGAAGAGTATTTAGAGGCGTCAGGAAGAAAGAAATTAAAAGATCGGATTCAAAAACTGAAGCTGCCAGCTTCCCACTATCAAATCCGTGGGGAAAATTATCTGGAACAGCTGATGTGGGGAGAAATGGGGGATTATGTACGGCAGTTATTAAGAGGGAAGGCAGAGAGGAATCAGGCTTAAACAGAAATCCATTTGGACATGCAGCAGGGGTACTGCGTTTGAAATTAGTGGAACTGTTACAGGGCAGGCCATATTTGACAGATGAAGAACTAAAGGAGCTGATCAACGAAGAAATTTTTCAATACGGCCAGGAGCAGTATCTGCCTCTGTCAGCAAAAGAACATCTGGCACAGCGGTTATTTGATTCTTTCCGGCGTCTGGATATATTACAGGAACTGGTAGACGATCCAACGATAACGGAAATTATGGTAAATGGAAAGGATCATATTTTTATCGAAAAAAACGGAGCAGTTTGTGAGTGGGGAAACTGTTTTGAGACGGAAGAGCAGCTAGAAGATATGATTCAGCAGATTGTTAGCAGGGTAAACCGAATGGTAAATGCATCTCATCCCATTGCAGACGCCCGTTTAGAGGACGGTTCCCGCGTTCATATCGTACTGCCGCCCGCTGCCTTAGACGGGCCGGCGGTCACAATCCGAAAGTTTCCAGAGCCAATTACAATTACGAAATTAATTAAGTTTGGAACGATTACAGAAGAGGCAGTAGAGTTTTTAGAAAAACTGGTGATTTCAGGGTATAACATTTTTATATGCGGCGGAACGAATTCGGGAAAAAGTACATTTTTAAATGCGCTGTCATCCTTAATTCCATCAGATGAACGGATCGTAACCATTGAGGATTCGGCAGAGCTTCAAATTCAGCAGATTTCAAACCTTGTCCGTTTGGAAACCCGAAATGCCAATGGAGAAGGGGAGGGGGAGATTACGATTCGTGATTTAATAAAGGCGTCACTTAGAATGAATCCCAGCAGAATTATTGTAGGCGAGGTTCGAGGGGGCGAGGCGCTGGAAATGCTGCAGGCCATGAATACGGGCCATGACGGAAGTATGTCTACAGGTCATGGAAACAGTCCGAAGGACATGCTGTCCCGTCTGGAGACAATGGTGCTTATGGCAGCGGAAATTCCGCTTCAGGCAGTCCGGAGTCAGATAAGCGCAGCAATTGATATTTTGATTCATCTGGGAAGGCTTCGGGATAGAAGCAGGAAGGTTTTAATGATTGCGGAGGTTGGAGGAATGGAAAATGGGGAAATCCGGCTTAATCCGATTTATGAATTCAGGGAAACGGTCAGGAAAGATGCAGCGGGCAAAGAATCGGCTGGCAAAAAAACAGCAAGGCAGAACCATTATGCCGGTAAGGTGGAAGGAAGGCTGGAAAAAGTGGGGGAATTGGAAAATAGAGACAAGCTTATATCAGCCGGCTGTCAATTATGAACAGTACCATTTGACGCTGAAGGAATGGGGAATGTGGGCAGCGGCAGGCGTCGGAGCCTGCGGTGCGGCAGCATACGTTTTCTACCGGAGTATAGTACTGTTTTTAATCTTGCTTCCATGGGGGCTTTTGTATCCGTTTTTTCATAAAAAGGAACTGTGCAGGCAGAGAAAGGAACAGTTAAAAAGCCAGTTTAAGGAGGGCGTTTTAATTTTAGCGGCATTTTTAAGTGCAGGATATTCGGTAGAAAATGCGCTGAAAGCCAGTGTGAACGAACTGATTTTGCTTTATGGGCCTCACGGAATGCTGGCAGGAGAATTTAGCTGGATGGCAAAACAAATCAGCTTAAACAGTACGGCAGAACAGGTACTGGAGGATTTTGCGAGGAGAAGCGGAATAGAAGAAATACAAAGTTTTTCACAGGTTTTCGGAGTGGCAAAACGCAGCGGAGGGGAGCTGGTTTCCATTATGACTCAAACGGCAGATTCCATTCGGGACAAAATACAAGTGTATGAAGAAATAAGAACAATGACAGCTTCCCGACAGCTGGAGCAAAAAATAATGAATCTGCTTCCGTTTTTTATTATTCTTTATATTGATATGACGTCGCCTGGTTTCTTTGATCTTATGTATACCACAATGCTGGGAAGGATTTTTATGACCGTTTGTCTGGCGGTTTACATACTGGCGATTTGGCTTGCAAAGCGTATTTTGGATATAAATATATCTTAATTTTTTGCAGCAGGCTGAAAGGAGTAAGGAAAAAATATTCCTTGCAGAAAGAAGGGCAGAAGGTGGGAAAGAAAAAGCAGATAAGCTGTATTCTGGCGGCAGCTATTATATTTGGGGCTGTATGGCTGACTCAGGGACAGCAGGGATTTGACGGCAGCGCTGTCCAAAGGGGGAATTATGGAGAAGACGAGACCAGCTATGAACTATTGGTAACAGGACTTGGAGAAGAAGAAATCCCTGTAATGGTAACAGTCAGCAGCCGGAAACGCCAGAAAGATGAAGCTCAAAAAATGAGGGAAGAATGGGCAGCCAATCTGCCCAGAGAGGTTTTACAGGAAAATGTTTCCCTGCAGGAGATTCGGTCTGATTTAAATCTTATAACCTATGATGATACAAAGGATTTGAAGCTGGAATGGGAGTCGGAAGATTCAGAATTGATTGACAGCTTTGGAACGGTATACAATGAAGAACTGACTCCGGAGGGAAGATGGACAGGACTTCGCCTTACGATTTCAGATGAAAGGGGAAGCAGTGAATTCCGGCTTCCAGTATGTATTTTTCCACCGGTTTTGTCTGATACAGATAAAAAGAAAAAGGGATTTTTAAAGGCCTTCGGCAATGCAGATCAGGCATCCCAAGAGGAAGAATGGGTAAAACTGCCGGAAGATTTTGAGGGGAAACCACTTTCTTACCGTATGAAAAAAGATTACAGCAGCTTTCTGATTTTGGCAATAGGAGGGGGTCTGGCGGTTTTATACGGATTTGAGGATCAAATCCGGCAGAAGGAAAGAGATAAAAAACGAAAAGAGCAGCTTGCATTGGAGTATTCAGAAATAGCATCGAAGCTGCAGATTTATCTGGGGGCAGGAATGACTGTGCGGACTGCATGGGAACGAATGGCAGTTGATTATAAACACAGACAGGCCAGAGAGCCGAAACTAAAAAGTCCTGCCTATGAGGAGGTGGTTCAGGTTTGTACGGATTTACAAAGCGGGGTGTCAGAGTCAGAAGCTTATCGCCGATTTGGGCGAAGGTGCGGACTGCGGCCTTATATGAAGCTGGCAGGTCTTTTGGAGCAGAACCGAAAAACCGGACTGAAAAATCTGCGGCATCTGTTGGATGATGAAGTAATGGATGCTTTTGAAGAACGGAAAAACCTGGCGAAAAGGCAGGGGGAAGAAGCAGCTACGAAACTATTGTTACCGCTTTTTCTTATGCTTGGAATTGTTATGGTAATTGTTGCAGTACCGGCATTTTTAAGCTTTTATTAGCTGCTTATGCAGCAGAAGGGAGGTGAGGCTATGAGAGGAAAAGAAGAGATACAGGAATGGTTCTATGAAGAAGATGGAATCGGAGTGATTGAAGTAGTGCTGATATTGGTAGTCCTGATCGGTCTGGTTATCATTTTCAAAAAGCAGATTACTACTCTGTTAAACAACGTATTTAAAGAAATTAATAAACAGTCAAAAGAGGTGTATTAGGAATGAAGTTCAGGGGACAGATTACCGTATTTCTAAGTCTTATCTTGCTGTGCATGTTCAGTCTGATCTGCAGCTTAATCGAATCGGCAAGGCTGGCCGGCGCCAGGTGTTATCTCGAAATGGCTGCGTATTCTGCTTTAGATTCTGTAATGAGCCAGTATCACTTGCCTTTGTGGGAGGAGTATCGGGTATTAGGAGTTGAATATACAGAAAAACAGGCAATAGAGGAGGAGTTTGGCCGTTATCTAAACGAATACCTGAATATGCCAAACTGGTATGCGATGACGCTGAATTCTGTAGAGACAAAAGAACTCATTCACCTTACAGACAATGGCGGGAACTATCTGGAACAGCAGATTTTAGATTTTATGAAATATGGTATCTGGACCCTGGATGTGGATCAAAATGGGATAGAAGCATTTAACCAGACCGTAAAAGAGGCAAAGCAGGTTAATGAAGTATCGAAAAAAATGGAAGGGCAGACAAAAGAAGCGTGGAAATTAGAACGGACGCTGGAAAAAATAGCAGAATGCTTGAAAGCACAGGAAAACAGCTGTCAGGAAGCAGAAGAAGCATTAGAAAGGAGAGACGGTTCGGGCTTTTTAAAAGCAGCCAGAGAATTGCAGAAGAGCCTGGGGAAAATACCTGGTTTTGTAGAAAACTATAGCAGGCAGGCTGATAAGCTGGCTAAAAAGATGGAGGAGGTAAGACGAGAATATGAAGAAAAGCGTCAGAACATGGGAGACTCTGTACAGCAAATCATGCTGGAGCAGCTATCCCGATATGATGCTTATGTATCCAAGGACGGCGAGAGAAGACAAGAGGTGGAAAAATTGCCTCAGCTTGCAGGCGAGCAGGAAGAGCTGGTGTCCAAGGTTATGGAAGAAGCAGAAGAGGTAATGGAATACATAGAAAGCTGGGAACCGGAACAGGAAGGGGAGGTTTTAGATGAGGGTGAATTATGGGAAGGAGTCCGAAGTCATTTTGCACAGTACAGGGTATTAAAGGTATCTTATGCAGCAGGAGGAAAGGATAAAGAGTCCGAAGGTTTGCTTAATCAGATTCGGCGGGCAGCAGAATCTGGAATTGTACAGTTGGTTTTACCGGAAGGAGCCAGGGTTTCAGATGGAATGGTAGAAGCAGCAGGACTTCCGTCTAAAAATCAGGCCGACAGTGGGGCAAAAGGGCCGGATGGAATAAAGAGACTGACAGATAAGGCATTGACAGCGGAGTACGTAGAACAATTTTTTACGGATTTTTGCGATCAGAGTCAAAAGGAATTTCAGTATGAGATGGAGTACATATTGTATGGGAGTCCCATTGACGGCTCAAATTTATCATCTTCTATAGCACAGCTTTTGGCAGTCAGGGAAGGACTGAATTTAATTCATATTCTTACAAATTCACAGAAACGTCAGGAAGCAGAAGCATTGGCTGCTGCTATAGTGGGAGTATCCGGTTTTGCTCCTTTAATAGGGATTACATCATTTTTTATTATGGGAATATGGGCGCTAGGAGAGGCTTTGACGGATGTAAAGCAGCTTCTTTCAGGAGGGAAGGTTCCAATACGGAAAGAGGCAGACGAGTGGGCGCTGGATTTGGATGGCCTTCTGCAGATGGGAAAAAGCGGAAGAGTTCCGCAAAAGCAAGGGGGAGAAGGACTGGATTATACAGGATATTTAAAATTGTTTTTTATGGCTGCGCCTGCAAAGATGATGAGTTATCGCATGATGGATATGATGCAGGTAAATATTGCCAGAAAAGAGCCGGGCTTTTCCATGAGCAAGTGTGCAAGCCAGGTGGAAATAGAAGCAGGAATTTGTGGAAAACATGTATTTTTATCGTTGGGATTGTTGAAAAGCTTTACGGAACAGGAGGCAGGAAAATATGAAAACAGAGCAGTAGTAAAGAAAGCATATTAATAGAGATACGGAGGAGAATAAGCATGCCCTTTTTCACGGTACTTTTAAAAAGTGTAATCCAATCATTTCTGAAAAATCTGAAAATTCTAATAGATAGGATGAAATCCGGCAAAAAAAATGTAACTCTCCAAGTACGTGCCCCCATGACAGGATTCTTTAGGTGCCGTAGAAAAAGGGTGTGGTTATTTTCCTCCGCAGGTGAAAGATTGAAAGGAAGCATATCTATTGAAGCAGCATTGGGATTTTCCCTGTTTTTATTTGCCTGTGTCTGTATGATGACTCCTATGGTAATGATGGATAAGCAAAGACAGATACAGGCTGATTTGGAAAGAAAAGCAGAGCAGTTAAGTCAATATGCTTACTTAACAGGGCAGGGGGAACATGCGGCGCTTTCTGATGGAGAAAATATTAAGCTGGTAGTGAAGTATAATATGAAACTTCCCTTTTCTGTATTTGGTTTACAGGCGATTCCTATGGAATCAAAAAGCGTTCGCCGCGCATGGATAGGAAGAGAAGGGCCTTTGGGAGAAGGATTTGGGAAAGGAGAAGGGGACGAGGATAAAGAAACTTTAGAAGAAATGGTTTTTGTAGGAAATAACGGGACGAAGTATCATAAAACGGCATCCTGCCATTATTTATCAAATGCTATAGAGACAATTGCCTATGAAGATCTGGAAACCAGGCGCAATGGAGGAGGGGGAAGGTATCATCCCTGCCGCATTTGCGGAAAAAGAGCAGGTCAGGGAAGCACGGTATATATTATGGCAGAGGGGGAAAGTTATCATTCTATGAGAGATTGTCCGGCTACTATTGCTTATATTAAAGAAGTTCCCATAGAAGAGGTAAAACATTTGGGAAAATGCTCTTATTGCTGGTAAAGGAGGGAAAATGGCAGTTATACTGTTTTTGCTGGCAGCAGCAGCCTATGATTATAAATACAGGGAAATTCCTGGGTGGATATATGCAGTGGGAGGGACGGAGGCTTTTGCCTGGAGAATGGCAGACCTGATTCAAAGGGAAAACTGGATGGAGAAGAAAACGTGGATGATAGTTTTTCATGGGAATAACCTAGGTGTTTCCTTTGATGAAATTATTCTGGGAATTTTGATAGGAGTTGTTTTACTGGCCGTTTCAAAAGTTACAGGCGGCGCTGTTGGCATGGGAGACGGACTATTGTTTACAATCACCGGAATCTATTTTGGTTTTCGAAAAAATCTGATTTTATTACTGGGAAGCCTGGTACTGTGCAGTATTTGGGGAATTGGCAGTCTGGCTATTAAAAGAATCGGTTGGCTGGATGGGAAAAAGACAGAAGTGCCATTTTTGCCCTTCGTCCTGCCAGTAGGGATTTGGATTACGTTTATATAGGAATGGGAGGAAATGTGAAAGGCAGCTATACGATAGAAGCAGCAGTTATTATGAGCATATTTTGTTTTATGTCTGTTGGAATCATTGGGCAGGGATATCGGGTTTATGACGAAACTACAGGAAGGATGGTTCTGCACGAAAGCGTGGAAAAAGGGCGTCATGGACTTGAATGGGAGGAAGAGGCATGGTTGGAAGAAGTGGAAGAAAAGGGAAGCGGGAGAAAAAGGACGGGATTTTCTTTTGATAATTTTCGGATACAGCTTGAAAAACAGACGAAACGGATTGCCGGAAAGGCAGATGCATCAACCATAAAGGGACAATGGAATGCACGGATTGAGGCGGAGATCTTTCGACCGGAAGAATTTTTGAGAAAAATTGAGGCAGTTAAGCAACTGGAGGAAAGGAATGGAAATTCGTTATGAAAGGCAGATGCGTCATAATTATTTAATAGTAAAACCAGATAAGGGACAATGCGAAAGCTATGAATGCCGCATGTTAATGGAGAATGTAATAGAGGGACTGCTTAAGTTTCGCT
Source organism: uncultured Clostridium sp. (assembly GCA_938036545.1). Classification (GTDB taxonomy): domain Bacteria; phylum Bacillota; class Clostridia; order Lachnospirales; family Lachnospiraceae; genus UMGS1370. Next base: position 24,860 of record CALHQJ010000083.1, on the reverse strand, counting down.
TTCAGCAGACAGAGGATGGAATATGCTACTTCTATGAAATAACATCGAAACAGCCCCTAAGCCGGATGTTAGAAGGAAGATCGGTCAGCAGAAATGAGATAGTAAAACTGATTTCTTCAATTGCGGAAATTTTAGACAGGATGGAAGGCTACCTTTTTCAGGAAAACCGGATTTTGTTAGAACCGGAATACATATATATTGATCCCGATAATTTTCAGGTATTTTTATGTCTGATTCCAGGACAGGAGGCAGATTTCCCTAAAAATATGGAACTGTTGCTTCAATACATTTTAAAAAAGGTAAATCATAAAGAAAAAGACACGGTACTTTTGGTATACCGTCTTTATCAGGAAAGCCAGAAAGAATTTTATGGAATGAATGACTTACTCAAATGGCTGTCTCAGGACAGGGAAATTCCGGCAACAGAGGAAAAGAAAGAGATAGAAGAACTGGTGAAGCCAATAGAAGAATGGCAGGAGCCGGATCCTGTAAAGGGAGGGCAGGAAAACAGGAAAAAACAGGAGAATTGGAAAAAAAGAACAGCATGTACAGCAGCGGTTTTATTAGCGCCTGGAGCTGTCTGGTTTGTAAAAGGTTCTCGCTTTTTTACAGAATATCCGATGCTGCTGATTGGCTGGTATGGAGTATGGGGAATAGTGGGAATCATTATGTGGATAATGAACCGGATTTCCAAGACGCCTGTGGAAAAGGATAGTTGGTACATCCATGAAAGACTTCCGGAGATTTCTATGCCGGAACCGGAAGCCGGAAAACCAGAAGTTTTGGAAAGGGATTTGAGAGAGCCCGATCCGATTATGGAGACGCAAATTTTAAATGATCACAGAGAACAAAAAGAAGGAATGCGTTATCTGCTGAGTCTGGATAAAAGGGCAGAAGATATTTCGATACCATATTTTCCATTTATAATTGGAAAACAGAGCGGAATTGCAGATTTTGTATTAAACAAGGATGCAGTAAGCCGGCTTCATGTAAAATTGGAAGATACAGGAGCAGGCTATAAAATTACGGATTTAAATTCAACCAATGGAACCAGGGTAAGGGGAATGATGCTGCAAAATAACGAAACAGTTCCTTTGGAACCAGGGGATGAGATATATATTGCAGATAATGGATTCCGATTTATATAGAAACGATGGAACCTGCTGAAAAAACAAAGAAGTTTGAAACTTTTTGATAGCTTAATCCGTCTATGCAGTATAAAAAACTGATTTGGAAGTAGGAATGGATTATGGTATTCAGCAGCATTACATTTATCTTTATGTTTTTACCGGCATTTTTTCTGGTATATTATCTTACGCCGATTGGATTGAAAAATCTGGTGATTTTTATCGGAAGCCTGGTTTTTTATTTTTATGGGGTAAAAGATAAACCGGAATATTTTCTTTTGATCCTGTTTTCTATCTTCGTGAATTACATATGCGGAACAAACATTGCGAAAAACAGATATCGAAGAAAACGCAAAAACTGGCTGGTTTTAGGTCTGCTTTATAACGTCGGTATTTTATTTTTCTTTAAATATACAGACTTCTTTTTTGAAATCCTAAATGGCTTATTATCTCCGTTCGTAAACAAAGAAGTCTTTCCTTATCTGGGATTGGAACTCCCAATTGGTATTAGCTTTTATACGTTTCAGAGCATGTCATATCTGATAGACGTATATTGGAAGGAAACCAGATGTGAAAAATCCTTTGTTTCTTTTGGAGCATATATCAGTATGTTTCCTCAACTGATTGCAGGGCCAATTGTAACGCATAAACAGGTGCAGAAACAGCTTCGTCGGAAAGATATTTCTTTGGAAAATATTGAGGAAGGTCTGCGGGAGTTTACTATTGGACTGGGGCTAAAGGTACTGATTGCAAATCAGATGGGACGTCTTTGGGGGCAGGTAAATGCTATAGGATATGAAAGTATTTCAACGCCTATGGCCTGGCTTGGCCTGGCGGCATTTACATTTCAGATATATTTTGATTTTTATGGATATTCGAGAATGGCAAAAGGTCTGGGGCTTATGATGGGATTTTATTTCCCAGACAATTTTGATAATCCATACCTGTCAGGGAGCATAACAGAATTTTGGAGACGCTGGCATATGACTTTGGGAAGCTGGTTTCGGAATTATGTGTACATTCCTCTGGGCGGAAAATATGCTCATATGATACGAAATACCCTGATTGTCTGGATTTTAACCGGACTTTGGCACGGGGCAAGCTGGAATTATGTTTTTTGGGGATTGTTTCATTTTAGCTTGATTTCGCTGGAAAAATGCGGACTGAAGCGGATTTTAGATCGCTCTCCCTTAAAAGGACATCTCTATATGGCATTTTTAATTCCGATTTCCTGGCTTCTATTTGCAGTCAGTGATTTGGGACAGATTAAGTTATATTTAATGAAATGCTTTCCGTTTTTCGGAGGAGATACGGCAGCGGTTTTTGCCGGAGATTTCCTTAAATATGGAAAAATGTATCTGATTTCACTGACAGCAGCATTGTTTTTTTCTACAGGTCTGGCAGAAAAAATTTATGAAAAATACAAAATGTCCTGGCTGGTTGCTTTGAGCCTGACAGCAATATTTTGGGGATGTGTGTTCTGCATGCATATGGGAATGGACGATCCGTTTTTATACTTTCAATTTTAACCATAGTAAGGAAGAAAAGGTACGAATATGAAGAAATATGCCTATATGAAATGTCTGTTTTCCAGTATAGCAGCTGTTTTTGTTATCTATTGGGCAGCTGGATTTTATGAGCATTCCCCCATAGGACGGGCGGATGCTCAAACCTGTGCAGATGTCAATTTGCAGGCGGAGACAGAAGCTGTTGCAGCGGTAGAACTGGAATCACAGATGGCATTAGAATCGGAGTCCCAGACGGATGAATTGCCAGAAGAAATAGTGTCGGAGGCTGCCACAGAACCAGCAGGGAAGCCTGTAGTGGAAGCCAATCGGGAATTGTTTGGCGATGCCCTGTTTATTGGGGATTCCCGAACCGTAGGGTTGATGGAATACGGAGATTTGGGAGAAGCAGAGGTATTTGCCAATACCGGTTTGACAGTATTTGAAGCTCCGAAAGCATCTATAAAAACATCTACAGGGAAGAAGCAGACGTTAGAAGAGGTTTTACAATCTCGGACATTTGGAAAGATTTATATTATGCTGGGATTAAATGAATTGGGATATCCTTATGACAGCATTGTGAAACAATATGGAAAGCTGGTAGAGGAGATTCACAACGCCCAGCCTTCTGCGAAAATTTTTCTGGAAGCAAATCTTCATGTTTCAGAGAAAAAGTCTTCTTCCTCTGACATTTATAATAATGATAAAATTAATCAGTTAAATGAAGCAATTAAAAACATTGCCGGTGAATCAGGAATGTATTACCTGGATATTAACCCGATGTTTGACGATCAGTCAGGAAACCTGGATAAGCAGTATACGTCGGACGATTCTCATGTGTTGGGAAAGTATTATGATGGATGGACTGCGTGGATTATGGAAGAAACGGCAGAAATTTTAAACAGATAAGCAGCTGGAAAAAAGAAACAGACCGGAAGAACGATGAATGCCTGCCTTCCGGTTTGTCCATTACTGCTGCTGAGCCTTATATTGTTTTAAAGCGCGGGCTAACTGATCTGGGCAGGAAGTTGGTCTGGGTCCGCAGTGGATTCCGTCTAAACGGCGAATTGCTTCATCAATATCCATTCCTTCCACAAGACGAGCCACGCCCTGGGTATTTCCGGAGCAGCCGCCCATAAATTTAACGTGAGTCAAGGTATTTCCTTCTACTTCAAAATGAATTGCACGGGAACAGACGCCCTGAGTTGTATAATCCATAGTAAATCCTCCTTTATTATGCGTTTCCTTATTATAACATGGATAAAGGCGTGAGAAAAGATGAAATTCGTAAAACGGTTGACACTCTCAAAAGGAAGATGGTATTATCCCAGAGAATATCAGTTTTTTGATGCAGCAGGAGGTATTTAATATGCTTACGTCACTTGCCCTGATTTTTTTGCTGGGCCTTGCCATAGCCGGAGTTTGTCAAAAATTGAAATTGCCTCGTATCCTTGGAATGTTGGCGACTGGTATTGTTCTGGGACCTTATGTGTTAAATGGCCTGGATTCGTCTATATTGGGAATATCCGGCGATCTTCGCCAGATGGCATTAATTATTATTTTGTTAAAGGCCGGTTTGTCGCTAAACTTGTCTGATTTGAAAAAAGTGGGGCGTCCTGCGGTATTGATGTCCTTTTTGCCGGCCAGCTTTGAAATATTGGCATATATTCTATTCGCTCCGGCGCTTCTTGGTATTACCAGAGCAGAAGCCGCAGTAATGGGGGCAGTTTTAGGAGCTGTTTCTCCGGCAGTTGTGATTCCAAGAATGGTTCAGTTGATAGAGGAAAACTACGGAACAGAAAAAAGCATTCCTCAAATGATTTTGGCAGGTGCATCCTGTGACGATATATTTGTAATCGTTCTCTTCACCACATTTTTAGAGATGAGTCAAGGTGGTCAGGTGAGAACATGGGATTTTATTAATATTCCTATTTCTATTATTATGGGGATTTTGCTGGGAGCCATTACCGGCTGTATGTTGAGCCTGTTTTTTGAGGCGGCTTATAGAAAAAATCATTATATCAGGAACAGTATGAAGGTAATCATTGTTCTGGGTGTTTCTTTTTTATTAGTGGCAGCTGAAGAATGGCTGGAAACTATTTTACCGGTATCAGGCCTTTTGGCGGTGGTAAGTATGGCCTGTGCAATGAAAATAAAGAGTACAGAGTTTGTTGTCCGGAGATTATCTGAAAAATTCGGAAAGCTGTGGCTGGCTGCAGAGGTGATTTTATTTGTACTGGTAGGGGCCGCCGTAGATATTCGCTATATGGCGCAGGCAGGAGTTATGGCTGCAGCTATGATTCTGCTGGCATTGATCGTTCGGGCGGCTGGAGTGGTATTGTGTATGCTGGGAACCAGTCTCAATTTAAAAGAGAGGATTTTCTGCGTAATTGCATACCTTCCAAAAGCAACGGTTCAGGCAGCAATTGGTTCCGTTCCATTGGCAATGGGGCTGCCATGCGGACAAATCGTTCTGTCAGTAGCGGTATTGGCTATTATGATTACAGCTCCGCTGGGAGCGCTGGGAATGGATTTGACATACAGGCGATTGCTTTTTAAACGTTCACAGGATATAATGAATTAAAAAGAAGATTACCTCAGAGAAGGAGTTTAAGAAATGTTAGGAATTATAGGCGCAATGGACGAGGAAGTCCTAGAGATTAAACAGGCATTAACAGATGTGTCGGTAGAGACAGCAGCAGGAATGGAATTTTACTGCGGAAAGGTAAACAATAAAGAAGTTGTAGTAGTTCGTTCCGGCATTGGAAAGGTAAACGCAGCCGTATGCAGCCAGATTTTAGTAGATAAATTTGGCGTAGATGCAATTGTAAATACAGGAATTGCCGGATCGTTAAGGGCAGAAATCAATATTGGCGATATTGTATTATCCAGCGATTCGGTTCAGCATGACATGGATGCAACCGGTTTTGGGTATGTGCCTGGCCAGATTCCCAGAATGGATACATTTGCATTTCCGGCAGATGAAAGACTGTTAAATCTGGCAAGAGAATGCTGCAGCCGGGTAAATCCGGATATTCAGACCTTTGTGGGACGGGTAGTCAGCGGCGATCAGTTTATTTCTGACAAAAAAAAGAAGCAGTGGTTAATCGACAAATTTGACGGTTCCTGTACAGAGATGGAAGGAGCGGCAATCGCTCAGGTATGCTATTTGAATCACATTGGCTGTCTGATAATCCGTGCTATTTCGGATAAAGCAGATGACAGTGCAAACATGGACTATCAGGAATTTGAGGCAAAAGCGATTGAACATTCGGTAAAGCTTCTGCTTGCAATGGCGGCAGAGTATTAAATCCATTTATTCATAAGATGTGGGGCCTGGAAGAGAATGCTTTCAGGCCTCATATGATTTTCAAGGCCCATTAGAATCGTTTTTAGGGGAAATTTGACGATCGATTCTAGGGGTTCTCAACTTCCCAAATTCTAAAAGCAGGACTATAATGTGACGTACAGCAGAGTCAGTCGAAATGGACAGGTTTCATTAGTCGGGCTGAGGAAGGAAACGGATATGACCGGTCGTAAGTTTCTTTCGCCGCCGACAGGCGCGGACACACGCCACGGAAACATCCAGGAAGATAACAGGTGAAGGCTTTGTGAGAAAGGGGAGTTTCGTTATGTTACAATTATTACAGAATGGTACAGCGTTATATTTATTAGTGGCAATTTGCCTGATTGGCTTGGTAAGTAAGCTGGCGGCAAATAACTCCTACAAAAGAATGATTAAAGAATCCAACAATATGGCAATGACAAAAAATAAATATTTGAGAAATCTAAAGCAGAAGGCAGAGGACGCTTATCGCATTAATCAGGGAATTGTCAATACGGAAGTTTATCTGGAAAAGCAGCTGTTTAACGCAAAAATAGGGGGAACAACGCCTCAGGGCTGGACTGCGTACTCCAGTCAGATGACATGGCTGTGTTTATTGACAGGCGGGGCGCTTTCATTCCTTTCTTACTGGTACCGCTGTGATTCCTATTATATTATTTTATATGGAACAGTGGGAATCCTGGCGGCTGTTTTGAATATTATCGCAGAACATGGAGCAGGATTAGACGCAAAGCGTCAGCAGCTTCTGGTAAGCCTGCAGGATTATTTGGAAAATGTGCTGTGGCACAGAATGGAACTGGAAAAGGTGGGAGAGCTCTCAGAAGACGAGGCCAGAATGGTTGAAACGGAAGCAGAGCAGCCGATTCGCAATAATGTCCGTGATTTGAGGGAGAGAAAAAATGCCCGCAGAGCTATGGAGCAGCAGACGGCAGCCAGCTGGGACAGAGGACAGAAAAAAAGCGGGATTTCCAGAGACACGGCGGACAAGCTGACGTCAGCAGGAGCAGAAGGAGAGAATTGGATGAAAGAGTTAAAACCGGAAGAAATTCGGGTTTTAGGGGAGATTATCCGCGAATATCTGGGATAAGCTCACTCCTCTATCACATGAATTTCTAAATAATCAAAATCTATGGTCTCAACAAAACTATCTTGATAGAATCGGGTTTTATCGTGGCGCTGAAATTCCCGAATCGCAGAGTCCATCCAAATCGGATGTCCTAAATCAAACTGGCTGCATATCTCATCTAAAGCGCCAAAGACCATCTGAGTGCGGGATATGGAGTAATCTGGCATACAGATAACCGTATCCTGCAGAAGATGATTGTCTTTCCAGATTTTTCCCCACATACGGAACATAGGACATATCTCCTTTACCAATGAATTTTTTTTAGTATATCTGATTTTTGCGGCCTTGTAAAGAAGGGAAATTTCTACTTGTGGATAGCTGTAATTTGTAGTAATCTATACATTAAGATAAACATTGTGTTCTATTTACAAAGGGGACAAAAATGGGAACAGGGATTACACCAGGAATTACCGACTATTCTGCATTTTTAGCAGATGCCATAAAAGCAGTAGAAGAGTTAAACCGAAGTAAAAAGATTTGTGAAGAGCTGGAGTCAGAGGAAAACCGGATTGAAAAAGAACTGGAAAATGAACGGCTGGACATGAATGACGAGATTAGCCTTACAATCAAAAAGCGTCGGGAAGGAATCAACGCCAGTTATGATAAGGAAATTGGAGCAGAACAGGACAGGCTGAGAAGAATCCGATCCAAAAGGGAAAAAGCGAAAAATCAGGGAATTAAAGAGAGGATTGCTGAAGAAACAGAGGTATTAAGAGAGCATAATCAGGAACTTGGAACGCAGATGAAAACAGTGTTCAAGCAAAACCGAGTACCGTCATTTTGTAAAACCACATGGTTTTATGCCCTTTACATGCCAGGCAGTTTAAAGGAACTGGGGATTTTGCTTCTTAGCTTTTTCATATGCTTTGTGGCAGTTCCGCTGGCATCCTATTTTGCAGTACCAGAAGCAAACAGAAAGTTTTGGGTGTTGATTATTATTTATTTAATTGCTATTTTTGTATTTGGCGGAGTGTATGTGCTGGTTGGCAATAAGGTAAAAATGCGTCATCTGGCGACGCTGAAACAAGGGAAAGACATCCGCAGCCTAATTCGCAGCAATAACAAAAAAATTCGAGTTATTACCGCTTCTATCCGAAAAGACAGAGACGAGGCCATCTACAATCTGGAAAAGTATGATGATGAGATTGCACAGATTGAGCAGGAACTGCAGCAGATCAGCAATCAGAAAAAAGAGGCTCTCAATACCTTTAATACGGTGACAAAGACGATTATTTCTGACGAGATTATTAATAACAATAAAGAAAAGATAGACGCCTTAGAAGAGGAACATGCCCGTATCGAAATGCGGCTGAAAGAGGCGCAGATCCATGCCAAGGAGCAGGCCCTTCTGGTTACGGATCAGTATGAGACCTATTTGGGCAAAGAGTTTCTACAGCCAGACAAGCTTTCAGAGCTGGCAAAGATTATCCGCAGCGAAAGGGCTTCAAACTTAAGTGAAGCCATAGCAGTTTATAAAACCCAGAAGACCGGGTAAAACGTTACTATGAAAATTTTTATAATGGAAAAGGAGATAAAATCATGTCTAAAACTGTTGTAAGCACAAAAAATGCACCAGCCGCTATCGGCCCATATAGCCAGGGAATTCTTGCATCCGGAGTTACCTGTTACGTATCCGGACAGCTTCCCATTGATCCTGCCACCGGCGAGTTTGCAGGAGACGATATTCAAAGTCAGACAAGACAGTCTTTAACCAATGTTAAGGCAATTTTGGAGGCAGCAGGCATGACCCTGGAAAATGTAGTGAAGACAACGGTGCTGCTTAGTGATATTGGAAATTTTGTTCCAATGAACGAAGTGTATGCAGAATTTTTTGGAACAGATTGTCCGGCTCGGGCAGCATTTCAGGCGGCGGCTCTTCCAAAGGGAGCATTGGTTGAGATAGAAGCAATTGCAGTAAAATAGAAGTAATTGCAGTAAAACAAAAAGAACAGGTGGCGGTAAAACGTCTGGCAATATAAGGGGGCTGTGCGCTAAGAAATTAGTACACAGCCCTCTGTCTGTAAGTAACATATATGGAAAACCACATGCAGAAAACCTGATAAAGCTGTCAAATTGTAATCAGATGATAAGGAATCTGATTGGCAGTCAACATCTGAGCTTCCCGCTGATGGCAGGTAAACACAATAATCTGGCCTGGGTAGGCTTTTACAAGCCAGCGAAGGGCAGTCCGGAGCCGCTCATCATCATAGAGTACAAAACTGTCGTCAAAGATTAACGGAAGCGAATCGTCTCCTTTTTGAATCAGCTTGGCAGATGCCAGACGGAGAGCCAGGTAAACCTGATCCATGGTGCCGCTGCTGACCTGATCCAGGGGAACCAGCTTGGTTTTGGTGTTCATAAACACATGGAGATTTTCATCTACGCTCATACTGTTGTAGATACCACCGGTAATCTGCTCAATCAATCGAGAAGCTTCTTTGTTAAGGTACAGGCCAAAGGAATCTCGGATAGAAGCGGATAAGGATGTCATGGTTTCCTGGGCTAAATCAATAGCGGCAATTTCCTGGGAAATGCGGTCATTTTCCGCTAGCACATGGCGTAAAGCTTCAGCCTGGGTCTTGCAGTTGGCCAGGTGTTCCAGCTTTTGTTCCAGCTCCCACTGGGTTCTCTGCTGCTGTTCAATTACTTCGGTGCAGGTTGCCTGCTGAGCCATAAGCCCGTCAATTTCCTTTGCCAGAGAGGCAGCCGTTTCTTCCGATTTTACTAAAGCATCATGGAGTTTTCCATATTCAGCCATCCGCATTCCGAACGCATCCATGGCCTCTGGGGAAATAGAACTGTCACCTAAGTGGCGGGACAGAATTTCCTGCAAAAGCTTTGAAGAATAATTGAGTTCCTTTTTTGAGTTATTCCGTTTAAATGCCAGTACAATTCCGGTCACCAGAAACAGGACGCCAAATACACCAATGGTTAAAGCAAACAGGAGACTGGATTCTCCAAATGGCCGGAGAAAGGCGAACACGCCGCACCCTGTCAGACAGGATGCGCACAGCAAACAGGAAAAAATCATCAAGACTTTTACAGATGTATGGGAACAGGCGCCTTTGGCAGCTTGATAATTTCCATAGATGGATCGGGCTTCTTCCTGATAGTTTTGGATAGACTCACCATCTGTAAACTGGTAGTTATTTAATAGCTGCCGTCCTCGTGCAATTTTCTGAAGCAAATCTTCTTTTTCCGTCTGCTTTTCCGCGATGTTTTTTATCATCTGCTCTCTCTGTTTGCGGTAGCTGGTCAGATGATTTTCATATTCCGGAGCCGCAGTTTCTTTCTCAATATTTCGGATTTCTCCTAAAAGAGAAGCATAGCTCCTTGCCGCTTCCGGTACCATTTCACGTTCCAGGGCCTTTTTCTGGGCCTTTAAAAATGCCGTTGCCTTGGTGATGTTTAATGCCATGTTGCCGGAGGTATTCAGATTGGCGATATAATTACGCAGCTCTGTTACCATACCGGAGTCTGTAGCGCTTTTTAACTGGCCGATACTGATGGTATTGCTGTAAGCCGTTTCACTCAGGCCATTTAGTAAAGACTCCATAAAGGTTTTGGTAGGTTCAATTTCTTTTCCTAAAGTTTCGTCTACAATGGTAAATTCTTTATTATTTTGGAAATTACGCTCAATGCGGTAAATGTGATCATTTTTTTCCAGACGAAGCCGTCCCTCATACCCCCCTTTGTTTTCCCAGGGGAGGAAACGGCTGTAGGAGTCTGTTTTGGCAGCCCGCCCCCGCTGCCGTTCCATACCGAACAGCATACTGCGGATAAAGGTGTGGAGCGTGGATTTTCCGGCTTCATTTTTTCCGTATACAATATTCAGGCCATCCTGAAAGGTTACGGATTGATCGTGAAATTTGCCAAAGCCGCTGATATACACGTCTAATAATTTCATACCGGACTCCTTTCATCCGTTGTGTGGAGCAGAGCATTGATCCCATAATACAGAGCTTTCTTTTCAATGGGATTCATATCGTCCTTTTGAAGGGCCTGGATAAAGAATCCAATCATATCGCTGGGATGCTGGGCGAAGAGGGCAGAAAAGTCATACTGAGGTTCCGAATCGTCTGTAACCTCTACAATCCGAAAACGGGAGGACAGCACATCTAAATCAAAGGTAATGTCCGGATCTCTCATGCCCCTGATTAAAAAACGATAAATATGCTGGCTTCCCCGACGGCTGATTTCCTGAGAAATGCTGGCGGCCAGCTCTGAATTGGTGGTCGCCGGTGTGACGCCGACAGCCAGGGAAATATACTGGCAGTGGGAAACAGGGACAAATTCCAGAGCGGTGACACAATGGGTCAGGGAATTGATTTCGCCATAATAAAAGCCGTGCTGTCCAAACTCCGTTTTATCCAGCGGTTCTAAAGAGCCTGGAAACGCTGCCTTTCCTTCCACGATTATCTCCGGCTTATGGATATGGCCCAAAGCGATATAGTCAAAAGGCAAAGAAGATAAGGCAGAACGGTTAAAGGGAAGATGAAGGGCATCGCCGCCGTGAGCCAGTAAGATGCGGATGTGGTCATTTCCGGCAATCTGGATCTGGCTGAGCCGATCTTCTCGAATTTCGGCAGTATGGTAACTAAATCCATAGACTTCAGTATTCAATTCTTTGAAATATACGGATTCTAAATCCTCTCCGGCCAGGTACGTAACATTGGGACACCAAGAGAAACTTAACACAGCAGAATTTGCCCGAATCCGGTCATGGTTGCCGGCTATGAGGACAACCTGCACGCTGGGGATAGTAGAAAACAGATAATTAACTTCCTTTAAGTCTCTGGCCAAAGGCTGTCTATGGAATAAATCGCCGGAAACGAATAAAAAATCCACATCCCGTTCCCTGGCTTGCCTGATAACTTCCTGAAAGGAATCCTTAATAGCCTGAGCCCGTTCCTTGCTCCATGGTTTGTCACTGTCAGGAGCCATGCCCCAGTGAATATCAGCGGTATGGATGAATTTCATAGGTAACCTCCAGTTTCACATTGGCGTATATACAGAAAAAGGCCTGTTGCAACGGCCTTTTTCTTAAGAATCTTATAAATCGCAGTTATTTACAGTTCTTGGGAATGGAATAACGTCGCGGATGTTAGACATACCGGTCAGGTACATAACACAGCGCTCAAATCCCAATCCGAAGCCTGCATGACGGGTAGAACCGTATTTGCGCAGATCCAGATAGAAATCATAGTCTTCTGGTTTTAATCCCAGTTCATTCATTCTGGCCAGAAGCTTTTCATAGTCGTCCTCTCTCTGGCTGCCGCCGATAATCTCGCCGATGCCAGGAACCAGACAGTCTACAGCGGCAACGGTCTTGCCGTCTGGATTCAGCTTCATGTAGAATGCTTTGATTTCCTTTGGATAATCAGTAACAAATACCGGCTTTTTGTAAACCTGCTCGGTCAGATAGCGCTCGTGCTCAGTCTGAAGGTCGCAGCCCCAGAATACCTTGTAGTCAAAGTTGTCATTATTCTTTTCCAGAATTTCTACAGCCTCTGTATAGGTGACACGGGCAAATTCAGAATTTAAAATACCGTTTAACCGGTCTAAAAGCCCTTTATCTACAAACTGGTTGAAAAAATTCATCTCTTCCGGTGCATGTTCTAATACAAACTTGATGATGTATTTTAACATACCTTCTGCCAGATCCATGTTATCTTCCAGATCTGCAAATGCAATTTCCGGCTCAATCATCCAGAACTCAGCCGCATGACGGGTCGTGTTGGAGTTTTCTGCACGGAAGGTAGGGCCAAAGGTGTAGATGTTGCGGAATGCCATAGCATAGGTCTCGCCGTTTAGCTGGCCGGAAACAGTCAGGTTGGTAGGCTTGTTAAAGAAATCCTTACTGAAATCTACAGCGCCGTCAGCAGTTTTTGGAATGTTATTTAAGTCCATGGTAGTAACCTGGAACATCTCGCCTGCTCCTTCGCAGTCGCTGCCAGTAATCAGGGGAGTGTGGACATAGACAAAGTCTCTCTCCTGGAAATACTGGTGGATGGCATAGGCAATCAGGGAGCGCACACGGAATACGGCCTGGAAAGTATTGGTTCTGGGACGTAAATGGGAAATGGTCCGCAGATATTCAAAAGAGTGGCGCTTCTTCTGCAGAGGATAATCCGGTGCGGAAGGGCCTTCCACATCAATCTGCTCTGCCTGAATCTCAAATGGCTGCTTAGCCTGTGGAGTTGCAACCAGGGTACCTTTTACAACAATGGCAGAACCAACGTTTAATTTGGAAATTTCTGCAAAATTAGGCATAGTGTCGTGATAAACGACCTGAAGGGTTTCAAAAAAAGTACCATCACTGACTACGATAAAACCGAACGCTTTGGAATCGCGGATACTGCGAACCCAGCCGCCGATGGAAATTTCTTTGCCCAGATACGCATCACGGTTTTTATATAATTCTCTTACTGTAATTAAATCCATGAGTATTCTCCTTTTCTGCGTTTAAAAAATTTCTGGCATATTTAAAATCGATTGTACTATATTTTCCCCATGGATTCAAGGGTTTGCTGAATTTTTTCTCGGAAAGGAGAAGACGGGATGGAAGACAGGCTGCCGTCAGAGATAGTGAAAAAAGCGAAAAATGGATATAAATGTAAAATAATGAATATTTTAGTAAAAAACTGTCGGAATATGCACAAAAAGTACAAGAAAAAATACATTAATTTATTCACTATTCATAAAAAATATGCTATAATGAACACACTACTAAATATAACAGCAAGAGGTGATAACGTGATTAAAAAAGAAATGATAGCTATGCTTTTAGCTGGTGGACAGGGAAGCCGCCTGGGTGTTTTAACTCAGAAAGTTGCAAAACCTGCGGTATCATTCGGGGGAAAATACCGTATTATTGACTTCCCGCTCAGCAACTGTATCAATTCCGGTGTAGATACTGTAGGCGTTTTAACCCAGTACCAGCCATTACGTTTAAATTCCCATATTGGAATTGGTATTCCGTGGGATCTGGACAGAAATGTAGGAGGTGTTACGGTTCTTCCGCCTTATGAGAGAAGTAAAGGCAGTGATTGGTACACAGGTACTGCAAATGCGATTTATCAGAATCTGGAGTATATGGAAACCTATAATCCGGACTATGTGCTGATTCTTTCCGGCGATCATATTTACAAGATGGATTATGAAGTAATGCTGGATTATCACAAAGCAAATAATGCTGACATCACCATTGCAGCTATGCCGGTTCCCATTGAGGAGGCCAGCCGGTTTGGCGTGGTTATTACTGATGAGCACAACAGAATTACTGATTTTGAGGAAAAGCCTCCGGTTCCCAGAAGCAATCTGGCATCCATGGGTATTTATATCTTCTCATGGCCGGTACTTCGGGACGCTCTTATTAAAATGCAGGATGAGCCTGGCTGTGATTTTGGCAAGCATATTATCCCGTACTGTCATGGAAAGGGAGACAGGATTTTTGCTTACGAGTACAATGGCTATTGGAAAGATGTTGGAACCCTGGGATCTTATTGGGAAGCCAATATGGAGCTGATCGACATTATTCCGGAGTTTAATTTGTACGAGGAATACTGGAAGGTATACACCAGAAGCGAGATTATCCCGCCTCAGTATGTTGCTGCAGAGGCAGTCATTGAGCGAAGCATTATTGGAGAGGGAACTGAAATTTACGGAGAAGTCTATAACTCTGTAATTGGCGCAGGCGTTACCATTGGCAAGGGAGCTGTTGTCCGTGACTCCATTATCATGCAGAACAGCAGGATTGAGGAAGGTGCGGTTGTCAACAAGGCAATCGTTGCAGAAGACGTATGCGTTGGCAAAAATTCAGAGCTTGGCGTAGGAGAGTATGCGCCCAGCAAATACGATCCCAAGGTATACCAGTTTGATTTGGTTACAGTTGGCGAGCACTCTGTCATCCCAGATGGAGTAAAGATTGGCAAAAACACCGCAATTTCCGGCGTGACTGTGCCGGAGGACTATCCTGACGGATTACTGGCAAGCGGAGATTACATTATAAAGGCAGGTGGCATGAGATGAGAGCAATCGGTATCGTTTTAGCAGGCGGCAACAGCAAGCGGATGAGAGAGCTTTCTAATAAGAGAGCAATTGCGGCAATGCCAGTGGCAGGAAGTTACCGCAGCATCGACTTTGTACTGAGCAACATGACCAATTCCCACATTCAGAATGTGGCTGTATTTACCCAGTATAATTCACGCTCCCTGAACCTGCATTTGAGTTCTTCCAAATGGTGGGATTTCGGCAGAAAGCAGGGCGGCCTGTTCGTATTTACTCCTACCATTACGGCAGAGAGCAGCGACTGGTATCGGGGAACTGCAGATGCACTATATCAGAATCTGTCCTTCTTGAAAAACAGCCATGAACCATATGTAGTGATTGCATCCGGCGACGGCATTTATAAGATGGATTATAATAAAGTCCTGGAATATCACATTGAAAAGAAAGCAGATATCACTGTTGTCTGCAAAAAGATGGCTGAAAATGAGGATGTTACCCGTTTTGGCTGCGTGAAAATCAATGATGACGGCAGGATTGTGGATTTTGAAGAAAAGCCCATGGTTTCCGATGCCAATACCATTTCCTGCGGTATCTATGTGATCCGCAGACGTCAGTTAATTGAACTGATTGAGCGCTGCGCAGCAGAAGATCGCTATGACTTTGTAAAAGATATTCTGGTTCGCTATAAAAACTTAAAACGGATTTATGCTTACAAGATGGATACATATTGGAGCAATATTGCTTCTGTAGATTCTTATTACAAGACCAATATGGACTTCTTAAAGCCGGAAGTAAGAGATTATTTCTTCAGGCAGTATCCAGACGTATATTCTAAAATAGACGATATGCCGCCGGCAAAATACAATCCAGGTGCAAAGGTGAAAAACAGTCTGGTTTCCAGTGGATGTATTTTAAACGGCATGGTAGAAAACTCAGTTCTATTTAAACAGGCTTATATTGGAAATAACTGTATCATTAAAAATTCCATCATTTTGAATGATGTTTATATTGGAGACAATACGGTAATTGAAAACTGTATCGTTGAAAGCCGGGATACGATCCGCGCCAACACAACGCATATCGGAACGCCGGATAACATCAAGATTGTTGTGGAGAAAAACGAGAGATACACGATATAATGAAATAAGCCTGCAAAAGGCGCGGGGGCGCTACAGGCAGATATACGGCTATATAAGGGCAATAAGAGAATGATGGAGGGGTTGCAGCTATGCAGATTACAGATGTAAGAGTGAGACGAATTGAAAAAGAAGGAAAGATGAAAGCAATAGTTTCCATCACGTTGGACAACGAATTTGTCATTCATGACATTAAAGTAATTGAAGGAGAAAAGGGATTGTTTATTGCAATGCCCAGCCGCAAGGCCACAGATGGAGAATATCGGGACATTGCACATCCAATTAATTCCGGCACCAGAGATATGATTCAGGGTGTAATTTTAGATAAATACACCACCACGTTGCTGGAAAATGCGGAAGAAAACCAGGCGGTATAATGAGAGAGGTATTTTAGCGGACTCTTCGGAGTCCGCTTTTTATTTTCTTGACTGGCAAATTTTCAAAATTTTTCACAGGTATGCTTTTCAGTGCATAAAACTCCCAACTGCTGCCTATAATGAAAATAAATGGACAAACAAGGCGGTAAGAAATGAAATTTTGGAAACGGATGGCTGTTCAGGGACAGCAGGAAATATATTATTATGATACTCATCGGGGATTTGATGCCAGAAATCTGGCAGTACAGCTTTATGACATGATTCTGGATGAACTGGACAAAGGCAAAAAAGGTGTTGTGTTTTTGTGTATCGGAACAGATCGATCCACAGGAGACAGTCTGGGGCCATTAATAGGGTATAAATTAAAAGGAAAAAAGAATGCAGATTTCCAGGTTTTAGGTACGCTGGAAAAACCGGTCCACGCAATGAACCTGGAAGAGTACATGCGGTTTTTAAAGGAGAGCTATCCGGAACATGCAGTGGTTGCCATTGACGCATCAGTAGGAAAGGCCGACCATGTAGGTTACGTGACGCTGGGCAGGGGAGCGCTGAAGCCAGGCCTGGGAGTAAGTAAGGAGCTGGGAGCAGTAGGAGATATTTTTATTACGGGAATTGTAGGAGGATGCGGAAATTACGATCCATTAATGCTGCAAAGTGTGCGCCTGGCCGTGGTTATGCGCCTGGCAGACTGTATCAGCGAAAGCATTTTTCTTGTCGATAAATTATGTGCGAAAGCAGCCGCAATTTGACAAGTTTCGCAAGCTGACTGTGCTATCCTTAGATAGATAGAATAGGAAAGCAGGGGGAAACGCAATGGGAGAAATGTATAATCCATTTCCAAAGCTGCCAAAAAACATCCGGCAGATTGGGGAAAGAGACCAGATGGTTCGGCTGTATATCGAGGACTACGTAAATACGTATTTAAAGCGGCTGTATCCCGCAGGTGGACAAGACCTGCGGGCAGGACTGCTTTTGGGAAGCGTAGAAGAGCATGAAGGCGTTCCCTTTATTTTTGTAGACGGAGCCCTGGAGATGGAAGGGGTAACCAGAGAGGGAGAAACAGTCGAGTTTACAGAAGAAGCATGGAAGCAGGCTTACCAGAGTATAGAGGATAAGTTTCCAAAGAGAAGCATTCAGGGGTGGTTTTTGTGCGGAGTGCCAGGCTGCACATTGAGTCCTCTTAATTACTGGAAACAACACACCCAGTATTTTAACGGGAAGAACCAAATCATGTATTTAAACGGCGGTCTGGAAGGAGACGAGGCTATCTACATAACGTCCAGGGACGGATTTTATAAACTGGAAGGCCACTGTATCTATTATGAACGAAATCAGATGATGCAGGACTACATGATTTCCAGAAAGGACAACAAGCGGATAGAGACAGGCAGCGGAGATCCTGTGATTCACGATTTTCGCCAAAAAATGGAAGAAAAGAAAAACCAGACGGTCAGCAGAAAAAATACAGTTAATGTGCTGGGAGGGCTGTGCAGCGCATTAGCCGTGCTGGTTCTGGCAGGAGGTACTGCCCTGTTTAACAATTATGAGAAGATGCAGGAGATGGAAACCGTAATTGCCTCGGTTTTGCCGGAAGGTTATGAAGGCTGGGAAAAGGGAAAGAACCAGGGGACGGAAGAGACCTTAAAAGAAACAGGACATGCTGGAATTGTGGTAGAGACTGTGGCAGGAAATGTATTTCCAACAGAGGACTCTGCTGAAGAAGCCCAGGCTGCCGGAGCAGAGCCTGAGACAGAAATTATCGAGACAGAGATCAGTATCGAAACGGAAGCAAAGTCCGAAACAGAATCCGGCACAGAGGCGGAATGGGAGCCTGGCATAGAAATTGAAACAGAATCCCAAACGAAACCTGCTGCAGATAGTGTACAGACGGCGCTTCAGCCATTGAAGGAGCCAGGGGAGGGACAGATGTATTACGCAGTTCAGGATGGTGAAACCCTGTATGGCATTTGCTTTAAACTGTATCAGAGTGTAAACTCATTAGAGGATATCTGCGCCTGGAACGGCCTGGATAATCAGGACAAAATTGTAGCAGGACAGAAGCTGATTGTGCCGGAAGTGCCAATGACGTAGGTTCTTACACTGGCAAGAGGATTTCCCTACAAAAAGTAATGCGTTTTTTCACGAAATGTTGTATACTGGAACTAACTTGCCAGCTTGGGAGCCAAAGTCTCCCGCTTTTGGTCATAGTATGCAACAGGACGGGGAGAGACGGAAATGAGTGATATGAGCCCCATGAGCAGGGAGAAAAAAAAGCAGCAGCTGCGCCGTCACATGATTGTCAACCGTGATGCGGCAGATTCCCAAATACGTTCAGAACAGACGGCAGACAGGCAGAGAGAGCCGGATTATGTGCGGACAGGCAGTCCAAACGAGCAGGAAGAAGTAAACGCTGTAAAAAAGGCCCACCGCAAGGTAGTAAAGAAACGGATGATCCTGATAATCTTCGTTTTACTGCTTCTGGCAGCGGCCGCCGGCGGAGTTTATTATTGGAAATATTATTATCCGTTCCAGGAATATTTTGTGAACTGGGAGGTAAGCCTGACAGCCGGCGAAGAAGGAACGGAACGAAGCAGTGCAAACTACATAAATTTTGGAAAGAATGTATTAAAGTACACCAAAGACGGCGCTTCCTACATAGATAATAAGGGAAAAACAGTTTGGGTTCAGACTTATGAAATGAAAGCGCCTATTGCAGTAGTCAATGGAACGTTTGCGGCGATTGCAGACCAGCAGGGAAACAGCATTTATATCTTTAATGAAGAAGGCAGTCAGGGTGTGGCAGCCACGCTGCTTCCGATTGTGCGGATTGCCATATCAGGAAAGGGAATTGTGGCAGCCGCCCAGGAAGATGCAAAATCCAGTTACGTATCCATGTTTAAAAGAGACGGCAGTGATTTAAAGCTTACCATGAAATCTACACTGTCTAAAAACGGATATTTGATGGACTTGAGCTTTTCACCGGATGGAACCCAGCTAATCTGTTCCTATGCGTATATTGACAGCGGCAGCCTGAGAAGCAGGGTGGTAATTTACGATTATTCCGATGAAGTAGGAGCCAATCTTCCGGATAGAATTGTCAGCGCAAACGAAGAGGCATTTGCGGATAAGGTAGTACCCAGGGTACAGTATTTATCAGAGACAGAATCTTTTGCATGTTCGGATAGGGGGCTGGCGTTTTTCTCATCGGAAAATCGAGCCAATCCGGCGCTTACAGTTCAAACGGAGGAAGAGCGAATCGAAAGTCTGTTTTATTCTGATAAGTATGTAGGCCTGGTGACAGCCAACAGTGCAGGACCGGAGCCGGAAAAACTGGTGGTATATCGGAGCAGCGGTACAAAGGTATTTGAAACAGGACTTGATTACTCGTATACGTCTGCAAATATTGATGGAGAGAATGTAATTCTTTATAATGATAATTCCTGCAGGATATACAATATGAAAGGCGTGGAAAAATTTGCCGGAGAACTGGATTTCCAGATTTCCCACATTACCTCAGGAGGACTATCCAATCAGTTTATTTTGACAGGGCCTCAAAAAATGCAGGCTATAACATTTCGATAACCGGCAATCAGTACCGAATACTGATGCAGTCAATTTATAAAAGAAAAGGAGCAAAAGAAAAATGGGAAAAGTGTGTGTTGGAATCGACGTAGGGGGAACTACCGTTAAGCTGGGAATCTTTGAGGTAAACGGACAGCTTATGGAAAAGTGGGAGATTCCTACGAGAATAGAGGATGGGGCAAAGTATATTCTTCCAGACATTGCAGAATCAGTGAAAGAAAAGCTGGCAGATTTGAAGATAGAACTTGGTGATGTAGTAGGCGCAGGAATGGGAATCCCAGGTCCGGTATTAGCAGATGGAATGGTAACCCAATGCGTAAACTTGGGATGGAAGGAAAAGAATGCTCAGAACGAACTGAGCGAGCTGTTAGGAGTTCCTGTAAAAAGCGGCAATGACGCCAATGTAGCAGCTCTGGGCGAGATGTGGCAGGGCGGAGGCAAGGGCTTCCATGATATTGTTATGGTAACTCTGGGAACTGGTGTAGGCGGCGGCGTTATCATTGATGAAAAAATTGTTCCAGGCAGACACGGTCTGGGTGGTGAAATCGGCCACATCCATGTTCGGGATGAAGAAACAGAGGCCTGCAACTGCGGCGGCGTAGGATGCCTGGAGCAGATTGCCAGCGCAACCGGAATTGCCAGAGAAGCTCGCCGTAAAATGGCGGCAGACAATACCCCGTCAGTTCTTCGGGAACAGGGAGATCAGGTAACGGCAAAAGATGTATTAGACGCAGCTAAGGCCGGAGATGCTTTGGCAGATGAGGTAGTAGAAACTGCTGCCCGCTATCTGGGACTGGTTTTGAGCCAGGTGGCCCTGACCGTGGATCCGGAGGCATTTGTAATTGGCGGCGGCGTATCGAAAGCAGGCGAGTTCCTGACAGATAAGATAGACAAGTATTATCAGAAATACACCGTCATTTCCAAGGATAAAGGCATTATTGCACTGGCAAAGCTGGGAAATGATGCCGGAATTTACGGTGCGGCAAGAATGGTACTGAGTTAATGATTATATGAGTGACTTCATGCGGTAGACGGCGGTTCTGCCGCATTTTTTAATACGAAATAATGGAATTGTAGAATTAGTATATGAGCATAGATGAATGTTTGTGCCTTAAAAACAGAAAACGGACTCCGAAGAGTCCGCAATCCATGGTATTATAAGATATCAGCCTTGCATCTTTTTGCCCGCTTACAGAATTACTGAGTCTGCACGACTCCGTTTACAATCCATGCGCCGTCCTTATTGACAGAGGAACCGTCAGGGTTCTCCCAGTACCAGTCCCCGTTTTCCAGAATCCAGCGGCCAGGAGTGTTTGGCCTGGGTTGGGAAGCTGTTTCCTCCGTTCTGCCATCCCGCATGAGGCGGACTTCATAATGTTTGGCGCCGGATATGGGTTCCCAGGATGCCAGGCCGCTTTGGTTCTAGGTTAGTCCTTCTGGATTATCCAGCACATCAACACCCATTTCACGGAAGGAAACCGTTAGATTCAGCTGGCTGCTGGTCTTTTTTACAGCCTTTACAAAAACCGCCCCTTCTCCCTCAAGATCACAGTTAGAGGCCTTGATATTGCCGAAATAGTGCTCGTCATCTGCAAGCAGCGTAACGACACCTTCCGGATATTTTTTAGAACTGTCTGGCTGAAACCGGAAGTTATCAACAGAATAGCCCTCTTCATCTCCGGAGATTTCCATATCAGGCCATTCAGCACCGGAATCCAGGTCAGCGGAGAAGTTCAAAGAGATCTCTTCAATTTTTTCTCTGGCAAAGCAGACTGTGGGAACCGTAAGGCCAAAAATCAGAGAGCAGGAAATCAGTCCCAGCCATTTTTTTGCATTTCTCATAATCAGATCCCTTCTTTCCATATTCCATCAGCATCTACATAATAGCCGTCCTGAGTAACGGTATCCGTCAGCATTTTTCCGTCAGCGTCACAAAAATAATACTGATTATTCCAGAGAACCCATCCGGTCTGACGGTAACCCTGAGAATTGAAGAAATACCAGTTTCCGTCAATCTGCTGCCATCCTGAAGCAGGCCAGGAGCCGTCTGGATTTTGATACCAGTATTGGCCATTAGTTTCCAGCCATTGTCCTGCGCTTTCTGCATAAGAGGCAGTGTTGGCAGAAAAATCAGCTAAAAGGGAATCGTCTACGGAAACAGTACCGGAATAGGCGTAGTCGCTTTTTAGTTTGGCATCATACCGGCTGACAGCAGCTACACGGACGCTGTAGTCGCCAGTACGGGTAATGAGAGAACCAATGTTAATACTGGTTCCAGTAACTGTGGTTTTGGTTGGGTTGTTGGCTTTGCCATTACGCATAATGGTTACTTCATAGGAACCGGCATCCCCTACAGGATACCAGGAAGCCAGACCGTTTTTATCAAGGGTGACATTGGCAGGCTGTTCAATGGAAGACGGTCCCATGTTTTGAAACTCAACCGTTAAAGTCAGGGTTTTGCTGTCGCCTGATTTGCGGGCAGATACATATTCCGCGCCGCCGCCAAACAGGGCAAAATAGCTGTCTGCTGAGGAACGGAACGTATATCCATCAGTCGGTTTTATCACCACTTCTGCAGTAGGGTAGCGGTTTGGCCGGTTGGTATAAGGGTCTACATACTGGATAAAAGCAGCGCTGTCAACGTAATACAGCGTCTTTTCCATGGGGAGTATCGTAACCTTGGGATAGGTAGAGTCGTTGGGCTCTCCTACGGAAAACTGAAGAGAAACGTCTTCTAAACGGGCTGCAAAAGATGTGGATGCAGCGGCAGCAGTGAAGAGTGCGGCAGCAGTCAGAACTGTACCGATTTTTTTGGCAAGTTTCATAAATGCCATCCTTCTTTCTTTTTTATTGAATCATACAGGGGCGGAGAATCCGCCCCATCGTGCAGGGTTACAGGTTGGAAGCAGACGATTTGGGCAGGCTGAAGATAAATTCTGTGCCTACATCGGGAGTACTGATTACGTCAATGTTTTCACCATGGGATTGGATAATTTCCTTGACAATTGCAAGCCCCAGTCCGGTACCTTTTTTATCTTTGCCGCGGGAAGTGTCAGATTTATAAAAACGATCCCAGATTTTTTTAATACTCTCTTTTGGTATGCCAATGCCGCAGTCCTTTACAGAAACGAAAACCTTTTCTTTGCGAACAGAGGTCTGGATATAGATAATCCCGCCATTGTGGCTGAATTTAATGGCATTGTCGATCAAGTTATAAAGAACCTGCTGAATTTTGCCTAAATCCGCATATACCATTAAAATTGTATCCGAAAAAGTTAAGTCAAAGGAAATCTCTTTGGCATTGCAGAGACCTTCAAAAGAAGCAGCAGTCTCTTTAATGGTTCGGTTGATATCAAAATTTGTTCGGGACAGATACCCTTTGCTGTCCAGAGAATTCAGGGTCAGCATTCCTTGTGTTAGTTTGTTCAGCCGTTCCGTTTCAGAGATGACACGGGTTAAATATTTTTCCTGCATCTGAGGCGGAATGGTTCCATCTAAAATTGCTTCCAGATAGCCTTTAATAGAGGTCAGAGGAGAGCGGAAATCGTGGGAAACATTGGCGATGAACGTTCTCTGGTATTCTTCCAGCTTGTTTAACTCGCTGGACATATAATTTAGGGTGGCTGCCAGATAGCCCATTTCATCCTGGGAATCTACTTTGATGGAATATGTCAGATTTCCTGACGCATATTCATTAGCGCCAATTGTAATTTTTCGTAAAGGAAAGTATACAGTTTTAGTAAACACCAGAAGAATAATCAGGGAAAGTGCAAAAAGAATCAATCCCGTGATATAGACGATATTTAACATCCGATTCTGTTCCAGCATTAGTTGTGCAACTGGACAGTGAATTAAAATATAGCCATAAGTATTGTAGTTGCCCGTAATGGGAGCAGAAACGCTGATTACGTCATAGGGAAACAAGCCGTAAAAATTGCCGATGCCGTAAGAACGGTTTCCAATAGCAGTTGGATTAAAATTTTCAATAGTATGCTGTTCCCATTTTCCGTCCTGGCTGTCAACAATGACAGAGCCGTTTTGATCCACTACCCATATGTCAGACTGGATAAAGGCGGCAAGAGAGTCAACCTGATCGGAAGTCACTTCCAAATCCTGGGAGGCGTCGTTGTACTTGCTGCTAAGCTGTCCGGCAATGACAGACGCATGGTCATACATATTTTCTGCATGACGTTCTACCAGATACTGGTTAACCATATGGGACGACAGGGTAGCAATTGTAACAAAGCCTAACAGCCCAAATAACAGGTATCCCAAAATAAACTTGGAGTAAAGGGAACGATTCATCGTTTCACCTCGAATTTGTATCCAATTCCCCAAACGGTAGTCAGGGCCCAGTTTTTGTGGTCTTTGATTTTTTCGCGGAGACGTTTGATGTGTACATCTACCGTACGGGTATCTCCGATGTATTCATATCCCCAGATGTTGTCAAGAAGCTGCTCTCTGGTAAATACCTGATTGGGAGAAGACGCCAGAAAGTATAAAAGTTCCAGCTCTTTAGGGGGCATTTCAATAGAACGTCCCATATAGGTGACGGAGTAATTGGTCAGATTGACAATCAGATCAGGATACTCTACAAAATTGCCTTGCTGTTCCAGGGTAGGAGAGGCAGGAGCGGGTGCTGCCTGATAGC
>CALHQJ010000082.1 GCA_938036545.1 uncultured Clostridium sp. | reverse complement strand
TAATCTGCTTATCAGAACCACGGGCTCCGGAGTCAGCCATCATGTAGATGTTGTTATACTTATCCAAGCCGGTCAGCAGATCGTGAGTCAACTGGTCGTCCGTATTCTTCCAGGTTTCAATTACTTCTTTATAACGTTCTTCCTCTGTGATCAAACCACGGCGGAAGTTCTTTGCAATCTTATCAACCGTTGCCTGTGCATCTGCAATTAACTGCTTCTTAGATGCTGGTACGGTCATATCAGAAATGGATACAGTCATTGCAGCTCTGGTGGAATATTTGTAGCCAATAGCCTTAATATCATCCAGAGTTACGGCAGTCTGGGTTGCACCATGAACGTTGATAACCTTTTCCAGAATCTGCTTTAACTGTTTCTTGCCTACATGGAAGTCAACTTCCAGCAGCAACTCATTGCCTTCAATGCTTCTGTCTACAAAACCTAAGTCCTGAGGTACGATTTCATTGAAAATGAAACGTCCTACTGTAGACTCTACAATACCGGTTTTTACAGTGCCATCCGGCATGGTCTTCTGCATTCTTACCTTTACTCGGGAATGAAGGGTAACTGCCTTATTTTCGTATGCAAGAATTGCCTCGTTTACACTTCTGAAAATCATGCCCTCGCCTGCTGCTCCAGGTCTTTCCTGGGTCAGATAGTAAATACCAAGGACCATATCCTGAGACGGAACGGCTACAGGGCCGCCGTCAGAAGGCTTTAACAGGTTGTTTGGAGAAAGCAGCATGAAACGGCACTCTGCCTGCGCTTCCACAGACAGCGGCAGATGGACTGCCATCTGGTCGCCGTCGAAGTCTGCGTTAAATGCAGTACAAACCAGCGGATGCAGTTTAATTGCCTTACCTTCTACCAGAATCGGCTCAAATGCCTGAATACCCAGACGGTGCAGAGTAGGAGCACGGTTTAACATAACCGGATGCTCTTTAATAACATCCTCTAATACGTCCCAAACCTCAGACTGGAGACGCTCTACCATCTTCTTTGCATTTTTAATATTGTGAGCAGTTCCATTGGAAACCAGTTCTTTCATAACGAAAGGCTTAAACAGCTCGATTGCCATTTCCTTTGGAAGACCGCACTGGTAAATCTTTAATTCAGGTCCTACTACGATAACAGAACGTCCGGAGTAGTCAACACGTTTACCTAACAGGTTCTGACGGAAACGTCCCTGCTTACCCTTTAACATATCAGATAAGGACTTTAATGCACGGTTGCCAGGACCGGTTACCGGTCTTCCACGGCGGCCGTTATCAATCAGGGCGTCTACTGCCTCCTGAAGCATACGCTTTTCGTTGCGGACAATGATATCCGGAGCGCCAAGCTCAAGAAGCCGTGCCAGACGGTTATTACGGTTAATAATTCTTCTATACAGGTCGTTTAAGTCAGAAGTTGCGAAACGGCCGCCGTCCAGCTGTACCATAGGACGAATGTCCGGAGGAATAACCGGAATTACGGTCATAATCATCCACTCTGGCTTATTTCCGGAGTTACGGAATGCTTCTACAACTTCCAGACGCTTAATAATGCGGGCGCGCTTCTGGCCGGTTGCTTCTTTTAACTGTTTTCTTAAATCTACAGAATCTTTTTCCAGATCAATGGCCTGGAGAATTTCCTGGATAGCTTCGGCACCCATTCCTGCACGGAATGCGCCATAGCCGTACTTGTCGATCTCTTCACGGTATTCCTTTTCAGATAATACCTGCTTATACTGAAGGCTGGTCTGGCCTGGATCCAATACAATGTAAGATGCAAAGTACAGGACTTTCTCCAAAGTTCTTGGAGAAATGTCCAGAATTAATCCCATACGGCTTGGGATACCCTTAAAGTACCAGATATGGGATACGGGAGCGGCCAGGGCAATATGGCCTACCCGCTCTCTACGAACGCTTGCTTTCGTTACCTCTACACCACAACGGTCACAGATAACGCCTTTGTAACGAATCTTTTTATATTTGCCGCAATGACACTCCCAGTCCTTGGTAGGTCCAAAGATTCTCTCGCAGAACAAGCCATCCTTTTCCGGCTTTAACGTTCTGTAGTTAATGGTCTCTGGCTTCTTTACTTCGCCATGTGACCACTCTAAAATCTTCTCTGGGGAAGCCAGGCCGATTTTAATTGCGTCAAAAGTCAACGGCTGATAAGTTTCATTTGTTGTCTCTGGCATGAGCGGTACTCCCTTCTATTCGTTTTCATCAAAATCAGAAGCATCGTCTGCATCGAAGCTGTCATCAAAATCCAGATTAAAATCCCCGTCTGCATCAGAATCTTCTACATAGTCATCTTCTACGGCAACCAGTTCGTTGTCTTTAAACTCCTGCTCCTGGTAACCGTATCTGCCAAAGGATTCATCCTGGCGGCTGTGACGGTCTCCCTCGATAATGGAGCGTAAGTCGGTATCGCCGTAATCAATGTTTTCTGTCATTTCAACTTCTGTGTTGTCCTCACGCAGCACTCTTACATCCAATCCCAGGGACTGAAGTTCTTTTAAAAGTACCTTGAAGGACTCCGGAATACCTGCTTCCGGAATGTTCTCGCCCTTGATAATAGACTCGTAGGTCTTTACACGTCCTACTACGTCGTCGGACTTCACGGTCAGGATCTCCTGAAGGGTATAGGCAGCGCCATATGCCTCCAGAGCCCAAACCTCCATCTCTCCGAAACGCTGTCCGCCGAACTGAGCTTTACCGCCCAGTGGCTGCTGGGTTACCAGGGAGTATGGGCCAGTGGAACGGGCATGAATCTTATCGTCTACCAGATGGTGCAGCTTTAAGTAGTGCATGTGGCCAATGGTAACCGGACTGTCAAAATATTCGCCGGTACGGCCGTCACGCAGACGTACTTTACCATCTCTGGACAGCGGAACGCCTTTCCAAAGAGCGCGATGCTCCAAATGGCTTCCCAGGTAATCCATAACGCCCTGATCCAATACATCTTTATATTTTTCCTGGAAATCTTCCCAGGTTCCATTTACATAATCGTTTGCAATATCCAGGGTATCCATGATGTCATTCTCGTTTGCACCATCAAATACCGGCGTTGCAATATTAAAACCTAATGCCTTAGACGCAAGGCTTAAGTGAATCTCCAGCACCTGTCCGATGTTCATACGGGAAGGTACGCCCAGAGGATTCAGCACGATGTCCAGAGGACGGCCGTTTGGAAGGAACGGCATATCTTCTACCGGAAGCACACGGGAAACGACACCCTTGTTTCCGTGACGTCCTGCCATCTTATCGCCTACAGAAATCTTTCTCTTCTGAGCAATGTAGATACGGACAGTCTCGTTTACGCCTGGTGACAGCTCGTCTCCGTTTTCTCTGGTAAATACCTTGGCGTCTACAATGATACCGTATGCGCCGTGAGGTACTTTCAGGGAAGTGTCGCGGACTTCTCTGGCCTTCTCACCGAAGATTGCACGAAGCAGTCTTTCTTCTGCAGTCAGCTCAGTCTCTCCCTTAGGAGTTACCTTACCAACCAGAATATCTCCAGCACGTACTTCAGCGCCGATACGGATAATTCCTCTCTCATCCAGGTCTTTTAATGCATCTTCACCTACGCCCGGAACGTCGCGGGTAATTTCTTCCGGTCCCAGCTTGGTGTCACGGGCTTCTGCCTCGTATTCCTCAATATGAA
>CALHQJ010000081.1 GCA_938036545.1 uncultured Clostridium sp. | reverse complement strand
ACACAACTCAAGAATCATGCAAAACAATCCGCACAGGCTGCATATCGTACCAAGGTTTTATTTGACACAAATCAGATTTTGCAGCAGGAAAAAAATCAGGAGGATATTATTTCTGCCACATCAAGGCAGCTTGTCAAGCTGCTTGGGAGGGGGATTGTGTTTTATCCTGTAGAAAATGGCTTGCTTGGAGAAGCACGTACTTTTTCACCGGACGGGAATGTTTTGGATAACAGCTGCCTATCTGTAAATGAAAAAGGGGTGGCAAAGTGGGTTTTGAAAAACAACAAACATGCAGGCGCTACCACAGATACACTTTCTGATGCAAAATGCCTTTATCTTGCTG
Organism: uncultured Clostridium sp.; assembly: GCA_938036545.1. Lineage (GTDB taxonomy): Bacteria > Bacillota > Clostridia > Lachnospirales > Lachnospiraceae > UMGS1370. Next base: position 21,542 of record CALHQJ010000081.1, on the reverse strand, counting down.
TCCGGATTATGGACAGAGTGTACGGTGTGGTGGGAATCGTCATTGGCGAACAGCCTCTGGATGCTTTTGAGAACAGCATTTTGCTTTCGATTCTTGGTGAGTGTGCAATGTCATTGGAAAATGAGAAAAACGCCAGAGAGAAAGAGGAAGCGGCAATTCTTGCCCAAAATGAACAGCTTCGGGCAAATCTTTTGCGGGCGATTTCTCATGACCTTCGCACTCCCCTGACTTCTATTTCCGGCAATGCCAGCAATCTTTTGTCAAACGGAAAATCCTTTGACGAAGATACCAAGCTCCAGCTATACACCGATATTTACGACGATTCCATGTGGTTGATTAATCTTGTGGAAAATCTTCTCGCCGTTACTCGGATAGAGGAAGGGCGGCTGAATATTCGTGCGTCTGCAAATTTGATAGATGAAGTAATTACGGAGGCACTGCATCATGTAAATCGTAAAAGCGTAGAGCATTGCATTACGGTAGAGCATGAAGAAGATTTTATCCTTGCTAAAATGGATGCCAGACTGATCGTTCAGGTCATTATCAATATTGTAGACAATGCCATTAAGTATACTCCAAAAAGCTCGCATATTCAGATAAAAACAAGGAAGCAAGACGAGCATGTAATTGTTACTGTAGCAGATGATGGGGAAGGAATTCCGGATGAGCTGAAACCGAAAGTGTTCGATATGTTTTATAGTGGTGCGAATAAGATTGCAGACAGCCGGCGTAGCTTAGGATTGGGACTGTCGTTGTGCAAATCGATTATCCTTGCACATGGCGGTACGATTTCTGTTTCCGATAACATACCGCATGGAACAGTGTTTACATTCACATTACCTGCTGAGGAGGCGCAAATACATGAATAAACCACTTATTTTAGTTGTGGAAGATGATTCTTCCGTGAAAAATTTGATTACAACCACATTGAAGGCACATGATTACCGGTATCTGACGGCTCTCAATGGGAATGCTGCAATTTTAGAAGCATCTTCCCACAATCCGGATATTGTACTTTTGGATTTGGGCTTACCGGACATAGATGGCGTGGATGTGATCAAAAAAATCAGAACATGGTCTAATATGCCAATTATTGTTATTAGCGCAAGGAGCGAAGATACTGATAAGATAGATGCTCTGGATGCTGGTGCAGATGATTATCTTACAAAACCATTTTCTGTGGAGGAACTGTTGGCTCGCCTTCGTGTTACCCAGCGGAGAATCGCAATAATGCAAAGCGAATCTTCGGCAGGCGCAGCGGTCTTTTCCAATGGACAGCTTCGTATTGATTATGCCGCCGGATGTGCTTACCTGAATGAGCAGGAATTGCATTTGACACCAATCGAGTATAAACTGTTGTGTATCCTTTCTCAAAATGTAGGAAAAGTTCTGACCCACACCTACATTACACAAAAAATATGGGGGCACAGCTGGGAAAATGATATTGCTTCTCTTCGAGTCTTTATGGCGACTCTTCGCAAAAAAATAGAAACAAGCCCGGAATCCCCCCAGTATATTCAGACACATATCGGTGTTGGTTATCGAATGCTGCGGGTAGAGTAAAGATTTGACTGCACATTCGGAAATGGAATTTATCATTGTGAGAAATAGACAAATATTAGAGAAGCCCAGCGCTAAGATGGAATTATATCTGTGCGCTGGACTTTTTGGTGAATGACGGCTGTAGTGGACTACTTTCGACCGTCCTGGTTTTCGAAAAATGCTGGGCAAAATCGAAGCCGGCAGTGTGGCAGTATATATCACAAAAGACCTTGCGGGTTTTATTTTGTGCCGAAAATCCGGTCTCCTGCATCGCCAAGGCCAGGGCAGATATAAGCATCTTCGTTGAGACAGCGATCCAGACATCCTACATAGATCTGAATATCCGGATGGGCATTTTTCAGCCGTTCTAAACCTTCTGGAGCGGCAATAATGGACATAAATTTGATTTTTTTACCGCCATGGGCTTTAATAAAATCGACAGCAGACACAGCAGACCCGCCGGTAGCTAACATGGGATCGGTTACGATAATGGTTCGTTCTTCAATTGGATCGGGCAGTTTGCAGTAATACTCATGGGGTTCATGGGTTACTTCGTCACGGTAAAGGCCGATGTGGCCTACCTTTGCAGTTGGAGTAAGAGCCAGGATGCCGCCCACCATTCCAAGGCCGGCACGCAAAATGGGAACTACAGCCAGCTTCCGTCCTGCAATCATAGGAGTCATGCAGGTTTCGATGGGAGTTTCTACTTCCACATCCTCTAAAGGAAGATCCCGCAGGGCTTCATATCCCATCAGCATAGCGATTTCTTCAATCAGACTGCGAAATTCATTGGTACCGGTGTTTTTATCTCTTAATCTGGAGATTTTGTGCTGGATTAACGGGTGATCAAAAATCGTTACTTGTTCCATAGTAATACAATCCTTTCTAAGTAAATAAGGGAAAATCCCTAGGTTAGTTGTCAGAGGTTATTTGGTGGAAGGCTCAAAGCAGACAATGACGTAATCCCCTAATGCATGGGGAACCGGCATGGAAAAGAATATATTCCCCTGCTTTTCGTAGCTGAAAGACGGAGGCCATACAACGCCTTTCTGGATTGGAAAGTCAGCCTGGTTAAAGGTATTGGTCAATTCTTCTATGGTCAGGCTCTGGCGGTATTCTAAAACAGCAGCAGTCTGTTCCTCTGTTAAATCAGAAAAGATTACATCAGAACTTAACACATATCCGGCCATGGTATAGGAATCTGTAAAGTCATTAAGTCCCAGGCTGGAGCCACTTCGTAAGTCCATGGTATTGCTGTAAAAGAGGTTGACCGGATGAGCACCGCCGTCTGGTGTATAAGAACCAGTATAGACAGCAGTCAGGCTTCGTCTGTCAACGGAAAGAACCTGACACTTGACCGTCATAGTATCCTTTGCTTCATCTGCCTCATATCCTGCGATGACGGATAATGCATTGGTACGGAGCGATTCGTTGATGGTATCCTGAAGCTTGGAATCGCTGATGCCGTCAACCTTTGGAAACTGAATGGAAATGTTTCCAAAGGTGTAGGTATCCAGAGAAGCAGTGACATTTTCTACAGCAGCAGCTGTAGTTTCTGGTGCAGTGGTAACTGCGGGGGGAGTTTCCGGTTCAGTATCCTTAGCAGGCTCAGTGGCCGCCTCAGTAGTGTGGGTGGAAGATAAATCAATCTTTTCCGGTGGGGAAGAGGTCATAAGGGCAGCAGCAGCGCCAATAATCACAGCAGCTACGGCAGCGGCAGAAATGCCGATAATCAGTTTTTTATTCATGGCAGCTCCTTTTCATTGGTATTGATGTGTATTTATTATAACATAGATAATGCGGTGCGTGTAGAAGAAATCATTACAATTTTATGAAGTGCTGTACCAAAGCCTGAGGATAATGCTCTGATACGGTTTTTGAAAGGAATTATAAAAAATTACTTGCCAAATTTCAGAATCTATGATAAAATAACACCTGTTGTTAAGCAAGCCGGCTTGTCGGAATGGCAGACGAGGTGGACTCAAAATCCATTGATGGCGACATCGTGCGGGTTCAAGTCCCGCAGCCGGCACTCCTTGGCAGGGGCACCCGAAGGCTTATTTCAGATAGGCTTTCGGGTCTTTTTTGTTTTGTGGGAAGACTGTCTAAGACTCTTTCTGGACTATGATATAGTTATAGGCTGACTTTTGATAAACGTTATGCTATTATTAGATAAAATGGAGGGCATACTATGAATTGTCAGGAGGCAGAACGCCTTGTTACACCTTATATTCACGGGGAACTGGATGAGGATACGCTGGAAAAGTTTCTGGAACACATTGAAACTTGTGAAAACTGCCAGGAAGAACTGGAAATTTATTTTACAGTGGATTCCGGTATCCGGCAGTTGGATTCGGATGCAGATAATTATAATATTAAGGGAGAACTGGAAGAACTTTTGGACCAGTCCAGGCAGCATGTCCGCAGACGCCGTATGCTGCAGGCAATGCGGTATTCTGTGGATACCCTTATGGTAATGAGTCTTGGTGTTATGATAATTATGCAGCTTCGGATATTAGGATTATTTTCATAAAAGAGGTTTAGTATGGGAAAATTAGTATTAATTGACGGACACAGTATTTTAAATAGAGCTTTTTATGGAGTTCCGGATTTGACAAACTCAGAAGGACTTCATACGAATGCGGTCTACGGCTTTCTCAATATTATGTTTAAAATTTTGGAAGAAGAACAGGCAGATCACCTGGCTGTGGCTTTTGATTTAAAAGAGCCTACCTTCCGCCACAAGATGTTTGCCGAGTATAAAGGAACCAGAAAGCCAATGCCGGAAGAATTGAGAGAACAGGTTCCTCTGATGAAGGAAGTTCTGCAGGCTATGGGAGTGCCCATTCTGACACTGCCTGGCTTTGAGGCGGATGATATACTGGGAACTGTGGCAAAAAGCCAGGCTGGGGAAGAAACAGAGGTTTCAGTAGTTTCAGGCGACAGGGATTTGCTGCAGCTTGCAGATACCCACATTAAAATCCGGATTCCCAAGACCAGCAGAGGCGGCACAGAAATTAAAGACTATTATCCAGAGGATGTAAAACGGGAGTATGGAGTTACCCCTGCAGAATTTATTGATGTAAAGGCGCTGATGGGCGATGCTTCCGACAACATTCCAGGCGTGCCTTCCATTGGAGAAAAGACAGCCACAGCTATTATTTCCGTTTATGGAAGTATTGAAAATGCATTTGCACATCTGGAAGAGTTAAAACCTCCCAGAGCAAAAAAAGCATTAGAAGAACATTATGACATGGCTCAGATGAGTAAGACCCTGGCGACCATCTGTACAGACTGCGGCATTGCCTTTTCTTATGAAGATGCGGAAATCACCAATCTTTATACGCCGGAAGCTTATCAGTATATGAAACGGTTGGAATTTAAGTCGATTTTGTCCCGTTTCCAGGAGATTCCGGAAAATCAGGAGGAAGCAGACGTGCGCAGCCATTTTCAGGTAGTGGCCGATTTTTCCAGTGCAGAGCAGGTGCTTGAACAGGCAGCAGCAGCTTCTCTGGTTGGAGCCCAGCTGATTATCGGACAGGAAGACGGAAAGAAAAAGAGCTCCGGCAGGGGCCGGATAGCAGGCCTTACCCTGTGTTTTGGAAAAGAAGATTCGTATTTTTTTCCGGCAGAAGGATTCCTCACAGGGGAGTATCTGGCTGGAAAGCTGGAGACCTTATGCAGCCGGGAAATGGGAATGGTATGGGTGCTGGATTTAAAGAGTCAGCTTCCCTTTTTAAACCTGTCCTGGGGCGCTGGCGTAAGGGACGCCGGAGTAGCCGGATACCTGCTGAATCCATTAAAGGATACCTATGATTATGACGATCTGGCAAGAGATTACGGCGGCATGACTTTGCCGTCCCAGACGGATTTGCTTGGAAAAACTTCTCTTGCAGGCGCTGTTTTAGATGAAGAAGAAAAGGCGCTGGACTGCGTATGTTATATGGCCTACGCACTGTGGAAGACGGCTCCTGTGCTGGAAGAAAAGCTGGAAGAGACCGGCATGGCAAAACTGTTTTGTGAGATTGAAATGCCATTAATTTACAGCCTGTACCGGATGGAGGCGGCAGGAGTCCGGGTAGAGCGGCAGGAGCTGAAAGACTACGGCAGCCGTTTGAAAGTCAGCATTGACAAGCTGGAACAGGAGATTTATCAGGCTACAGGGGAGACCTTTAACATTAATTCTCCCAAGCAGCTGGGAGAGGTTTTGTTTGAAAAAATGAAATTAAAAGGTGGCAAAAAGACCAAGACCGGATACTCTACGGCAGCGGACGTACTGGAGAAGCTGGCATCTGAAGTACCAGCCGTTCAAAAGGTTTTGGATTACCGTCAATTGACGAAACTGTATTCCACCTATGCAGAAGGACTGGCTGCCTTTATTGGCGAGGATGAGCGGATTCACGGCAAGTTTAACCAGACCATTACGGCTACCGGACGAATCAGCAGCACAGAACCCAATCTGCAGAATATTCCGGTTCGAATGGCTTTGGGAAGAGAGATCCGGAAAGTCTTTGTACCGAAAGAAGGCTATACCTTTATTGACGCAGATTATTCCCAGATTGAACTTAGGATTCTGGCTCACATGTCAGGAGATGAAAGGCTGATTGAAGCTTATCGTTCCGCTCAGGATATTCATGCTATTACAGCGTCCCAGGTATTTCATATTCCGTTAGAGGAAGTGACGCCTCTCATGCGCCGCAATGCAAAAGCAGTCAACTTCGGCATTGTCTATGGTATCAGCGCTTTTGGTTTAAGTGAAGATTTGAGTATTTCCAGAAAAGAAGCCCTGGACTATATCAATACCTATTTTGAGACTTATCCAGGGGTAAAGAAATTTTTAGATCAGCAGGTAACAGACGGTAAGGAACAGGGATATGTGACCACCATGTACGGAAGACGTCGGCCCATACCGGAGCTGAAATCAGCCAATTTTATGCAGAGATCTTTTGGAGAGAGAGTAGCGATGAACTCGCCTATTCAGGGAACGGCTGCGGATATTATGAAATTGGCCATGATTCATGTGGATCAGGAAATGGCCCGCAGAGGATTACAGTCCCGTATTGTGCTTCAGGTCCACGACGAACTGTTAATTGAAGCTTTGGAATCAGAGGCAGAAGAAGTAAAAGCGATTTTAGAAGACAAAATGAAGCATGCGGCAGAGCTGTCCGTATCTTTGGAGGTAGATGCAAAAGAAGGGAACAGCTGGTTTGACGCACATTAAGGGTTGATATGGGGAGGAACAAATGCTGGATAGAAGTCAGTTTATGCCGATTCCCTATTTGAAAAAGGCAAAATTTACGGGAAGCTTTCAGGGAATGAGATTTCGTATGGAAAAGTCGTCCCGTCCATTAGAAGGCGGAGAGGAAGGCCAGGAGGAAACAGGTATTTTAACCTCTGCCTGGCCGGAGCCATACAGCTTTTCCGCTACAGATCCAAAGCTGATCCGACAGCAGTGGAGTTCTTTTGATGAAGAGGGAATTGAAGAGGGAATCGCCTGGCTGAACCAGGTATATGAGAAAGTCAGGGCCGGAAGAAAGCCTGGATGAGCAGGGCAGAGCAAGTCTGTCAGACAGGGGGAGAAGCGGTTATGGGAGAGTTTGTAGACAGGCGATCCAAGTCCATTACCAGGGCCACGGTAGAAAAGGCCTATGAAAAGCTGAAAGCAGACGGCGGCCAGACCATCCATGGCCCCAAAAAGCTGAATGTGTTTGGAGCGCCTTACATCTGGGCTCTCTTTTCCGGTTTAAGCCTGGTGGAAGGAAAAGAGGTCAGGGAATAGATCTTTGGCAGCAGCATACCCATGGCTGGAACTGGCAGTCCTGACAGCCCGATTAATGGCCTTTCCCATAACGTAGGAGGCCAGTGTGCCGGCTATGTTAATATCAGCCGGCACATTTCCAACAGAGACGGCATATACCGAATCGCCGTCAGCAGTGGTGTGTACCGGACGAATGGTACGGGCCAGACCGTTTTGAGCCATAGAAGCAAGCTTATTGACCTGAGCCTTGGTAAAACTGCCATTGGTCAGGACTGCGCCTATGGTGGTGTTGCCGGTAAACAGATCCGGCGCTGCAGTAATATCCTTTAAAAATGCTTCTTCCGTGGACAGAAGACTGCTTTTGGTTTCGTTTAACAAACCGGCAATCTGCTGTCCATTTTCTATGTTATAAACATCTCCCAATGCGTTTACAGCCACAATGGCGCCTATTTTGAAGAAGCCAATCTGGACGGCATAACTGCCAACGCCGCTTTTCATGGCAAACTGGGGGCCGCGGTATTTCCCTACTGTACAGCCGCAGCCAACACCTGCGTTGCCTTCCGAAAGAGAATAATCGCCGGATTCACGGATAGCTTTCCGGCGCTTTTCTGCGTCTTCACAGGCACGGTAAGCCATATCTCCGTCTGGACGGACAGAGGGACTTCCGATTACCAGGTCAAAGATACTGGACTGGCATACCAGAGGAACCTTTGTAATTCCTACGTCAAAGCCGATTCCCCGTTCTTCCAGATAGCGCATGACGCCTCCGGCAGCATCCAGCCCAAAAGCCGAACCGCCGGAAAGCAGAAGTCCGTGAAGGCCTTCCGATGCCGCCAGGGGACTTAACAGGGGAGTTTCCCTGGAAGCAGGGCCTCCGCCCCGGACGTCAACTCCGGCCGGCGAACACCGGTCAAAGAGCAGGACGGTGCAGCCTGTGGCTGCCTCTTCATTGCAGGCATGTCCGGCTGTAAATCCACCGATTTCAAGCAGCGGGATTTCTTTTAAACTGTTCATTATAAAATCCTCCTTAAAAAGGTGTGTTAATGTGAGGCATGGCTTTTTTGGAGAGAGCGGCTGAATGCGGCAAAAAGCGCCCGTCCGACTGCCTGGGTTAATACGGCGGCAATAAGGGCTTCCGGAATACCGTTAATTCCAATAACACCCATAATGATTCCGAACAGCATGGAAGGATCTTTTCCTCCTGCTGCGGCGTATTGCTCTCCAAACAGCAGATAAATCAGGGACATAACGCCGACAGTATTGACCATAGATCCAACAAAGCCGGAAATCAGCAATGGAAGGGACAGTCCCTTCATTTTTTTCTTTAAAAACAGGAACAGATATCCGGCAACAAGGCCGATGAAAATACGGGGAACAATGGCTACAATCAGGCTTTCAAATCCACCGTGGAACTGGGGGCTGAAGCTGTAAAAAGGGGTGAATACAAAAGATGTAATATTAGGCTGGATGGTAGCTTTTACAACGCTGGTAAGTCCAAATATGCCTCCAAGAATAGCTCCTGTTTTGGGGCCTAACAAACATGCGCCGATAATAACCGGAATGTGCATGGTTGTCGCATTCATAAAGGGCAGAGGAATGTAACCTAGGGGTGTAAATGCCATGACCATCATAATGGCGGTAAGAAACGCCATTTGAGACATGAGAAGCACATGGCTGTTTGCAGATACTGGGTTGTTGTGTTGTTTATTCATTTGTTTTACCTCCTGCTGGCATCCCTTTTTGGGTACGCCGCATATTTCTGACCATATTGTACACCTGTGTTTTCCATATTGCAAGAAAAACTATAAAAAATAATATTGATTTCTATAATAATATCTAGTATATTATGTTGTAGATTAGCCGAAAGGAGAATCAGATATGATTACAATAGCGGTAGATGCTATGGGCGGAGATTACGCCCCGTCCCAGATGGTGGCCGGAGCCATAGCTGCCGTCAATCTCAGAAAGGACATAAAAGTTGTCCTGGTAGGCCGTAAGGAAGATGTGGAACGGGAGCTTTCAGGAAAAGAATATCCCAGGGAGCAGATTGAGATCGTTCACGCTTCTGAGGTAATTGCTACAGAGGAACCGCCGGTTCATGCCATTCGCAGAAAGAAGGATTCTTCTATTGTAGTTGGTATGAATATGGTAAAAAAAGGCGAGGCAGACGCTTTTGTATCGGCAGGCAGTTCCGGAGCTGTCTTAGTAGGCGGGCAGGTAATTGTCGGAAGGATTAAGGGAGTGGAAAGACCGCCGTTAGCGCCGCTCATTCCTACGGAAAAAGGCGTGTCTCTGCTGATTGACTGCGGAGCCAACGTAGACGCAAGGCCATCCCACCTGGTTCAGTTTGCACGTATGGGTTCCATCTATATGGAGCACGTTATGGGAGTGAAAAATCCCAGGGTTGCCATTGTCAATATCGGCGCAGAAGAGGAAAAGGGAAATGCTTTAGTAAAAGAAACCTTCCCACTTTTAAAGGCCTGTACAGACATTAATTTTACCGGCAGCATTGAAGCCAGGGAGATTCCTCACGGAGGGGCAGACGTCATTGTCTGTGAAGCCTTTGTAGGAAATGTGATTTTAAAGCTTTACGAGGGAGTCGGAGCAACTCTGATCAGCAAGGTGAAATCCGGAATGATGACCAGCTTAAGAAGCAAGATAGGCGCACTTCTGGTAAAACCTGCATTAAAGCAAACCTTAAAAGCCTTTGACGCCAGCCAGTACGGCGGAGCGCCGCTGCTGGGATTAAACGGCCTGGTAGTAAAGACCCACGGCAATTCTAAGGCTAACGAGGTCTGCAATTCCATTATTCAGTGCGTTACCTTTAAGGAACAGGGTATCAATGAAAAAATCAAAGAAAGTCTCACAGCAGAGACGAATGAGTAAAATTAGGAGGATGTAAAATGGAATTCGAGAAACTGCAAAGCATTATTGCGGAGGTATTAAACGTTGAGCCGGAGGAGGTAACCATGGCATCTACATTTGTAGATGATTTAGGCGCAGATTCTCTGGATATTTTCCAGATTATTATGGGCATTGAGGAAGAGTTTGATATTAAGATTCCGGATGATGCCGCTGAGCATATCGTTTCTGTAGGCGATGCTGTAGAGCAGATTAAAAACGCAATAAACTAAGAAATGAAAACGCGAAAGAGGCTGTCCAGATGGCACGGCCTCTTTTTCACTTATCAAGGAGGATACATGAATCGGACACAGGATAATTTGGAACAGGTAATCGGATATACCTTCCGCAATAAAAAGCTGCTGACCCAGGCGCTGACCCACAGCTCTTATGCCAATGAGCACAGGATGGATAAGCTGTGCTGCAATGAACGGCTGGAATTTTTGGGGGACGCAGTATTAGAAGTGCTGTCCAGCGACTTTTTATTTCACCGGTTTCCGGATATGCCGGAAGGGAATCTGACAAAAACCAGGGCAAGCATGGTCTGCGAGCCAACCCTTGCTTTCTGTGCCAGAGAGATTTCTTTAGGAGAATATCTGCTTTTGGGAAAAGGAGAGGACGCCACAGGCGGAAGAATGAGGGAATCGGTGATTTCCGATGCTTTAGAGGCAGTCATTGGAGCGATCTATCTGGATGGTGGTCTTGCTAATGCAAAAGAGTTTATTCACCGTTTTGTATTAAACGATATGGAGCACAAGCAGCTCTTTTATGATAGCAAGACTATCCTGCAGGAATTGATTCAGAGTATGGGGGAGGAAGTTCTTTCTTACGAGATTTTAAAGGAAGAAGGACCGGATCATAATAAAACCTTTGAAGTAAGGGCCATGCTGGGAAGCAGGGAGATTGGCAGAGGTGAGGGAAGAACCAAAAAGGCAGCGGAACAGACTGCCGCATATAAGGCGATTCTCGCATTAAAGGGCAAATCAAAGGCTTCTGGGCAGGCAGGTGGAGTATGTATTTAAAAAGTATTGAAATTCAGGGATTTAAGTCCTTTGCCAACAAGATTGTTTTTGAATTTCACAACGGCATTACCGGCATTGTAGGTCCTAACGGTTCGGGAAAAAGCAATGTAGCCGATGCGGTCCGCTGGGTACTGGGCGAACAGAGAGTCAAGCAGCTTCGAGGCGCTTCCATGCAGGATGTTATTTTTTCAGGCACAGAGCTGAGAAAGCCCCAGGGCTTTGCCTATGTAGCCATTACTCTGGACAACGGCGATCACCAGCTAGCTATTGACTATGACGAAGTGACGGTTTCCAGGCGGCTGTATCGTTCCGGTGAAAGCGAATATCGGATTAACGGGAGTCCCTGCCGGCTGAAAGATATTAATGAACTGTTTTACGACACCGGTATTGGAAAGGAAGGATATTCCATTATCGGCCAGGGACAGATTGATAAAATTTTAAGCGGAAAGCCGGAAGAACGCAGGGAGCTGTTTGACGAGGCAGCAGGAATCGTAAAGTTTAAACGCCGCAAGGCCATTGCCCAGAAAAAACTGGAGGATGAGAAACAAAACCTGGTAAGAGTCAACGATATTTTAAGCGAGCTGGAAAAACAGGTCGGCCCTTTGGAAAAGCAGTCTGCAGCAGCCAGAGAATATCTGCACTTAAAAGAATCCTTAAAGCATTTGGACGTAAACCTGTTTTTGGCAGAAACCAGCGTGTTAAAAGGACAGATAGAAGGGGTTTCTAAAAATGAAGCCATTGTGTCCCAGGATTTGGAGCAGGCCAAAAAGGAGGCAGAACGGATTCGCAGCGAGTATGATGCATTGGACACCGCCATTGCTTCTTTAGAGGAACAGGTAACGGCAGGCCGCAGCGCAGAAGCCCAGGAAACCTTAAAACGGGGAAACTTGGAAGGCCAGATCAATGTATTAAAGGAACAGATTAATACAGAGAGGATGAATGCAGAGCACATCCGCCACCGCATGGAATCCATTGGCGCAGAAATTTCCCAGAGAGAAGGGGAGATTTCGGAGTATGAAAAAGAAAAGCAGACGCTGTCGGTTCAGGTATCCCAGGCTTTAGACCGTCAGAAAGAGGCGGAGCTGTCCCTGATGGAAAAGGACACGCTGATTCTGGATACAGAAGGAAGCCTGGAACAGCTTAAGCAGTCGGTAATCGATACCTTAAATGAAAAGGCGTCAGTAAACGCTAAGGACCAGCGTTATGAAGCGATGCTGGAACAGGTAAACGTGCGAAAGGCAGAAGTCAGCCAGAAGCTGTTAAAGAGTAAAAGCGACGAGTCTGTGCAGGACGAGCAGATAGCTGCAAGGCAGGCAGAGCTGGATCACATTAATCAGGATATTGAACGCTGTCAGTTAAAGGAAACGGAAATCGAGGAACAGGCTCAGACCGCTTCCAATGAGGTGAAACGCCTGAGCAGGGTTCTGGCAGACTGCCAGCAGTCCTACCACAGAAACAATACAAAGCTGGAATCCTTACGAAACCTGGCAGAACGGTATGAAGGCTATGGACAGAGTATCCGGCGGGTTATGGAGGTAAAAGACCGAGTCCGCGGGATTCACGGCGTTGTGGCAGACCTGATTACAGCAGAGAAAAAATATGAGGTGGCTATTGAAACGGCTCTGGGAGGCAGCATCCAGAACATTGTAACGGATTCAGAAGAGACGGCAAAACATCTGATTGAGTATTTAAAGAAGAACCGGTTTGGAAGGGCAACTTTCCTCCCTTTAACCAGTATTGGAAACCGCAATGTATTTACTCAGGAAAAAGCCTTAAAGGAGCCTGGAGTTTTAGGCCTGGCTAATCACCTGGTAAAGGCAGATCCAAGGTATGAAGGCCTGTTAAAATATTTATTGGGACGGGTGGTGGTTGTAGACACCATTGACAATGCCATTGCCCTTTCCCGAAGGTATCAGTATTCCTTAAGAATTGTTACCCTGGAGGGCGAACTGATTAATGCCGGCGGTTCTATGACAGGCGGCGCTTTTAAAAATACCAGTAATCTGCTGGGACGAAAACGAGAGATCGAGGAGCTGGAAAGCGCCTGTAAAAAAGCCCTGTTAGAAGTGGATAGGACCAATGAGGGCCTGGCGTTTCAGGAAGAACTGTTAAAAGGCCTGAATGAAGATCTGGAAACGTGCCGGAGAGAGAAGCAGAGCCTGTATTTGGAACAAAATACAGTGCGCCTGGGAATCCGTCAGTTAGAGGCAAAGAAGACAGAAATTGCAGAGTCTGCTTCTGATATGGTGACGGAACACCGGCAGTTGGAAGAACAGGCCAGAGATATTTTAGGAAATCGAGCCAGATTAAAGGAAGAGTCGGCCCGTCTGGAGACCCAGGGAGAGAACAATCAGGGAGAAATCCAGAATGTTTCCGGCATATTGGAACATTACCGGCAGGAACGGGAATTGCTGGCAAAAGATTTATCAGCCGTACAGATGGAGACGGCAGGGCTTCAGCAAAAAGACAATTTCTTAAAAGAGAATATCCGCCGTGTATATGAGGAAATCCGAAGGGTTAAGGAAGAATTGTCCGGACTGAAAGAAGGCAGCGGAGAAAGCGGCCTTGCCATTCAGGAAAAAGAGACGGAAATCCTTCAGATTGAAAAAGAAATTGAGGCAGGAAATCTTCAGATTGAGACGCTGAAAAAAGAAATTTTGGCGTTGTCAGAACAGAAGGAAGAGACTGCCAGAAAACAGAAAGGCTTTTTTGAAAAACGGGAATCCCTGGCAGAGCAGGTGTCCGGACTGGATAAAGAGCTGTTCCGCCTTCAGGGACAAAAGGAAAAATTGGAAGAACGGATGGAATCCCAGGTATCTTACATGTGGAGCGAGTATGAACTGACCTATACCACAGCAGAAGCTTTGCGTGACGAAGAACTGACCTCCATACCGGAGATGCGTAAGTCAATTGACGGCATTAAGTCAGAGATTAAGGGCCTTGGAAACGTCAATGTCAATGCCATTGAAGACTATAAAGAAGTATCCCAACGGTACGAATTTTTAAAAAACCAGCATGATGATTTGATTCAGGCAGAAGAGACCCTGGTGCAGATTATCGAAGAACTGGACACTGGCATGAGACGGCAGTTTGAAGAACGGTTCGGCCAGATTCGGAAAGAATTTGACAAGGTATTTAAAAAACTGTTCGGCGGAGGCAGGGGAACCCTGGAACTGATGGAGGACGAGGATATTCTGGAAGCAGGAATCCAGATTATTTCCCAGCCGCCAGGCAAAAAGCTTCAAAATATGATGCAGCTTTCCGGCGGAGAAAAGGCGCTGACTGCCATTGCCCTTCTGTTTGCCATCCAGAATCTAAAGCCGTCCCCATTCTGTCTGCTGGATGAGATTGAGGCGGCTCTGGATGATTCCAACGTAGACCGGTTTGCCGGTTACCTTCACAAGCTGACTGCCAATACCCAGTTTATTGTGATTACCCACCGCCGCGGCACCATGGTATCTGCTGACAGGCTTTACGGAATTACCATGCAGGAAAAGGGCGTATCCACCCTGGTTTCTGTAAATTTAATTGAATCAGATTTAGATAATTAAGGAGTATGAGTATGGCAAAAGGATTTTTCAGCCGTCTGGTAGAAGGCCTTACCAAGACGAGAGATAATATTGTATCCGGCATTGACTCGATTTTCAGCGGCTTTTCTGCTATTGATGATGATTTTTATGAGGAAATAGAAGAAACCCTGATTATGGGAGATCTGGGAATTCAGACTACCATGGCAATTGTCGAAGATTTGCGTCGAAAGGTAAAAGAACAGCACATTAAAGAACCAACCCAGTGCAAGCAGTTGTTAATCGACAGCATTAAAGCTCAGATGGATTTGGGAGAAAATGCCTACGAGTTTGAGAACCGCAAGTCTGTGGTACTGGTAATAGGCGTAAACGGCGTAGGAAAGACTACCTCTGTAGGAAAGCTGGCAGGACAGCTCAAGGACTCCGGCAAGAAGGTTATGCTGGCCGCTGCCGATACCTTTCGGGCCGCAGCCATTGAACAGCTTACGGAATGGGCCAATCGGGCCGGAGTTGAGATTATTGCCCAGAAAGAAGGCTCCGATCCGGCTGCGGTTATTTATGACGCAGTAGCAGCTGCCAAATCCCGTCACACAGATGTATTAATCTGCGATACGGCAGGCCGCCTTCACAATAAGAAAAACCTGATGGAAGAATTAAAGAAGATTAACCGGATTATTGATAAGGAATATCCGGACGCCTATCGGGAGACTCTGGTAGTCTTAGACGGCACAACAGGACAAAATGCCATGGCCCAGGCCCGCCAGTTTATGGAAGTGGCAGATATTACGGGAATTATTTTAACCAAGCTGGACGGAACTGCAAAAGGAGGGATTGCGGTAGCTATCCAGTCAGAACTGGGACTTCCGGTTAAATACATAGGCGTGGGAGAGCACATTGACGATCTTCAGAAGTTTAACGCAGATGACTTCGTTAACGCTTTGTTTAACGTTTCAGAAAAGAAAATGTAACGACATTCATCCAATGGAAAAGACACAAAAGGGGAGAATCAATTATGGAAAAATTAACATTAGAGGCCTTTGAGGAAGCGTCCGAAGCAGTAAGTAAGGTAACACAGGAAACCAAGCTGGTTTACAGTGAATACTTTTCAAATCAGACTGGCAACAAGGTCTATTTTAAGCCGGAAAATATGCAGTACACAGGGGCCTATAAAGTTCGGGGGGCGTATTACAAGATCAGCACCTTGTCAGAGGAAGAAAAGTCAAAAGGACTGGTTACAGCCTCTGCCGGAAACCACGCCCAGGGTGTGGCCTATGCCGCAAAGCTGGCTGGAATTAAGGCAACCATTGTCATGCCTACGACAACTCCACTAATCAAAATTAACCGTACCAAAAGTTACGGTGCAGAAGTTGTATTACACGGCAATGTATTTGACGAGTCCTGTAAATATGCCTATGACCTGGTAGAACAGACCGGTGGAACCTTTGTTCATCCCTTTAATGATTTGGAAGTAGCTACCGGACAGGGAACCATTGCCATGGAAATTATCAAGGAGCTTCCTACCGTTGACTATATTTTAGTTCCCATTGGGGGAGGCGGCTTGTGTACCGGCGTCTCCACACTGGCTAAGATGTTAAATCCAAAGATCAAAGTAATCGGTGTAGAACCGGCAGGGGCAGCATGCATGAAAGCATCCCTGGAAGCTGGACACGTAGTAGAACTTCCTTCCGTAGATACCATTGCCGACGGTACTGCGGTAAAGACTCCTGGCGATTTGTTATTCCCCTATATTCAGGAAAACGTGGACGATATTATCACCATTGACGACAGTGAGTTGATTGTGGCATTTCTGGATATGGTAGAAAACCACAAGATGATCGTAGAAAATTCCGGCCTTCTGACCGTAGCTGCCTTAAAGCACCTGAATGTACAGAAGAAAAAAATCGTTTCTATCTTAAGCGGCGGAAATATGGATGTAATTACCATGGCATCCATTGTACAACACGGTCTGATTTTAAGAGACAGGGTATTTACCGCATCCGTGCTGCTTCCGGATAAGCCAGGTGAACTGGCAAAGGTTTCTTCTCTGTTAGCAGAAGAGCAGGCTAATGTTATTAAACTGGAACACAATCAGTTTGTCAGCATTAACCGTAATGCAGCCGTAGAACTCCGGATTACCATGGAAGCCTTCGGAACGGCTCATAAGCAGTCTATTTTGCAGGCATTAAATGAAAAAGGATACCGTCCCAAGCTGGTAAAGGGCAAAGGCACATACAATGACTGAGAGACAATCGCCTTTGGCAGATAACATTATCTACTTTATAAAATGGACGTGGATTTCCTGCCTGATGGGAGGAGCGGGAGGGGCAGTGGGAGCTGCCTTTTCCCATTGTGTCGGCTGGGCTGGTGCCTTTCGCCAGACTCATCCCTGGACACTCTATCTGATGCCCATAGCAGGACTGCTCATTGTCTGGATGTACCACCTGGCAAAAGAAGAAGACAACAAGGGAACTAATGGGATTCTGACTGCAGTTTCTTCTACGGAAGAAGTCAGTCCGGCTACAGGGCCGCTGATTTTCATTGGAACGGTTTTAACCCATTTGGTCGGAGGATCTTCCGGACGGGAAGGCGCTGCCCTGCAAATTGGAGGCAGCATGGGAAATTTCATAGGAAAAAAGATGAAGCTGGATGAAAAGGATCGGAAAATCGTCGTGATGTGCGGAATGAGCGCCCTTTTTGGCGCTTTATTTGGAACTCCCGTTGCTGCCGGTATATTTTCCATGGAGGTTATCAGCGTGGGAGTCCTGTATTATGCGGCCCTGGTTCCCTGCCTGTTTTCGTCCTTTATCGGAACGGGAATCTCTGTTTCCTTAGGGATGAAGCCGGAAAAATTCCAGATTTTAGAAGTGCCGGA
This sequence comes from uncultured Clostridium sp., assembly GCA_938036545.1. GTDB lineage: Bacteria > Bacillota > Clostridia > Lachnospirales > Lachnospiraceae > UMGS1370. The sequence continues at coordinate 3,920 of CALHQJ010000081.1, read as the reverse complement.
ATTTACGGTGAAAACCGGATTGTTCATTGTGTTTTTGGGGATTTTATGCGCCGTTGCCAGCATTTTGTTTTGCATGATTCTCCACAAGGCACAGCACCTTTACCAGAAGCATTTTAAAAATCCTTATATCAGAATTCTGGCCGCCAGCATCTTATTTATCGTTCTTACGCAGGTTGTGGGAACAAAGGAATATCTGGGAAGCGGAAGTGGGATTATCGAAAAGGCCATGGAAGGCCATACAGGATGGGGGACCTTTCTCCTGAAGATGGTGTTTACCGCTATGGTTTTGGGAGCAGGATTTAAGGGAGGAGAAATTGTGCCTACCATGTCCATTGGCGCATCCTTTGGCTGTGCGGTAGGGCTGGCCGCCGGAGTTTCTCCTTCCCTATGTGCTGCCTGCGGGCTGGCCGCCCTCTTTGTGGGCGTAACCAACTGTCCCGTTTCAGCGCTGATTATTGCCCTGGAAATGTTTGGATACGAAGCCATGCCTTATTTTGCTATTATTGTAGCCGTATCCTTTACCCTGTCCGGATATTACGGGCTTTACAGCAGCCAGAAATTTGTGTATTCAAAAATCCGGACAGAGTTTATTAACCGAAAGGCCAACTAGAGGATTATTCTAATTTTTTGCCGCAGTGGGGGCAGGAAGAAACCTGTGGTTTTCCCTCCTTCCATGGCAGGCGTCTGCCGCAGAAGGGACAGCGCCAAAACAGGGCTACGAATCCATAGGCAAGACCGATAAGGGCCATGCCCATTGCGCCAATTCCCATTACTGTCATCAGTTCGGTATACAAAATTGCAATGAACAGGACGATTAAACCTGCCAGCAAAAACAGGTTATGGACAAAGGTGCAGACTTTTTTCGATAAGTGCATGATAAGAACCTCCATAAAAACTGTTAAAATCCATGTATGCGGATACCAAGGCTTATCATAGCATATTTTATCAAAAACTGCCAGAGAGCATTTAGTGCTTCCGGTAGATAGACAAGGAGATAGCGATGATACTTGCAAGCGATTACGATGGAACGTTTCATGTAGATGAACCACAGACTCTTAAAAACCTGGAGGCAGTAAAGCGATGGAGACAGGAAGGTCATCAGTTTGGCCTGGTTACTGGCCGTTCTTACGAAATGGCCCTGTTGCCCATAAAAGAATATAATCTGCCCCTGGATTTTCTGATTTGCGACAATGGGGCTGCAATTTACAGGCTGGATGGAAGGGTTTTAGAGCACACGCCCATAAACCGCCAGCGTCTAAACGCATTTTTCAATCTGCCTTCCATAAAAAAAGTCCCCAGAATTTTTGCCCTTTCTTCCGAAGGAACCTTTACGGTGCGAATGAAAAATCCTACAATTTTTGAAATCAGGCTGAAGGCTCCCAGGATTTCCATGGAGCAGCTGCTGGCTTTGGATACCATCTGGCAGTTTAGCCTGGGCTGCAAAGATGAAGCGATGGCTGCCAAATGTGCAGAGGAAATCAACTGCCAGCTGGGGGAGGATTTCTGCGCTTATTACAACCGAAAGGACGTAGACGTGGTAGCTGCCGGAGTCAGCAAAAGCGTGGGAATCCGCCGGTATATGGAATTGGAAGGAAAAACAGCAGAACAGATTTTGGTAATCGGCGACGGCGGCAACGACGTCGACATGATTCGGGATTTTAACGGATATACCATTCAGGCCGGCTGCGAAGCGGCAAAGCAGGCGGCGGCAGGAATTTTTGACAGTGTGGAAGAGCTGATTAAAAATGCTTTACAAGGGGATATCAGGGTAGTATAATTACGTTGTAAAATATAAGAAGTCTTTGTGGCAGGGTGGAAGTCCCTACCGATGGTAATAGTCCATGACCCGTTGTTTAGACGGCTGAGCCGGTGCAATTCCGGCACCGACGGTATAGTCCGGATGAGAAAAGACGTTTTTTTGGAAATGATGCCTGGGCTTACTGTATTCCCAGGCTTTTTTGATCGGAACCGGTTTTCCATCTGCCTTTCCAAAAGCGCCAACCCCAAAGCGGAAAGGTGGATTTATTATTATGAAACAGGTAACCAATGTAAAAAGGCTGACGATCATCGGCCTGTTCGGAGCGCTTTCCGGAGTTTTGATGCTGTTTAAGTTCCCGCTTCCTTTTATGCCTCCCTTTATGGATTTCGATTTATCCGGCCTGGTAGAGGTGATAGGAGGATTTATACTGGGTCCTCAGGCAGCGGTTCTCATTATTTTAATAAAACTTTTGGTAAAGCTGGCCCTGATGGGAACCAATACCATGTTTACAGGGGAACTGAGCAACTTTATTCTCAGTTGTTCCTATGCAGTTACGGCAGCCTGGATTTACCGCCATAACAAATCCAGGCGGTCTGGAGAACTTGGCATGGCCGCAGGAACGGTGCTCTGTTCTTTGATGGCTGTGGCAACCAATCTGCTGGTGATTATTCCGTTTTATGTCAGCTTATTCGGCATGAAGATGGAAGATATTATTGCAATGTGCGGGGCAGTGAATCCGCTGATGAAAAATACGCTGACCCTGGCCCTGTTTGGAATTATTCCGTTTAATCTGATTAAGTGCGGAATCAGCTCTGTGATTACGGTGCTGGTTTACAAGAGAGTCAGCAAAACTATTAAAAACTATATGAATTGAGGGGGGGGAAACCATGAAGTTTTCGGATAAGACAAGTTTTACCTTTGAAGAGGCGGTAAGCCTGATGTTTGAAAAACTGGGAGACTATAAGATTATGGCCCTGGCCAGCAGCGTTAATGATTATGTAATGGTACGCAACGTAAGCTGCCTGTTTTATGATGGGAAGATTTATTTTAAGACGGATAAAAACTTTCGAAAAACCCAGCAGTTATTTGAAAATCCACGCGTAGCCATGTGCTGGAGCGGCGTTCAGGTAGAGGGGATTGCAGAAAATAAGGGGCTGGTAACGGAGGAGCCAGGAGGCCGTTTTGAAGCCCTGTATGAAAAATATTTGTGGCGCAGTTATAATCAGTACAGCCACACAGATACAGAGATTCTGATAGAAGTAACTCCCAAATTTGTAGAAATATGGGATACCAGAGGAGAGGAAGAACAGGCCTTTCAGGTGTTTATTGACTTTGATACCAGGCAGGTGGAAGTAAAACAGTACGACTAAATGTGTGATTAAAAGGAACAGTTCAGCTGCATTAGAAGTCAGGAGGAAGGTTTCATGTTGCTTTACAGCCAGAAATATTCAGCAGATTTTCCAGCTCCCATTAACCCTACAGACGAAATTGCAGGATTTGAAGTCCGCCCAGGCCTTTTTGATGTAAATGGGGCCATGGCTCTTGCCAGTGGTGTGAATTTTACCGTTCATACCAGAGAGGGCACTGGATGCGAGCTGCTTTTAAAGGAACCGAGAATTGACGGCTCTTATATGATGAACCCCAGAACCGTGGCGGTATTTACGGGACGGGTGTATTAAAAACTTCCGGCGGAGTGTTACAATAAGCACTTCGCCATTTTTCGCCATTTTTGCGCCACAGTAAAAATAATCCCTATGCTCTGCAGAATGAGAGAGCTGTTTTTCTATGAGAAAATTACCCTGGACCGATAGATGGTATCAAAAGAGAAAACGAGTACAAATACCTTTTCCGGCTGCCGGAAGGAAACAGCGATGAAATAGAAGCAGTGGTTTGCGGTATAGGAGGAAAAAGGGAAAGCTATGCAGTAACTCCGGTGAATATAAAAGTCAGGTAAGGCGATTTTGGGCTGAAAATGTCGAAAAAAGCCATAATTGAAAAGTCTGGCTTAAAATATGGTATACTGTTCTTACGGAAAGTCAGAACACATAGAAGGCGGCCTGCCCTCCATGCCGGAGGGACGACCCTCCGGACGAAAGAAAGGAGGGAGATGCCAATGTATGTTACATATTCGGATTTAATCCAGATAGGTATCTTGTTGGTT
>CALHQJ010000080.1 GCA_938036545.1 uncultured Clostridium sp. | reverse complement strand
ATTCTGTTTCAGGGTGGAGATAAGGCTGGATAAAACGGAAATAATATTTATATCCATCCAGATAATGCCATCCGGTCAGAACCATAGAGTCTGATACATAAAATCTGCTTTCCGTATCATCCAGCCAGCCGGAGTAATTGTTTCCATTGGGATCATCATAGTGAATGGCTCCGGCCTCATCTCTCCACATACGGGATTCATATACTGAGTAGAAACGGTACTGATCCGATTCCGGACCTGGCTGTCCCTTTGGAACTAACTGAATATCAATGTCTGTTATGTAGTGTCCGCTGTCCAGAGTTCCGGCAACTTCACCGTTTTTCGCCCATCCCAGCTGACCGATGGTATCCAGGGTAACCCGATAATAGATATCCCAGTTGTAGCCAGCCAGCATAGAAAGGCTGATGCGGACTGCTTCCATACGGGTATCGGCGTTGCCGTCGGTTGCGCCGTTTAGTTCGCCTACGTAATTCCAGCCCAGCCATCCTCCATTATTAATGCTGCTGGTATAAGAGATGGAACCGCCCAGGCCGCTGTTAAAAATCAGGGACATATTGCTGATATATCCGCCGTTTCCAACGCCGTAATTTAAGGTAACGCCATTAAATACCTTTTGCCCAGGAGTAATCACGCCGTTTCCTGTAATCTCTCCGCCCTCAGCCGGAGGAACTGGAACGCTGTCTGGATTAGACTGTTCTGGTGCAGACGGAGCAGGTGCGCCAGGCTCTGCTACAGATGGATCTGTTACGGTTGGAGGGGTTACCACCTCCGGCTCTTCCGGTTCAGCGCCAGGGCCGCCGCCGTGGCTTCCCGAATCTAAATTAATGACGCCGGATTCAGCACCGCCTTTTTGTTCCAAAGCAACTCCTGGCCCCTCATTTACGTAACCGCTGTCTGCATATGCAGGGGCAGGCACAGACAATGCCATGGCCATTGCAAGAGCAGCCGCAGTTCCTATTGTCCTTTTCATGATATGTCCTCCTTATGCTTCTGTCAGATGTCCCATATAATAGAAGCCTTTTATTTCATCCAGATAAACATCCATAATCTTTCCTACAAAAGATGGGTCTCCTGGAAAATGAACGACTGTATTATTGCCCAGTCTGCCGGTTATCAGATGGCTGTCATGGGTGTTGACTTCCTCTGCCAGTACCTTCTGTACGGTATGCAAATCCCGTCCGGAAACCTCTGAGGAAATCTGCTGCACTTGTGCCAGCAGCCGGTCAAACCGATCCTTTACCACATCTTCCGGAACCTGGTTTTCCATCTTTGCCGCCGGAGTGCCGGTACGTTTAGAATAAATAAAGGTAAAGGCGCTGTCATAGCGTACTTTTTCTACTACGTCCATAGTTTCCAGGAAATCTTCCTCCGTCTCTCCTGGGAATCCTACGATAATATCGGTGGTCAGGGAGATATCCGGTATTGCTGTCCGAATCTTATCCACTAAAGCCAGATACTGTTCTTTGGTATATTTCCGGTTCATAACCTGCAAAATCCGGCTGCTTCCAGACTGGAGGGGCAGATGGAGATGGCGGCAGATCTTGGGAGAGGATTTCATCACCTCAATCAGTTCATCAGACAGATCCTTTGGATGAGAGGTCATAAAACGAATCCGCTCCAGTCCTTCAATCTCTGTAATGCGTTTTAAAAGCTGGGCAAAGGAAATCGGATGTTCCAGAGTCTTCCCATAGGAATTGACATTCTGGCCCAGAAGCATGACTTCTACCACTCCGTCTGCCACCAGTCCTTTGATTTCTGCAATAATATCTTCCGGATTCCGGCTTCTCTCCCTGCCTCTTACATAAGGCACAATGCAGTAGCTGCAGAAATTGTTGCAGCCAAACATAATATTTACACCGGATTTAAAGGAATATTTCCGGTCTGCAGGAAGCTCCTCTACAATCTTATCAGTGCCTTCCCAGACGTCAATGGTCATTTTGCCTCTTGCCAGCCGTTCCGTTAAAAGCTCGGCCAGCTTAAAGATATTGTGGGTTCCAAAAATCAAATCTACAAACCGATAGGATTTTTTGATTTTTTCTACTACGTGTGATTCCTGCATCATACAGCCGCATAAGCCGATCATCATGCCAGGATGCTTTTTCTTTAATGCTCCCAGATGGCCAAGTCTTCCGTAGACTCTCTGGTTGGCGTTTTCCCTTACCGTACAGGTATTGTATAAGGTAAAATCGGAATCCTCATTTTCTGTCCGCATCAGTCCGACTGCTTCCAGAACGCCTTCCAGCTTTTCGGAATCCCTGGCGTTCATCTGACAGCCAAAAGTAACCACGCAGAAGGTTCCGGCATAGTTTCCTTCCAGCAGCTTCTGATACAGTTCTGTACCATACCGTTCCTCTGCCTTTCCTGATGCAGCATCTGCAGCGAATCTGGCCTTTAACAGTTCTCTTGCCTGTGTAATAAAATAATTTTGTCTGGCTGGCTCGCTGTCAGGAGCTGCCTGCCATATTTTTTCAAAATTCTGAGTATTCAATTTCATCCTGCCTATTCTATAAAAAATTAGTGTCAACAAAGAAAGAGGGGAGGTTTCTCCCTTCCTCTTTGTGGGATTATAGCACAATTTTACATAAACAACAATATGAAAAATGACCGCAAAGCTTACGATACTA
>CALHQJ010000079.1 GCA_938036545.1 uncultured Clostridium sp. | reverse complement strand
TGGTATGCATGGTCTTCTGGGAATGGCCATTTCTGGAATTATCTGTTTCCTTGTTCCGATAATCATACTTGGAATATCCCAGTTCCTCATCCATTTCCTGATCCAGGGCACCTTCCAGGATGATGGACATCATATCCCGCATAATGGAATTGACATCCGTTCCATCCTTGACCGTTACATTGTTCTCTTTCAGGTAGTTGCCCATCATTTCCCGAAGGGCTGCTTTTTGTGGGGTATCCTTTTTCCTTGCCATAAAATAAACCTCCAAACTGATAAGTCTATCTTACATCAGTTTGAAGGTTTACACAAACTTTGGGATACTCCCAACGCTTAAACAATTTTGCTTGTATCCCTCATAAATAAAGGCTTTTCCAAGTCCATTTCATCACTCAAATTCAGCAAGTTGTAGCTTTATCTTAAACCGTTTTGTTTAAGTTTTGTTTAAAATTTGCCGATATTTTACTCCATTTACACATTTTATTTTGGCTTACTGATTTTCTGTTGCCAAAGTGTTGCCATGAAACAAATTATAACTATTGACTACAGATAGGTCAAGCCGCTAATCCATCTTTACGTTATATGTTTATTTTTTTTTGAAATGAAACCTGTGATGCTCTGATTTTTTTAGGATACACGTCCTTATACCTGTAAATACTCATAATGATTCCTACCAATGCATAGCACAATAAAATGTTACTTCTACCAATGGATAAAAATGGCAAGAAGGAGGATGCTGGTGGAATTATACCCAAAGCACCTAACAAGTTTAATAAAATATTTAATAAGATTATCATTCCACAACCAAATCCCATAACCATGCCAAGTTCATTTTTTTGTTTAATAGAAGCTCCAAAAATAAACATTACAAGTGCTGCCAAGACAGCAACAACAACGATTCCAGCAATACTTCCATAGCTATTGAGAATATAAGAAAAAATGTAATCACTATTAAACTCTGGCAAACTGCCAATCACATCATTTCCGCTATTACCTACAAACAAAATGTCTTTGCTAAATGTTCTGAGCATTGAAGTAAGATAAAATCCTTCTCCTGAAGCAGAAAAAAAGGAGCGAATCCTTGCTTCCTGATACTCTGCCAACAAATGAAATGTGTACATCACAAACAACAACATAATAGGCAAAAACATGAAAACTGCCCACAGACTAACAATTGTCTTTTTTACCGATATTTTGAACCACCCCTTTAGAATAGCCACCGTAAGCTGAATCAACATACTAATTATCATAATTATCGCAACAATAAGATTCGGCATTCGAAAAGTAATAAAAACAGGAATAATCAGCCAAACAATCGACTTTAACAATGCAGGAAAACCACCATCTCTATATTTATATAAAATTGCTCCATAGATTGGAACATAAAACATCATCAGTGAAGGAGCAGAGATTCTGAACATTCCAAATCCAATACTATACCGCACTCCATTAATATCACCACCAAAGAAACCAGCCAAAAGCAAAATCCCCATAGTAATTATGAATAAACCTATTATCTTGGAGTATTTTGCAATTACAGTATAATCAATAAAATAAATCCCACACATTAAGACAAAACCAATAAAAACAGAATAAACAAAACTTTCCGTCTCAAGTTGATACATCTCCTGCATAAACGGTTCTAAATTACTATATCCACTTTGATAAAAAATAGACTGCTGTAGCAAAATTCCTAGCAGGCTCAATATTCCTACAATAACAAGTAATTTCCAAGCAATCTGGGGCTTATGAATTTTATCCAATGAAATACCAACCGCAATCGGATCACCCATATCTGCAACAGCATTTTTTTCTGCTTCTTCATATGACATTCCATCAGCAATATTGTCTTCTATCTGACTTTCAATATGTCCCTTTATCTCCTCGGCAATATATGGTCTTGCTTTTTTACAACGAATTTGCAATAACAGTTTTTCCAAATATTTTTCCATATCTACACCCCCATTGCAAGAACATTGGCTACAGCAGATTGATATTCGTTCCATTCTGCTTTCTTTGTTTCCAGCAATGCTCTTCCCTCTTTCGTGATGCTATAATACTTCCTCGTCTTACCAACATATTCCTGCTCATATACCTTAAGCAATCCTTTTCCTTCTAAACCATGCAATAAAGGATACAATGTTCCTGCTTTCAATTCAAACACATTACAGGATTTTTTACGCAGAGTATCAATCATCTCGTAACCATACATATCTTTTTCCGCAAGTAATCTGAGTAGAAGCATTGTCATACTTCCAGAAATTAATGCCTTATCAACAGCCATATCTAATCCTCCTTATGTAGATAATCTATATATCGGTTGTCTACAGTATATATCGTCCATCTATATATGTCAATATAAATCTTTGTTTCTCTTTAGCTTCATCAAATTACTTACTGAATCAAAGTCCTATTGTATTACAAAAGGGAGCAGTTTCCTGCTCCACTTCCTACATTACCTAGCATCTCTACTGTACTTTTTCTGAGGCATATTGTGCCTATTCAGTTCCTTTACTTCCTGTTGCTTCCTCTGTAATCTTGCCTTCATGCTGTCCGATTCCGCCTTATTTCCGGTCTGCTGTTCCCACTTTGCGACTGCCGACTGATAATCGGTATACTCCACCTTAGAAGCCTTATATTCTGCAAGAAACTCCTTCACATTCTTATAGCCATAACCCTGCACAATACTTGATAAATACTGCTTCATATTGCCTATCTGTGTCTTTATCTGTTCTGCCTGCTCCTGCAACTCCTTACGCTGTTTTGCCTTGAAGATACCCTTTGCCCCGGCAAACTCCTTCTCCACGCTGGCAAGCTGTTGCTCTCTATCATAAATAGCAGCATTCTGCTTCTCCAGTTTATTATAAATATCCGCAAGTCTTGGATACTTGGAAGCAAGTGCTGACTTCTTCGGCATTTCCGGTACATGCTCCTTCTTGGCTTTTACAAACGGATTTACCTTCTTAACAGGTGTCTGTTCCGCTTCTGCCTTTGCAACCGCTTCCATGCCCTTATCTGTCTTTTGTGAAGCCAACTTGAATACCTTGCCAATGAGAAGCTCCAACGCATAAATAGCGGTCATAATAATGCTTTTTAGCAGTGCCGGATTTCTCCCCGACTTCTGAATGGAAGCCTTTACCTTCTGTCCAATTTCGCTCTGCTTCACTTCCAAAATCTGCCCCTCCGGCACACCACTAATCAACGCCCTATCCACCGTCTGATTCCACATGGCACGATACTGATTATCGGCTTTTATCTGCTCCGCTTTTGGATTGTTCTTGCCAATCTTTTTGGTAGCCAGATACACACCGTTTCTGTCAAAAACCTTGAGCTTTTGCTTGTCATCTTTGACATAAATATTGATAAGGTCAGTGTAGGAGCGTTTCACTTCATCAAGAAAACCATCGCTCTTAAATCGGCTGTCCTTTATGGTAAAAATGTTCCGCTCATATACCTCGCCCTTAGGGATAATTTTACAGCCGTTCCGAAGCTGTCCAGCTTCATCCAGTATCTCTTTTTTGGTGCGTACATGCTTTCCGTTTTCGTCATAAAACATATTTCTTGTTGCAATCTTCTCCACAGGCTCATCAAGCAGTTTTCGCTCTGAAAAGATAAGATGGATATGATAATTGGTCTTGCGTTTATTATGGTGCAGAGCTGAAATACATTCCACTCCATAATTCTGTCTGAAATGCTCCGTAAAAAGTTTCAGCAACCTGTCCGGCTCATAATCTACGAAACTTTCCGGCAAGGCTATAATCAGTTCCCTCGCTTCAATGCAAGTTCCTTCTGTTCCGCTTTTCTTAAATTCCTCTTGATTACATCTCGCTAGCTCCGTCCAAAATTTGCGGTCAATTGTTTCATAAACTGCATACAAATTTTCCTGTCTTGCTTTGCTCGCTATATAGCTGATTCTGCCTTTCACATTAGGCAGTTTTGACATCTGTATAAATGAATTTCTTACAATAGGCATAGCCCCCTTTCTTTGAAAAATGATAGCGGTTTTTGCTATCGTGAGTGGATGCTTAGGCATCCGTTTACGAACCATCTGCCGTATCCGGCATAGGCATAAATGCGATAGCATTTATAATTTACGCCTGCGTAAATTTGCCCCCTGCAAGGGCGAAATACACAGAGTACAAAACGAAGTTTTGTGCGATGGGTGTATTTCGCTCTCATACGCCGAGGGCTTGTGAGTGTAGTCCGATTTTGTCATTACACCCTAATCCGACTTTCTCCTTAACTAACATATACAGGAGCGTGGCACGCTCCCGTCCCACACGCTGAAGAAAAAAATTTACCATCGAAAGCTCCGGTGCATTCCCACCTTTTCCAGATACTCCTGTCGTGCCTTTTCTCTTTCTTCCTCAGTTGGAGCAGTCTTATATTTTGTGTATAAATCTCGCCTTACCATAGCTTCCAATTTTTCTTCCAAACCTTTCTTTATCTCCGGTAAAACATCATCTATTTCCACCAAGTGATATTTAAGGAGTACAATAAATAATTCCTCTGAAATCTGCACATTTTTCAATCCCATCAATCCATCCTTTCCATCATCATCCGTGACGGTTATGACGATAATGACGATATTTTTCACATCGACACTGTTATATAAAATACCGTCATAACCGTCACATATCGTCACACCTGCGATTGCAATAATTCCAATTTTATGATTCGTCCGGTGCATTTTCTGTTGCTCTCATAAAAGACACCATAGTTCACAAACAACTGTTCCGCTCCAATATTCAACTTCCTTGTAAGTACATTCGGTTGCATATCCAAATCCGGCAAAAGCTGTAACAGTTCCGAAGCTGTTCCGTTCCACAATGGCTTTTCCTCTGATACCACTTTTGCAATGGCTTCCAGTACTGGATCAGCAGGCTCTTTCCAAAGCTCCGTTTCTGCCTTTGTCAGCTTCCACACACATTGCTCCCTGTCAAAATCAAGGAGTAACCGTTGGTCTTGCTGGTCACGCCCTGCCACCTCTAAAACAGCCTTGTTATCCGTTCTCTTTTCCTTCTGCATAACAAACGCTCCGTCCGCAGCTCCTAACAATCCGTTTGTACCGGAAATCATGTCGAAGCTGTCAGAGGACTCCATCTTTCTTGTATGGTGTACTACCAACAGACAGATACCATATTCATCACTAAAGGCTTTCAGCTTAGTTACAATCTCATAATCACTTGCATAGCTGAATTTATCTCCACCGACTTCCCTTACCTTCTGCAAGGTATCAATGATAATCAGCCTTGCGTCCGTATGCTCCTTTACAAACTGCTTTAGCTGTTCTTCCAAGCCCTCATTTAAGTTTTTGGACTGTGTGGCGAAGTAGAAATTTTCACTACTCTCCATACCGAACATCCTCGACAAACGCTTCTGCAACCTCGCATAATCATCCTCAAGGGCAAGATATAAAACCGTACCCTTTCGCACCGGATAATCCCATAAATCAAGCCCCATGCTTACATGGTAGCCAAGCTGTGCCATAAAGAAGGATTTGCCTACTTTTGGTGCGCCTACAAAGAGATAAGTACCTGCATATATCAGACCATCCACAATCGGGATTTTAGGCGGATAAACCGTATCATAAAGCTCCGTCATGGATACGGTCTGTAATTCGTCCTTATTCTGCATTTTTTCTGACTCCATCGGACAACTTTCGGTGGCTTGCAGATTGCCCTTTTGGGGCAAATCTGCTATACTTCTATTGGATTTGTTACATAGTGACTGCTTCCCATCTGCGCCAACAGATGAAACCGGAGCAGTCGCTTTTTCTTTTCCTGTCATTCAATTTCTCCTTTCAGTCCGTTCATAATCTTTGCTATCATTTGGATGGTGTAAAGCAATTCGTCATTTGCTTCACTGCAACCCTCCAAACGCTTCAACTCCTCACAAATATCTGCCATCTGATTGCGTAATGCCTTATACACTCTGGGATTGCCCTGTACCACCACATCCCGGCACTGCAACCGTCTGATAATATAGTCCTGCTTGGTTAATCCCGATAATGCTACTTGCGTATCAATGAGCTTTGCTTCTTCCTCAGATACCCGAAATGCTACGGTCTTGTTTCTCCATCTTCCCTTATAATCTAAGTTCTTGTCCATGCTTCGTCTCCTTCCATTCTTTCCACATCCAGTTTATTTGCCATTTCCGTCTGCTTGGTAGGGAATAAATGTGCATACCGGTAAGTAATATCAATACTTTCATGCCCTACCCTTTCCGCAATCGCAAGAGCGGAAAATCCCATCTCAATCAAGAGAGAAATCGCACTGTGCCTTAAATCGTGAATACGGATACGCTTCACTCCGGCAAGCTTCGCCCCTCTGTCCATCTCATGGTGCAGATAATGCTTGGTAATCGGGAACAGCCTGTCATTCTCATTAACCTCATACAGCATACCGATATACTCCTGCATTTCCTCACATAAAAACTTCGGCATCTTGATAACACGGTTGCTTTTCTTGGTTTTCGGTGTGGTAATCACATCCCTGCCATTTAATCTCTGATAGGATTTGTTAATGGTAAGTGTCTGCTTCTCAAAATCAAAATCCTTCGGTGTCAGGGCAAGAAGTTCCCCCATACGGATACCGCACCAGTAAAGCATTTCAAAGGCATAATAGGAAAGTGGCTTATCCATCATCACATCCGCAAATTTCAGATATTCCTCTTTCGTCCAAAACAGCATTTCCTTGTGTTCCTCACTTCCCATAGAGCCTGCTTTCTGTGCCGGATTGCTCGGCAGATGGTAATACCTTATCGCATGATTGAAAATGGCACTTAACTGTGCATGAATGGTTTTAAGGTAAGTCGGAGAATACACTTCCCCATTTTCGCCCTTGTAGGCAAGAAGTTCATTCTGCCACGCAATCACATCCTTCGGCTCAATCTCCGCAATCTTACGCTCCCCGAAATAGGGAAGTATTTTGGTACGGATAACATGGCTCTTGGACTCCCATGTGTTTTCCTTTACCCTCTTTTTCTTATCTTCCTCATAAATTTCAAAGAAGCTGGCAAAGGTCATGTCCAGCTTGGATTCACTCTTTAACATAACCTCATGCTCCCATGCAACCGCTTCACGCTTGGTTGCAAATCCTCGTTTCTGTGTCTGCTTACGCTCGCCCTTATAATTGGTATAGCGGTAAATGACACGCCACTTATCACCGTCTTTATATACAGCCATAACATCATCTCCTCTCTATTCGCTGTAACATAACTTCTTGCGGAAGAAGTTGGTATTCACTCTTCCGGTAACCGTCAGATAGCCAAGCTTCTGCATTTCCGCATTCAGTTCTCTGACAACCTTGTAAGCATAGGACTTGGAAACATTAAGTTCCTGTGCCACTTCGTCCACCGTCATAAAGTTCTTATTCTCCATGTGGATTCCCCCTTTCTTCAAAATTTTGTTTGCCGCTCTCCCTTACACCTTCCTGACAGGTTGCCTTGTGTGGTACTTTGTCGTGTTTCCATCCCTTCGTACGCTCACTTTCGGTCATCGCATATTTTTCCGGATGGTATCTGCTCGGACGGTCATTCAGTTTTAACTTAACTTAACTTAATTTGTTTAAGTTCCTGTTTTGTATAATACTAAACATTTTCCGTTAAGTCAAGTGGTTTGCAGAAAAATATTAAACATTTTTATTTAAGTTCTTCTTGCTATCCTCATTAACACATGTTATACTCTACTTAAACATTTCTGTTTTACCTAACAGAAAAATGGCAACAACATGACAGGAGGCAATGCCTCTGCTCCTGCAATGGCAGTCGCATTTTCCTTCGGAAAACAAGGAGGCATAACTATGGCAATCGGACAACGAATTCGATTTTTCCGTAACAGAAAAGGCATGACACAAAAGCAGCTGGGAGAAGTCCTCGGCTTTCTTGGCAAGACTTCTGATGTCCGTATGGCACAATATGAATCAGAAGCAAGAGTACCCAAGCATGACCTCGTAAAAGAAATGGCTGGTATCTTTGATGTCAGCACCCATGCACTTACCGTACCGGATATAGATACCTACATCGGTCTTATGCACACCTTTTTCGCATTGGAAGATATGTATGAACTGAAAATTGACGAAATGGATGGTGAAGTAGTCTTACGTTTGGATAAGTCTGACTTTTCCACCTATTCCTCAATGGAAAAATTGCTCCGTGCATGGCTCTCCGAAGCTAAAAAGCTGGAGAATGGCGAAAGCACCAAAGAGGAATATGATAACTGGCGTTACAAATATCCGGAACTGGATACACACCAAATCCGTGCTAAGGTTCCTTCACAGGAAATCAGCGATATGCTTCTCGCCGGATTAAAAGAAATGGAAAAAGAAGAAAAGAAAGAAACGAAACGCAAGAAGAAAAAATAAGCATGAAAAAACCTTACCAATTTTCAGTTGTCATATCTGAAAATCAGTAAGGTTTTCTTATGCTCATAAAGTAATATTATTCATTGAATAGGGAAAATCTGTTGCCAAATCGTTGCCAATGCTTAAACAAATATGTTTGTAAACCGCATAAATACTGGGTTCTTTTAGTGTTTCTCCTTATTCAAATTCTATTGTTGCCGGAGGCTTCGGAGACATATCGTAGCAAACTCGGTTTACGTTTTCTACTTCTGCCAAAATTCTGTCGGTAATCGTCTGAAGTACGTCCCAGTCGACCCGTTCAATGCTGGCGCTCATAGCGTCAATGGTGTTGATTGCACGGATGATTACCATGTACTCGAAGCATCTTGCATTGTTTTTAACGCCTACAGACTTAAAGTCCGGCACAACAGTGAAATACTGCCATACCTTCTTGTCTAATCCGGCTTTTGCAAACTCTTCTCTTAAAATAGCATCAGACTCTCTTACTGCCTCCAGCCTGTCTCTGGTAATCGCTCCCAGGCAGCGGACACCAAGGCCTGGACCTGGGAATGGCTGACGATAAACCATACCATGGGGAAGTCCTAATTCTACGCCGCAGGCGCGAACCTCGTCCTTAAATAACTGCTTTAAGGGCTCTACCAGTTCAAACTGAAGATCCTCTGGCAGACCACCTACATTGTGATGGGATTTTACCATCTTTGCGGTCTTGGTTCCGCTTTCGATAATATCCGGATAGATGGTTCCCTGTCCCAAAAATTCGATGCCGTCTAATTTTCTGGCCTCTTCCTCAAATACACGGATAAACTCGCCGCCAATAATTTTTCTCTTCTGCTCTGGATCTGCGATGTTTTCCAGCTTGGTCAGGAACCGCTCAGTAGCGTCTACGTAAATCAGGTTTGCATGAAGCTGGTTTCTAAATACCTCTACCACGCTCTCAGACTCATTTTTTCTCATAAGGCCATGGTTTACATGAACACAGACTAACTGATCCCCAATGGCTTTTAATAAAAGGGCAGCTACGACGGAAGAATCTACGCCGCCGGAAAGGGCTAACAGTACCTTCTTATCTCCAACCTGGCGCTTAATCAGTTCAACCTGATCCTCGATAAAGTTCTTCATGTTCCAGTTTGGCTCTGCATGGCAGGTGTCAAATACGAACTGGCGCAGAACGTCTTCTTCTGGAATCTGTTCAAATACCTGACTGCATTTTGCAGTTGGATAGTCAATAGCCATCATCGGAATGCCGCAGTCATATAACTCTGCACGAACCTCTACCGGAACTCCGTCTACTACTCGGTTTTCACCGCCATTTAAAATAATTCCTTTTACATTGTCCAGGTTCTTTAATTCTTCTGCAGTAATGTCATGGGGATGGATTTCGCTGTAAACGCCCATATCACGGATTTCGCGGGCAATTACGGTATTTTCAGTGCTTCCCATGTCCAAAATTACAATCATGTCTTGTTTCATGGCTTTTTCTCCTGATTCTTTTATTTTGGTATGGTCTTACTTCTCAATTGGCAACAGTCACCCATTTCCGGAACTGTTACATCTATTATAATCATAAATATGGAAAATAGCAAAGGAAATTTTGCTTCTTCCTTAAAAACCTTCCCCAAAAATCTTGTGCCTTCGTTTCATACGTGATAGAATAGCTAACGTTATCCTTTTTGCCGCCTTAAAAAGCGGCGGAAAATACGTTGCTTTCAGCATAAATTTATATAGGAGGTTCTGTTTATGATTCGCTTTCTAGCCAAACATTTTATTGCGGATTATGACAATCCAACTTCACCAAAAGTCCGTCAGGCATACGGAATTCTTTGCGGCGCTGTAGGGATTTTCTTTAATCTGCTGCTGTTTGCAGGCAAGTTTTTTGCCGGTCTTATCAGCAATTCCATTGCCATTACGGCAGACGCCTTTAATAACCTTTCCGATGCCGGTTCTTCCGTTATTACTCTTATCGGCTTTCATATGGCCGGTCAAAAGCCGGATCTGGAACATCCCTTCGGCCACGGACGGATTGAATACGTTTCCGGCCTCATTGTCTCCGGCGCCATTTTAATCATGGCCTTTGAACTGGTAAAAACCTCTGTAGAAAAAATCCTGCATCCAGAACCAGTAGATTTTCAGCCCCTTTCCCTGGTTATTCTGGCTGTTTCTATTGGCGTAAAGCTGTACATGTCCAGTTATAACCGCACAACAGGAAACAGAATTGATTCTGCCGCTATGAAAGCCACTGCCTTAGACAGCTTAAGCGACGCCTTATCTACTTCTGTCGTGTTGCTTGCTTCAATTTTCGGACATTTTACTTCGTTAAATATTGACGGCTGGTGCGGTGTTGCAGTTGGGCTTTTTATTTTCTACGCAGGTTTTCAGGCTGCAAAAGATACTTTAAATCCCCTGTTAGGCCAGGCCCCTGATCCGGAATTTATTCAAAACATTCGGAAAATCACCCTGGCTCATCCGGAAATTTTGGGTATTCACGATATGCTGGTACACGACTACGGCCCTGGACGGCAGATGGTTTCCCTTCATTGCGAAGTTTCTGCGTCCGGCGATATTTTCGCCCTCCACGATACCATTGATAACATCGAGCGGGAGCTGCGGACCAAACTTCACTGCGATGCTGTCATCCATATGGACCCCATTCAGGATCGGGATGAAGAGACTACAGCCATCCGCAAAGAGGTCTTAAACGTGCTTCATAAGATTGATGAAAATCTGACCCTCCATGATTTCCGCATGGTGAAAGGCCCGACCCACACCAATTTAATTTTTGACACAGTCGTTCCCGTTGACTTTCCTACTCCTCCAAAGGTACTTACCAAACAAATCGAACTGATGATTCAGGAAACCCACCCTGATTTCTACGCAGTAATTACGGTAGATCGGGATCTGGTTCATTAAAAAAAGCGCCGGAAACGTATGCCGATTTCTCATACCGGATACGCTTCCAGCGCTTTTTTCATGCTATTCCCAAGTTACAGCCTGTATTACTGCTTTTCTACCACTTCTCCCTGTTTCTTATAGATAGAATGACTGCTGATACAGCCCCTCACACTGGACAGGGGATAAATGTTTGATTCTCTTCCGATTACCGTTCCAGGATTTAAAACAGAACCGCAGCCCACTTCTACCAAATCGCCAATCATAGCGCCGAACTTTTTCAGTCCTGTTTCTATATCGCCGTCTTCTCCGTGTACCTTTACCAGGCATTTATCAGACTTTACATTAGAAGTAATGGAACCTGCCCCCATGTGAGCCTTATAACCCAAAATAGAATCGCCTACGTAATTATAATGAGGAACCTGAACCTTGTTAAATAAAATTACGTTCTTTAACTCTGTGGAATTTCCTACTACTGCGCCTTCCCCAACCAGAATCTTTCCTCTTAAAAATGCACAGTGGCGGATTTCTGCATCAGGTCCTATAATGGCCGGACCCGTCAGGCAGGCCGTAGGAGCCACCTTCGCTGTTTTGTGAACCCACACATCTTCTCCCCGTTTTTCGTACTCTGCTTCAGAAAGGGTATTTCCCAAGTTCTTCACAAACTCGCCGATTCCTGCCAGGGCTCCCATGGATATGTAAACTGGCTCAGATAATCTGCCGCCTCAGTCTGGCTTAAATCATACATTTCCGAAATCTTCATATCTTCTTTTTTCATAATGTTTTTCCTCCTTGATGGTGTCCTATGCGCCTGTTTTCTTATTGCTTTTTATAATATACTGCGTCTCTGTCAAAACATTCCCGCAGAGCGTACTGATTTTGAAGCCGGATCACTCCGTAAGTCCTTCCTGCTACAAACCGTTCCAGCTTTTCCATATATTCTTCGGACGTAATGCTTCCCTCTGCTACGTAAGTCAGCCCCTTTTCCCAACTGGCTGTCAACTCCGGATTTAAAAGCTGGCGGATGGAAGCGCCTACCACATCAAAAATCATTTCTCCAAGCAGGGTAGGGGTAATGACCTGTGTCTTCTTATTTAGCGATAAATATTTAATACTGAACAATTTCTTTAGAATCTCTGCCCTGGTTGCGCTGGTTCCAATTCCGCTGCCCTTTATCTGAGCGCGGAGCTCCTCGTCCTCAATCAGCTGGCCGGCGTTTTCCATAGCCAGAATCATGGAACCGGAGGTATACCGTTTTGGCGGCGAGGTCTCTCCCTCCTTGATTTCCATGGATCGTAATTCCAGAGTCATTCCTTTTTTCAGGGTCTTTAAATATTCCAAAAGCTCTGGAGACAGGGCTGTTTTGGCATTGTCTCCAGAAGCTAAGCCAGCCACTTTTAAATATCCCTCTGATTCCAGAACCTTAAAGCCTGCAAAGAAATGCTCCTTCTGCCGTTCTAAATCCAGATTGTATTTCTGGTATTTGGCAGGCGGATAAAAAATGCTTAAAAATCTCCGGCAAATCACCTGATACACCTTTTCTGCCAGCGGACTAATGCTTCTAAGCGCTCCAAGTCCCTGTCCGGTAGGAATAATGGCATAGTGATCCGTAATCTGCTTGTCATTGGTATATCGGGTCCGGCCAATTTCCTTATAGGACGTTCCGGCTAAAATCTCCTGTGCAAACCCGGCCACAGGGCCATAAGACTTCAGACCGCCTATATTTCTTCCAATCTCCTTTGCCACTGCGCTAGACAGTACTCTGGCGTCCGTTCTGGGATAAGTCACCAGCTTTTTCTCATAGAGTTCCTGAACGATCTTTAGCGTTTCATCCGGACTGATTTTAAACATCTTGGAGCAGTCGTTTTGAAGCTCTGCCAGATTATAAAGGAGAGGCGGATTCTTGGTTTCCTTCTTTTTTTCAATAGCGTAAAGCACAGCTTCCATTGGCGCAGGGCCGCTTACATACTCAATAAGCGATTGGGCGTCGTTTTTCTCCTTAAACCCGTTGTCTTTATAAAGAACCGGTGTCTGGTAATACCTGGAACCCTCGACAGCTTTCCACTCCCCTTCAAACGTGACTGGGCTGCCGGGCTCTTCCCCCATAGGGCCAAAGGTCCCCAGGACCCGATAAAACGGTGTTTTTACAAACTCCCGAATCTCACGTTCTCTTCTCACCGCCATGCCCAGCACACAAGTCATCACACGTCCTACCGAAATCACGGTGTACTTGCTTTTTAGAAACGTAGACAGCGTCTGACCGTATTTTAATGTCAGCACCCTGGAAAAATTAATTCCCATCAGGTAGTCTTCTTTTGCCCTCAAATAGGCAGATTCAGACAGGTTGTCGTATTCCGATAAATCCCTGGCTTCCCGAATCCCTCTTAAAATCTCTTCTTCTGTCTGAGAGTCAATCCAGACCCTCTTGCGGACTTTTCCTTTTACCCCTGCCATCTGCTCAACCAGACGGTAAATATACTCTCCCTCCCGTCCGGAGTCTGTACAGACGTAGATGGTTTCCACATCGGCGCGGTTTAGAAGACTGCTTACAATTTTAAACTGTTTTGACACGCCGTCAATTACCTGGTATTTAAACTCCTTTGGCAGAAACGGCAGGGTTTCCAGACTCCATCTTTTATACTTGATATCGTAAGCCTCCGGATAACTCATGGTTACCAGGTGGCCTACACACCAGGTAACAATTGCACTCTCTGACTCAATATATCCATCCCCGCGCCGTCCGCCTAGCTTTAACGCATTGGCAAACTCCTGAGCCACACTGGGCTTTTCCGCAATATACAGGGATTTTCCCATGTTATTCCTCCCTATGCTGCAAAAGGCGAGGCTGTCGCAGAAGGAAAAATCCTCTTCCATCCTGCGGCAGCCTTCTGCCTGTTTCGCTATTCTTCGATCAAGAATTTATATACCGTTGTGGTATTGTATTCCTCTCCCTCTTTTAAGATTGGAGAAGGGAACTGAGGCTTATTCACTGCATCTGGGAAGTACTGAGTCTCAAAGCAATAAGCATGGCGTGGGCCATAAACAGCTCCTTCCTTTCCAGGCAGGTCTCCCTCTAAAAAGTTCGCAGTATAGAACTGGATTCCAGGGAGATCTGTATACACTTCCATAACACGGCCTGACTTATGATCTACTGCCTTTGCAGAAAGTGCTAATTCCCCATCTGGATGGTTCAAAACCCAGTTGTGGTCAAATCCTTTTCCCTGAATGACGGCTGCAAAATCAGAATTAATGTCTTTTCCAACAGGCTTAAAGGAAGTAAAATCCATAGCAGTTCCACCTACTGGCGCAATTTCGCCGGTTGGAATCGAAGTGGCATCTGCCGGAGTATAGAAATCTGCATCAATCCATACTTCCTGATCCATAATATCTCCGCTGTCATGACCAGCCAGGTTAAAGTAACTGTGATTGGTAAAGTTAGCAATGGTATCTGCATCTGCGGTCATCCGGTAATTTAAAATCAGGCTGTCATCATCAGTTAAGGTGTAGCTGATGGCAATCTCTGCATTTCCCGGATACCCCTGATCGCCGTCTGGACTAAACAGGGAAAACGTCACCCTGCTTCCTAAGGCAGTCTCTTCTGCTACTGCGTCCCAGACACGGTTGTGGTATAAATCCGGCGCGCTGTGGAGGTTGTTTACTCCTGCGTTATTTTTTTCCAGTTCATAGGTTTTGCCGTTTAAGGTAAACACAGCTCCGCCGATCCGGTTGGCGTTACGGCCAATGGGAGCGCCGAAATGAGGTGGATTTTTCATATTGTTTTCCAAGGTGTCGTACCCTAATACCACATCTCCAAATTTGCCTTCTTTATCTTTTACCAGCATGGTAAGCCAGATTCCTCCCAGAGTCAGAAAGCTTGCTGATGTGCCGTTTCCATTGGTCAAGGTGTAACAATCCACTTTTTTTCCATCCGGCATTGTTCCGTAAAATTCTTTTTTTACTGCCATTTTGTAATAACCCCCTTATGTTAAACTCTATTTTGCCTGAATGTATCCCTTTGCTGTTAAAAGTTCTGCGCACAGAACAGCTCCGCCTGCTGCACCTCTGACGGTGTTATGGGACAATCCTACAAATTTGTAATCGTAAACGGTATCTTCTCTCAGACGTCCTACGGATACGCCCATGCCGTTCTCATAATCTACGTCCAGGCTGACCTGAGGACGGTTGTCTTCCTCTAAATACTGCATAAACTGCTTTGGCGCACTGGGAAGCTCTAATTCCTGTGGAAGTCCTTTAAAGCTGTTAATCTTTTCAATCAGCTGCTCTTTAGTCGGTTTTTTTCTGAATTTTACAAATACAGCAGCCGTATGGCCGTTTAATACCGGTACCCGGATACACTGGCAGGTAATCACCGGCTCCTTGGCCTTTACAATTACGCCGTCTTCAATCTTGCCCCAGATACGCAGCGGTTCCTGCTCGCTCTTTTCTTCCTCGCCGCCAATATATGGAATAATATTTCCTACCATCTCCGGCCAGTCTTTAAAGGTTTTTCCTGCTCCGGAAATTGCCTGATAAGTAGTTGCTACTACTTCGTAAGGTTCAAATTCTTTCCATGCAGTCAGTACAGGCGCATAACTCTGAATGGAACAGTTTGGCTTTACTGCAATAAAGCCTTTTTGAGTTCCCAGTCTCTTCTTCTGAAATTCAATTACTTCAAAATGCTCTGGATTGATCTCCGGCACTACCATCGGAACATCAGGAGTCCATCTGTGAGCGCTGTTGTTGGATACAACAGGAGTCTCGGTTTTTGCGTACTCTTCCTCAATGGCCTTAATCTCGTCTTTGGACATATTAACAGCGCTGAATACAAAATCTACCCCTGCTGCTACCTGCTCTACTTCATTTACATTCATAACAACCAGCTTCTTCACAGCTTCCGGCATAGGAGTATCCATTTTCCAGTTATCTCCAACTGCCTCCTCGTAAGTCTTTCCTGCTGAACGGGCGCTGGCAGCCACAGTTACAACCTCATACCAGGGATGATTTTCCAATAAAGCAATGAATCTCTGTCCAACCATACCGGTAGCTCCTAAAATGCCGACTCTTAACTTCTTTTCCATAGCTTTTTCTCTCCTCATGTATTGGTTTTATTACATGGTTTTTATCCTATACCAAACCCTGAAAAATTGCAAGGATTATTTTGTGAGACGGACAAAAGTCTTTCCGCCAAAGACAAACCCAGGAGAGAGTGTCCGCGCAGATCAAACATTTGTATTTTAATTACAGACGCACCTTACTTCCCTTTCCATCCCGCTTCGCCATTTTCAGCCGGTTTAAATGGACTTCTTTTTTCTTATAAGTAATAATCGGATTTTCTCCAATGAGGTAAATCTGCTCCAGCACTTCCCCATCAGCCAGCTTTATGCCTCTTACGCCTCTGGAATTTTTCTTCATTATGGAGATTTCTTCCACTAAAAATCTTAAAAATACGCCGCTGCTGGTCTGAAGCACAATATCAGTCTGTCCCTCTGCCGGAACAACGGCAATTACCTTGTCCTGTTCCTGAAGCTTCGTAGACGCTACCAAACGGTTATTGGTCTCAAATTCTGATGCAGGAACCTGTTTTACCATTCCCATCTCTGTAGCAAAAATCAGGTTTTTATCCTTCATATCAGCTGTACAGGAAATGTACACTGCCTGTTCCTTTGTTCCGTCGAACCTACTTAAGTTCTCTGCCGGAACTCCCTTATCCCGCAGTTTTCCTGCCGGAATATCGGACACCTTGATCTGGTGCAGATTTCCTACATCTGTAAAAATACAAATCTTATCATCTGTCCGGCAAGGCACAATGGACACATGTTCCGACTCAACGGTTTCCAGATTTTTCTCGTATACAGATTTATCTAAAACCTTACAATAGCCAAATCGATCCATTACAAAAACGACATCTCTTACCTGAACCGGCTCTTCTACGTAAACGGCTTCTTTTCCATCCTCAATACGGGTCCGGCGGGGGAAGCCAAATTCTTTCTTGATATAATCCAGATCCTGTTTGATTACTTCATCCATCTTGGCTCGGCTGTTTAAAATTCCGGTATACTCTTTAATCTTTCTAAGAGTTTCCCGATAATCTTTTTCCAGCGCCAGAATCTCCAGCCCAATTAACTTATAAAGG
>CALHQJ010000078.1 GCA_938036545.1 uncultured Clostridium sp. | reverse complement strand
GGTTCGCGCGTCTTCGCCACGGCCGACGGCGTGGTGCGCGACGCGGCGCAGCGCAGGCGGGCAAAATCCCAAAAACAGGCCAAATGTCAACAGGCCGAAAGAAAAACCTTTCGCTCCTGGCATTAATCTGGCTACAGCCCACAAGGTAAGAGGCATGGTCATGTTCCAGAAAAATACTGCCAGAATTCCTGCCGCCGGATGAAAGGAAAGTAAATGCAGCCCTCCCGACACTATCAGGGAAAGCACCGCCGTTTTCTTAAAGCCGGCTATATCTGCCAGAAATCCCCCAGCAAACTTTCCAAGAGCCGCCGCACAGACCAGTATCATACCGGCTCCCATGCTTTCCTTCCAGATGAAATCCTGAATCATTCCCAGATACGAGCGAAGGACTACTACGAAAAACAGGCAGAGCACTGCGGCAGTAGCCTGCTTCCACGCTCCTGCCAGCGCCTTCCTGTCCGGAAAAAGTGAAAACGGAGCATTGCCTGATACCTGCCAGATGCCTTTCCTTCTAGCACACCAGTATATGCCGAATGCCACAGGCAAAAGCAGCAGTGCAGGCCACTCCTCCGGCCAACCCCTTCCTTTTCCCAAAGCTGTCCCTAAATAAATTCCCAAAGCTCCAGGGGCCACAAAAAATCCTAGCAGGCCAGCCGATTTATTGCTTTTGTTTAATACGTCCAGGCCGCCTCCTACGTGAAACAGGCCATTTCCCAGGCCGGCCACTATGGAAGCCGTGCCTGCCGCCCACAAACCGATGGAATCCGTCATAGTTCCGGCCGCTCCTGTCCGAGCCGCCAGGGAGACTGCCGCTCCTGGGAGAAACGCAGCTGCTACCAGTACGCAGCCCCAGACTGCCAGATATGCATTGCGGTTTTTATAATCTGCCAGCAGACCTATAGGCATCTGCATTGCAAAAGCACAAAAATTATATAAAAGCAGGCAGATATACCAGTTTTCCGCCCCGTATATGCCTGAAAACATCAGATAAGCGCAGGCCAAATCCACCAGAAAATGGGCTGCCACATAGATTTCGATCATAGATACCATCCCCTTTTGCATCTGTAAAGACGCTTTCCTGACACAGATGCTGATTTTAGTATAGCACCCTTTTCTTTCCAATTCTTTACTTTTTCCGTAAAGAATCCTTACCGGAAGTTTAATAAATCCGGCCTGAAATTTTTCCCACAAAATAAGACCGCTGTAATGCGGTTTTCCCTTACAGCGGTCTGATTCATCAATACATTTAATTTTCATCCAGCAGCCTTCTTACAAAATCGCTTCCCGGATCAGCTTTCACTTCTTCCGGCGTGCCAAGGCGCACCAGCTTCCCTGCTTCCATAATTAACACTCGGTCTCCCAGCAACAGGGCTTCCCGAATATCGTGGGTCACAAAAAGGATGGTCAGCGTCATTTCATTATGGAAACGCTTCAATTCTTTTTGAAGCCCTCTTCTGGTTATGCTGTCAACTGCCCCAAAGGGCTCGTCCATCAGCATTAACGACGGTTTGGCCGCCAAAGCCCTGGCAATTCCCACTCTCTGCTTCTGTCCACCCGACAATTCCAGCGGATAGCGGCCTGCCATCTCCGGCTCTAAGCCTACAGTTTTTAAAAGCTCCCTTACCTGCTCTTCTTCCTCTTTCTTATCCCATTTTTTCGACAGTGAGGGCACATAGGCAATATTCTGTCTTACCGTCATGTGTGGAAACAGCCCCACATTCTGAATAGCGTAACCAATGCCTCTGCGAAGCCTGGTTAAATCTGACTGGCTGACGTCCTGTCCGTCAACGTATACCTTGCCGGAATCCGGCATCAGCAGGCCATTAATAATTTTCAGCAGCGTTGTCTTTCCACAGCCAGAGCTTCCGATAATCGTCAGGCACTCTCCCCTTTTTACATCCAGAGAAAACTCCTGCAGCACCTGTGTCTGCCCATAAGACAGGCTTACCTTGTCAAACCGGACGATAATATCCTGAGTTTGTCCCTTATTCATTGGCAATCAATCCCTTTTCTGTCAGATAGTCACGGGCAATCTGCTTTTCATCCATGCCTTCTGCTTCCAGCTTATAGTTTAATTCAGCCATATCCTGATCGGTCAAAATTCCGTCCATCTTCATCAGCGCTTCTTCCAGGCCTGGATATTCCTCTAATGCATCTTCCCGGACTACGGTAGAGCAGAAATAATTAACCTGTAAATGCTTGTCATCCTGCAGGGCGGTCACCTTTCCAGAACCCAGCTGGGCGTCTGTCGTGTATCCGTTGGTTACGTCAATCTCTCCGCTGTTCATTGCCTGATACTTCAGACCAATATCAATGTCCATCACCTTTTTAAATTCCAGGCCGTAGGTGTCGCACAGTACCGGAAAACCGTCTGCCCGCTCTAGATAATCCGGATTTCCTCCAAAGGTCAGCTCTCCGGCAACGGCTGCCAGGTCAGAGGTAGTAACCAGATTGTGTTCCTTTGCTACATCGCTGTTGACTACTACTGTGTAGGTGTTGTTAAATCCATACAGTCCCAGCCAGGTCATGCCGAATTTCTCATGGTACTCCTTTATCAGAGTTTCCCAAATCTCCTCATCGCTGACCCCTGCAGCATCATGGCCTAAAACCATTACGTAGCCGCTGGATGTGTATTCCGGATACAGATCAAATTCTCCGGCTTCCATGGCCGGCTGAATGTTGGAAGTGCCTCCGCCGATTCCCTGAGTAATATTTACTGTATAATCTGTGCTGTCTTCAATCAGCAGCTTTAACATTTCTGCCAGAATATACTGTTCTGTCATAGGTTTGGTTGCAATTTCAATTGGATCTTTCGATCCAGTCTCTGTGGCAGCTGTCTCTTCAGATGCTGTTGTTGTTTTGTCTGCTGCCTCTGCCGCAGTGGTTTCTTCTGCCGGTGTTGCTGCTTCTGCAGATGCCGCAGTAGTTTCTGTGTTCTTTCCTCCACAGGCTGCAAGGCTTAATACCATAGCGCCTGATAAAAGAGCCGCAGTTATTTTTCCAGTTATTCTCATATTATTCCATTCTCCTTTTCTTTTTATAAATTCTTTCTATCAGCCCCAGCAGCATATCTGCTGCCAGCGCCAGTAAAGCAATTAAAATGCTTCCTGCAAAAGTCATCTGGGGATTATAAATACTGATTCCCCGATAAATTGCTTTTCCTAATCCGCTGGCTCCTATATAAGATGCCAGGCCGCACATGGAAATGGCCATAACCGTCATGCTGCGAAGTCCTGTCAAAATTACCGGAAATGCCAATGGAAGGGTAACTCTGGTCAAAATCTGCATTCTGGTGCTTCCCATGGCCTTTGCCGCTTCCAAAATATCCTTATCCACCGTAGTCAGTCCTGTGTAGGTATTTCGTACCATCGGCATCAACGCATAAATGGAAATGGCTGTTACTGCATTTTTATCTCCAATGCCTAACAGCGGAATTAAAATTCCCAGCATGGAGATGGACGGAATCGTATAAAACACGTTACAGATTCCGATTACTAAAGGCGCCGCCTTTCGGTATTCTGACAGAATAATTCCAATGACGAGCCCCAGAGTCCCTGCAATGGCAATGGCCATCAGAGACAAACGGATATGGGCTGCCAGCAGTTCTAAAAACCACGGGCCCCGTTCCACATACAGCTTCAATACTTCTCTTATAAAATCAATCATCTTTCCCGCCATTCTAAGTAATTGCCTGGTTGTGTTGTTACCTAAACAGTTTATCGTCATTTTTCCCATTTGTAAAGTACGCACTTTCAGGTAACTGAAAAAACTGCCCCGATTTCTCAGAACAGTTTTTTTCTTATACTCCAAAATTTCTCTTATACTTCAAAAATCAAATCTCCATAGCTTGGGAATGGCCACAGGTCCTTATCCATAATCATTTCCAGCTTATCTGCCGGTTCTCTCAGCCGATCCATTGCCGGAACTGCCTGTCGGTAATAAGCCTTAGCCTGGGCTTCTCCTGCTTCCATTGCCCCACAGGTGTTCGTAATATCGGAAAGTTCAGACAATGCCTTTTTCATTTCTGCCAGCAGGGAAGAAGTCTTAATCAGAAGTTCGGTCTGAACGCTGACGTCTGCCTGATGACATGCCCCTGTCACTGCCTGAATCGACTGAGCCAGCTGAGTAGTGTACTTAATCACAGCCGGAACAATCTGCTTGCCTGCCATATCTATCATAGTCCGTGCTTCAATGTTCATGGTCTTGGCATAGGCCTCGTATTCAATCTCAACACGGGATTCCAGTTCTGCCTTGGTAAATACGTGAAACTCTTCAAACAGTTTGACTGCCTTTGGCGTAATCAGCGTTTCAATGGAATCTACGCTGCAGCTGATGTTTGGAAGTCCTCTGCGGGCCGCTTCCTCTACCCATGCCTGAGAATAACCGTTTCCGTTAAAAATAACTCTCCTGTGAGCCGCAAACAGCTCCTTAATCAAATCGTGGACTGCCATTTCAAAGTCTTCTGCCTGTTCCAGCCGGTCTGCCGCCTCTTTAAACGCTTCTGCCACAATAGTATTTAACACAATGTTGGGAGAAGCCACAGAATCGGAAGCTCCCAGCATACGGAACTCGAATTTATTGCCGGTAAAGGCAAACGGAGAGGTACGGTTTCGATCGGTTGCATCCTTGGACAAATCCGGCAGAGTTTTAATTCCGGTTTTTAAAGTTCCGCCGCTCTTAGAATGCGTGGCCTCTCCCGTACTGCAAAGCTGGTCGATTACATCCTCCAGCTGTTCGCCCAAAAATACGGAAATAATAGCCGGAGGCGCTTCCTGGGCACCTAAACGCTGGTCATTTCCAGGATTTGCAGCAGATTCTCTCAGCAAATCCGCATGGGTATCCACAGCCTTTAAAATACAGGCCAGTACCAGAAGAAACTGTATGTTTTCGTGAGGCGTATCTCCTGGATTTAACAGATTAATCCCATCATCTGCAATCAAAGACCAGTTGTTATGTTTACCGGAACCGTTGACCCCCTTAAAGGGCTTTTCATGGAGAAGACAATTCATGCCATGGCGTTCCGCTACCTTTTTCAAAGTTTCCATAGTCATCTGATTGTGATCTACCGCTACATTTGCTTCCGCATAAATCGGCGCAAGCTCATGCTGGGCAGGCGCTGCTTCGTTATGCTGGGTCTTGGCAGACACCCCCAGTTTCCACAATTCTGTATTTAATTCCTTCATAAATGAGCCAATACGCTCACGGATAATGCCAAAATAATGGTCATCCATTTCCTGGCCCTTTGGAGGCATTGCGCCAAACAGCGTCCGTCCTGCGTAAATCAGGTCTTTTCTCTGCATGTATTTTGCGTGATCGACCAGAAAGTACTCTTGCTCCGGTCCCACAGAAGGTACTACCCGTTTGGCTGTCGTATTGCCGAACAGACGGAGAATCCGCAAAGCCTGCTCTTCTACTGCCTGCATAGAACGCAGTAACGGAGTTTTTTTATCCAAAGCCTCTCCCTTATAGGAACAGAACGCAGTCGGGATGCATAAGGTTACGCCTATGGCGTCTTCCTTTAAAAATGCCGGTGACGTGCAGTCCCACATGGTGTAACCTCTTGCCTCAAAGGTGGCACGAAGTCCCCCTGACGGGAAAGAAGACGCATCTGGCTCGCCTTTTATCAGTTCCTTTCCGGAAAATTCCATAATAGCCTTTCCGTTGGAATCAGGCGCAGACAAAAATGAATCCTGTTTTTCAGCGGTAATTCCTGTCAGCGGCTGGAACCAGTGGCTGTAATGAGTAGCTCCACGCTCAATGGCCCACTCTTTCATAGCATGGGCGACTGCATCTGCAATGGTTGAATCCAAATCCGCCCCGTCTTCTATGGTTTTTTTCAGTTTCTTATATACATTTTTCGGAAGATGTTCCCGCATAACTGCATCATTAAACACATTCTTTCCAAAAATCTCGGACACATTGATACAATCGCTCATTAGATTTTCTCCTTCCAACATGCAGATTTATTAGTAAGATTCATAAAACCTGCTTTTCATTGTAATGGCTCTTTTAAAAAAAGTAAAGACTAAATATAAAAAATATGTAATTATTCAAGGCGGCGAGAAATCTCCGATGCTTCTTGTTCGGCAAAGCCGGACAAGAAGATGCCCCCGTCCTGAACAACTACAAAAATACAACAGGAGGCCAGGTATTTCCCCAGCCTCCTGTCAGGAGAGTCACTTTTTACATATGATCGTTTGTCCTTATTCAGCTATTTTTTCTGTTGCCTCATAAGTATCTTTATTAATGGTGTACTTTACGCCGTCAATTTCTACTGTTCCGCTTCTCTTTACAGAGCCGCTGCGGTTTACTGCAACCTGGGTTCCGCTCTGAATCAGAACCTTCTTGCCGCTTTCATCTGTAATATCATGGTTCGTAGTATACAGCATATAGGTGCTGCCGTCTTCTGCGTCTACTCTCTTACCCTCGTCGTCATAAATTGCTCCGCTTACCAGCGCATTGGTATATGCCTGGCCGCTCTTCTTAAAGTAGTAGTTAGTTTTTTCTCCTTCGTCGTCATACTCGGTCTTGCCAATCTGCATCTGTCCGTTTTCAGAGCCGTCGTCTGTACTGAAGTAATAAATTCCTTCGTCTGCCAGCTTGCTTCCGCCGGAACGGTATGCTTCTCCGTCTAATCGGAATACGCCGTCTAAAACCCGGCCATTTTCGTCAAATAAGTAGGTCTTGTTCTTGATTACCTTTGCCGCTACATTATAATAAACATCGCCGGTATAAAGGTCTGTTGCCGTAACTCCTTCCGCATTCTGCGCCTTAGCGTCCTTGGCCTCGTCATTAAATGCCTCGCCCTTAGAGCTTAAATAGAACCAGTACTGGTCGCCTTCCTGATCCTTATCTTCCGGATCATAGGTATAAATCCATCCGGATCTGCGGTAACCAATATCTTCTGTATAGAAAGCTGCCGCATCCGTAGCAATCTGTACGGTTGTGCCGGAAACTCCAGGAGTTCCCACTACCCAGGTATCATCCATAACGCCGTTTTCATCAAAGGTGTAATAAAATCCATTAATGTATTTATTCTGATCCTTTACCGCCCTGCCGTTGGTACCAAAATAATACCAGCCTTCGCTGTCCTCAGGGCCGTTGTCACTGTCATAATTTTCTTCCGGAATCTCCAGATACTGCCAGCCGGTAACTGCTGCTCCTTCACTCTCATCTCCGAAGTAATAGGTTGCGCTCTTTCCGCTGGACAGTTCCACATCCTGCCAGCCGCTAAGCATATGGCCTTCTTCGTCAAATGCAAAGGTACCCTTTTTATCCATGGCTGCTCCATGAGGGATTCCGGTAAATACCTTCTTGCCTGACTCCGACCTCTTTGCTTTACCGTCAGAACCGAAGAAATACCACACCGTAGAAATATCTTCCTGGTCTGCACACTCATGTTCATCTGCATTGTCTACAGCCACCCACTTATTGGTTGCCTTTGCTCCGTTAACGTCTACATAATACTTATCATCATTAGAGCCCGAAGTAATAATGGCATCCTTTGCCATATATCCGTCACTATCTAAATAAAACCAGTAATCTCCGCTCTTTTTCCAGGTATCAGTAACTTTGTCACCATCTTTATCTAAATATACCCAGTCTTCTCCTTCCTGTTCCCAATGAGCGGTAGCGGCAAATGCCATGCCGGATGCTCCTATTGTCATCAATGCGCCTGCAGTAAGCACTGCTGCAGTTTTCATCTTTCTTTTCATAAACACGTCTCCTTTTTTTCAAACAATGTTGTCTTGATGTTTACAAACTTATTCTATGGAGAAATTGTGTCCGGAGTGTGTCTATTGTCTGACGCTTTTCTATCGTTTTTCTGTATTTACTATCTTATTTCTTACAACTTCTGATAATTTTTACTTTTTCATTAAAAAAACATTACAAAAAAGTGACATCCCGAGAGTGCAGTTCTGGATGCCACTAATTTTGTGTGATAAATGTAATGCAATATTTTTTAAATCAGCTATTTGATTGGTTAATCGTCAATATCTTCTGTCGCTACATAGTTGTCAATATCATAGTCTACGCCGTCTACCTCTGCTGAACCGCTCTTTTTTACGGAACCGCTGCGGCTGACAATTACCTGAGTTCCTTCCGGAATGACTACTTTGGTTCCATCATCATCAGTAATATCAGCTTCTGTGGTATACAACATATAAGATGCGCCGTCTTCTGCATCTACCCGTTTGCCCTGGCTGTCATAAATCGCTCCGCTTACCAGAGCATTGGTATATGCCTGGCCATTTTTCTTAAAGTAGTAAGTTACATCTTCGCCTTCGTTGTCATAAGTCTGTTTTCCAGTTTCCATCTGACCGTTTTCTGTACTGTCTTCATCATTAAAGTAGTAGATCCCTTCATCTGCCAGGTTGCTTCCTCCGGAACGATATGCTTCTCCATCCAGCTGAAGTACTCCTGTCAGCATACGGCCATTTCCATCAAACAAATAGGTCTTATTCTTAATTACCTTTGCCGCTACATTTTCATATACATCTCCGTCATACAGATCTGTTGCTGTAATGCCGACTGCGCCGCCGGTAATAGCATCCTTGGCTTCATCATTAAAGGCCTCACCCTTGGTGCTTAAATAGAACCAGTATTCGTCTCCTTCCTGGTCTTCGTCCTCCGGATCATAGGTATAAATCCAGCCAGTTCTTCTATATCCGCTGTCTTCGGTATAAAAAGCCGCCGCATCGCTTGCCACATTGGCCGTACTGCCGGAAATTCCAGGGGTACCCGTTACCCAGGTGTCATCCATGGCGCCATTTTCATCAAATGTATAATAATATCCGTTAATATACTTGGTCTGGTCTTTTACGGCACGGCCATTGGTTCCAAAATAAAACCATGCCTCGTCCTCTTCCGGTCCTTCGCTGTCATCTTCTGAAGTATCCGGCATTTCCAGATACTGCCATCCTGTCGCAGCCCAGCCCTCATTTTCGTCTCCGAAATAATAGGTAACAGTACTGCCGCTGGACAGTTCCACATCCTGCCAGCCGCTTAACATATGGCCGTCCTCGTCAAAGGCAAAGGTTCCGGTTGCGTTTCCATCTCCATAAGGAATATTGGTATAAACTTTTGAACCGCTGTCTGCCCGCTTTGCCTTTCCATTGGAATCAAAATAATACCAGACGGTAGAGATGTCTTCCTGATCCCCACACTCGTTATCACCTTCATTATCCATAGATACCCAGGTATTGGTAACCTTTGCACCGTTGGCGTCTACGTAATACTTGTCGTCATTAGAACCGGAAGTGATAATCGTATCTTTTGCCATATACCCGTCGCTGTCTAAATAAAACCAGTTACTTCCGCTTTTTTTCCATGTGTCGGTAACTTTGTCCCCATCACTGTCCAAGTATACCCAGTCTTCTCCTTCCTGTTCCCAGTGAGCCGTTCCAGCCATTGCAGTACCGCTTGCGGCAATAGCCAGCAAAGCAGTTGTAGAAAGAACTGCAGTCAGTTTTTTATTTGTTGTCATGTTTCCTCTCTCCTTTTGTATAAACTTCCTTGATGCTTACAAAAGAGAGTTTACTGGAAAAATGTGTTCAAACCGTGGGGATTCTGTGAAAATCCCGTGTAAATTCTGTGAACTATAAAAAGGGGACCAGGAAATTATTCCACAGCGCAGATAGCGGCATCGCCAAAATCATAGCCGGAATCATATTGGCAACAGGGAAGTTTCGGATTCCCGCAATGCGGAAACCGGTTGCCAGACTGATTAATCCTCCTACTGCTGAAAAATCTCCCAGCATGGTTTCATTGGTCAGTGGCATAACTATTGCAGCTCCCAGATAGCAAATCATCATAATCAAAAACTGCGGAATGGAAATCAAACTTACCAGACCGCCTAAATTCGCCGCAAAAATTGCAGCAGTACAAAAATCCAGAATCGATTTTGTCAGCAGAATGCTGTGATCTCCTGTAATTCCAGCCTGCATCGCTCCAAAAAGTCCCGTTCCGCTGGCACAGAACAGTACCAGGATACTGATAAACTCTTCCATAAAAACTTCCGGATCTTCCTGCTTTCCGGAAGACAGGATTTTCGACATTGGCTTTTGGATTATACGGACTCCTTTTTGAATCCGGTTTTCCAAATCGCACAGTTCTCCAATAATCAGCCCCAGTACCAGGGATAAAATAGATGCCGGCAGGGTCGCCATTTTCATAATGCAGGAAATTCCGATTCCCATTGCGCATACTCCAAACATCTGAGTCAGGGACGTTTTCAGACGCTCTGGTATCTTATGGCCTGCTACAGTTCCTATAAGTCCTCCTATTATAATAGCCATACCATTTGCAATAATTCCGATTGGCATATCATTCTCCTTTGTCTTTCTTTGTTGTATAATAAAAGAGGCTGCTGCAAATACAGATGCATTCATCCTTTTGCAGCAACCCCTTAATTGCCGGAACAGAAATTTGTCAAAACAAAATCAGGCTTTTCCTACAGAACCGAACAGTTCCATTTTTTCCTTTACAGTAGCCTTAATTGCCTCTGTACCAGGAGCTAACAGCTTTCTTGGGTCAAAGCCCTTACCCTGCTGATCTTTGCCTGCTTCAATGTATTCTCTGGTAGCAGCTGCGAAAGATAACTGACACTCAGTGTTTACGTTGATCTTTGCTACGCCAAGGCTGATTGCCTTTTTAATCATATCAGCCGGAATACCGGTACCGCCGTGAAGAACTAAAGGCATGTTGCCTACTGCCTTGTTGACAGCTTCCAGAGTCTCAAAGCTTAAACCAGCCCAGTTCTCCGGATATTTGCCGTGAATGTTGCCGATGCCTGCAGCCAGCATGGTTACGCCTAAATCTGCAATCATCTTGCACTCATTTGGATCTGCGCACTCGCCCATACCTACAACGCCGTCTTCCTCGCCGCCGATGGAACCAACCTCTGCCTCTAAGGACATTCCTTTTTCTGCACAAACCTTAACCAGTTCTTTTGTCTTCTCTACATTTTCTTCAATGGGATAATGGGAACCATCAAACATAATGGAGGAGAATCCAGCCTCGATACACTTATAGCATCCCTCATAAGTACCGTGATCTAAGTGAAGAGCTACCGGAACGGTAATCTTTAACTCATCGATCATTGCGGAAACCATAGCAGATACGGTCTTAAAACCGGTCATGTACTTGCCTGCACCTTCAGATACGCCCAGGATAACCGGGGACTTCAACTCTTCTGCAGTAAGCAGAATTGCTTTTGTCCACTCTAAGTTGTTGATATTAAACTGACCTACTGCATATTTTCCGTCTCTTGCTTTCTCAAGCATTTCTTTTGCTGAAACTAACATTGGAAAGACCTCCCTCATATTGTAATTAGTATGGCTTTTTATCGC
This sequence comes from uncultured Clostridium sp., assembly GCA_938036545.1. GTDB lineage: Bacteria > Bacillota > Clostridia > Lachnospirales > Lachnospiraceae > UMGS1370. Next base: position 25,708 of record CALHQJ010000078.1, on the reverse strand, counting down.
ACTCACTGACTACCATTATAGCGCATTTTAAAGCGCTTGAAAAGACTTACTTTGCGAAAGTTTTTCTTCTGGTGTTTACTCCATGGAAAGGATCTCTTTAATCTCTGCCTTCATATCTGCGATCTCACATTCCCTGCTGTGACGGATGGGCGCTGTGCGGATTTCCTCTACTGCCTGAGGAATCGGAGTTCCGGACAGGCGGCTCATTTCATCAATCAGCGCAAACTCGTCCTCTTCTGCTTGCGGACCTGCAATGGCTTCCATAACGCTTCTGGAAAACTTATAGGGGCTGGCAGTAGATGCAATCACCGTCTTGGTCTGATCTCCTGTTTCCTTCTGATACTGCTGATAAACAGCTGCCGCTACGCCTGTGTGGGTATCCATTAAATAGCCGACTTCGTTAAAGACCTTGCGGATCATCCGGCCGTCTTCTTCCTGAGTAGCAAATCCGCCTCTAAAATCAGCCATAGCCTTTTTCATCTCTTCTGTAATAGTATATGCGCCCTTTTGGCTTAAATCTGCCATAAGCGCTCCGGTCTGTTCTGCGTTGCAGCCTGTGCTTAAATAGATGAGACGCTCTAAATTGCTGGAAATCAAAATATCCATGGAAGGAGAATTGGTCAGGATAAATTCTCTCTTTCTATCATAAGTTCCTGTGGTGAAAAAGTCGTAAAGGACCTTATTTTCATTAGAAGCACAAATCAGTTTGTCAATGGGAACCCCCACCTGCTTTGCAAAATATGCAGCTAAAATATTGCCGAAATTTCCGGTCGGCACAGTTACATGAATCTTTTCACCGTCTTCAATCTCGCCGTTTTCCAGCAGCTTTGCATAAGCATATACGTAATAAACTATCTGGGGAACCAGACGTCCGATGTTAATGGAGTTGGCGCTGGAAAGCTGGAATCCGCTTTCAGCCAGTTCTTTTCCAAACTCCTTATCTCCGAAAATCTTCTTTACTCCCGTCTGGGCATCGTCAAAATTGCCGTGAATTGCTACTACGCTGGTATTGTCTCCCTTTTGGGTACGCATCTGTAATTCCTGCACCCTGCTGACTCCGCCCTTTGGATAAAATACAATAATCCGAGTGCCTGGCACATCAGCAAAACCGGCCATGGCAGCCTTTCCAGTATCTCCTGAAGTAGCCGTCAAAATCACGATCTCTTTATCTGCGCCGTTTTTCTTCGCCGCTGTCACCATCAGGTGAGGCAGAATGGACAGGGCCATGTCTTTGAAAGCAATGGTTTTTCCATGAAACAGTTCCAAAAAATACATGTTGTCAGCCTTTGCCAGAGGGGCGATTTCCTCTACGTCAAATTTTTCATCATAAGCCTTTGCAATACAGTCTTTTAACTCTTCTTCCGTATAGTCGGTAAGGAACAGCTTCATTACCTCATAAGCAGTCTCCTGATAGGACATTCCGGCAACCTCTCTCATAGGGATGGAAAGTTTTGGAATCTCCGTTGGCATAAACAGGCCTCCGTCATCTGCCAGACCTTTTAACACAGCCTGAGAGGCGGTAACGCCGGTTTCTTTTCCACGGGTGCTTTGATAGAATAATGCCATGATTGCGTCCTCTTTTCTTATTTAAGTTTATGTAACGATTTCTATACTTCATCTATAAAATGATTTGTGGAAATTCTAGCACATTTTACAGTCGGGCGCAAGGTTAATATTGTCCATGGCGCACATTTGTCCGTATTATGCATACACATTTCTCATACTTGTCTGCACTAATGAAAGACAATCGGCTGCTATAGAAGGTTCTCAGGCGGAAGAACGTTTGCAATCTCCGCATTTTTCCGCTATACTTGCTGCAAATACCATATCAGGAGTGTTTCAGAATGCAGTATGATTGTATCGTAGAAGGAACCTTTCTGGCCCGTCCCAACCGTTTTATTGCCCATGTAGATTTAGATGGCCAGACTGTAATATGTCATGTAAAAAATACAGGAAGATGTAAAGAACTTCTCATTCCTGGAGTCAAAGTTTTGCTGGAATACCACAAGGACGCCCAAGCAAAGGGGCGAAAAACCGCCTATTCCCTTATCGGCGTTTGGAAACTGCGAGAAGGGAAAGAACCTCTTCTCATTAATATGGATTCCCAGGCCCCGAACCTGGCTGCATGGGAATGGCTGAACAATCAGGGACTCCATACTGTCTTATCCTCTGATTCCCAGCCTAATCAGGCTGCCGATATTCGGAGAGAAGTAACTTATGGAGCGTCACGTTTTGACCTGGCTTTTCTCTTAGACGGACATCCGGCTTTCATGGAGGTAAAGGGAGTCACGTTAGAATCAGACGGACTGGCCATGTTTCCAGATGCTCCTACTGAACGGGGCGTCAAACATTTAGAAGAACTCATTAACGCCGCCAGGGAGGGCTTTTCCTGTTTCATCCTGTTTGTGATTCAGATGAAGGAAATTTCCTGCTTTACTCCTAACCGCAAAACCCATCCTGCTTTTGCAGATGCCCTGGCGGCAGCCAGTCAGGCAGGAGTCCGGATACTGGCTATGGACTGCCGGATTTCTCCGGATTCTATGGAAATCGACTCTCCGGTTCCTTACATTCTGAATTGACTGCTCCGCTGCCAGCACCCCTTTCCTTGCTTTTGCATATCCTGATAACAACTGACAGTTTTGTGATGTGAACAGTATGGTTCTTCCATTAAATCAAATAGACGTCGGACAAAAAGGGAAAATTGCATTTCTGGCTGGAGATGAAGATTCCTCTCTGCGCCTTCGGGATCTGGGTTTTGCGCCAGGCGAAACCGTCACCTGCGTATTAAAAGGTCAAAAGGGCTCCATGTCCGCCTATCTGGTACGCTGTGCGGTCATTGCATTAAGGGATAAAAACGCAGTGGAAATACTGGTGTCGGAGTAAAAGAAATAAGAGTATTGGCAAAACCGGAATGCATCACGCTTCCCATCCTGCCAATACTCTTCTTATTAGATTCTGTTATTCTATATCCGTTCTATTATCTTCTGCGAAACCTTCCCTCACTCCGGTATCCCCCTCGACGGGGTCTTTCATTTTTCCCCCGCTCAAAACACTTTTCACAAATGGAAAATGGATAATCCCAGGCCAGTTCTCTTCCGCAGACCGAACATTTTCGAGAATAACTTCCACACTCATTTTTTAAGATACGGCTGATTTCCTCCTCAGTTTCCCGGCGTTCTTCCATCAGATTCTCTGCCTGTACAGGCAGACTGACTTTTCTGGAAAACTGGAAATACAGATCCAGCATCTTATAATAGCTTTCTAAATCGTACAAATCATTTCCAGGACTGTAGGGAAATTCCAGTTCATCCACTTCACGGTATTCCCGACAGTAGTCTTTCCACAAATCTACAACCAGTTTATTATTAATATCAATGGCACAGGTAATCAGCTTGTAAATCTCCTGTTTTTCAAATTCATTTAACCGATCCCGATGAACCATTAAAAAGTGCTGATATAACGCCAGCAGTTCGTCTACTTCCATCTTCTGATAAATGGCAGGGGCATCCATGGACGCCCATATTTTAATCAGGTTGTCAATCTCTGCCGGAAGTTCCAAAAGCTGCTCCGGAAATCCCACATAAGCCTTCATAATCGGCACTGGAAGGCGGGACAGTCCGTCTTCAATCAGCTCAATCCCATCTACAGCCGCTACAAATCCTTCTTCATAAATTCCAAAACGTCCGGCCCGACCGGCAATCTGCTTAATTTCAGCAGGTTCCAGATTTCTCTTTGCCACCCCGTCAAATTTGGAGGTCTCTACAAATACAATCCGACGGATTGGAAGATTCAGCCCCATGCCAATGGCGTCGGTGCTGACTACAATATCTGTCTCTTTTTCTAAAAAGCGGCGCACCTGTTCTCTTCTCGTAGCCGGAGGAAGGCTTCCATAAATCACACTGCAGGAAATTCCCTGTTTTTCCAGATGCGCAGCCAAAGCCAGCACAGACTTCTTGGAAAATACAATCAAGGCGTCTCCCTTTTTCAAATCATTTACCATAGAATAGGCTTTTCGTTCTACTGTAAGCCTAGTGTTTCTCTTGTGGCGCACAATCCGGTAACTGTCGCCGCACCTCTTAATCATCTGAGTAATAATGGACTCTGCTTCCGGAGCCATGCACAGGTGGATCTCTTCTGCCCGCAGCCCTAAAATCGCCCTTGTCCAGTTATGTCCCCGATAGGGATCTCCCACCATCTGACATTCATCCACTACCACAATATCAAAATATTCGTGATCGTTTAACATCTCTATGGTACAAGACTGGCATACTGCTCCTGGCACTTCTATGGTTTCTTCTCCAGTTATCATAGAACAAGGCACATGTTCTACATTGCACTTATCATAAACCTCCAGGGCCAATAAGCGCAGAGGACCAAAATAAGCGCCGTGGGAAGATTCTTTTAATCGTGCTAACGCGTCATGGGTTTTTCCGCTGTTGGTAGGGCCAATGTGAAGAATAAATTTCCGCTTCATAGCCCGCGCTTCCGGATACTCATCTTCCGGCCGTTTTTCCATGGAAGAGGAAATGCCTTTTTGAATGGTCTTGGGAATATAAAACAGCTGATAAGCCCTATCCAGGGAATTATTAAGTAAATAACGGCGGATTCCCTGCATTTTCAATATCTGCTCCAGTTCCTCCACTCCCAGAGGCGGCAAAAACTGCAGATCTTTTTCTGCCAGGCGATGGCAAAACTCCTTTGCCAAAACGGTATAATCGTGAATGGAAGCCCTCTGCTCCGCCAATTTTACTGTGTGCTCTTTATGCATTAAATAGGCACATACCTTTGACAGCATTGCGTGAATATCGCTTAACTCATTGGCTTTTTCAATCTCATCCAGCGTAGCCTGGCACAGTTTCTCTGCTCTTTTCCTCATTTCTCCAGCCGTCATGGTTCGATATCGCCGGTTTACATGTCCAAAAAACAGTTCTTCGTAATAATTTCCTAAATAATCCGTGGTTTCCATTTGTTCTCCAATTTCCTGCTTATTTCACCCATCATTTGTATATCAATCGATCATTTCTGCCGGCAGATGGATATAATTCTCTACTTCATTCCAGTTTACCACAAATCCAGCCCCATGGGAACAGAAAACCGAGGAGGATGGATTTTCTTTGTCAGCCCCTTTGTCGTAGTTACATTCTGCAATCACGGCCTCTGCATTGTGACATTCCTCATAGCCGCCCCAGACCATGGAAATGCTTCCGCACCCTTTGGTCTGCGCTGCCAGTTCAATCCCGTAATCCATAAAAGATGCGACTGGGCCTCTGCCAGATATAGAAACCGTATCTCCTTCCAATTCCGGCGGACTGCACTGGCCAAACCGCTTCTGAATATCTGCCATAATTTTTCCTGCATACTGGCTGGGGGCGCTGATTTCAAATTGATACCAGGGTTCTAGCAAAATCGTTTCCGCTTTTTCCAGTCCCTGGCGAATCGCTCGGTATACTGCCTCTCGAAAATCTCCCCCTTCTGTGTGTTTTAAATGGGCCTTTCCTGCAGTCAGCACAATTTTTACATCTGTTAACGGTGCGCCTGTTAAGATTCCCCTGTGTACTCTCTCGAACACATGAGTCCGCACCAAATTCTGGTAATTGGAAGCCAGCGTATCTACGTGACATTCGCTTGCAAAAGAAATGCCGCTTCCCCGTTCTGCCGGTTCAATGCGAAGATGGGCTTCTGCATAATGGCGCAGAGGCTCATAATGGCCAAATCCCATTACCGGACGGGCAACTGTTTCCCGATAAAGCACCTTTGGCGGAGCAAATACTGCATCAATTCCAAACCGTTCCTTTAATACCTGCGTCAACACTTCCAACTGAATTTTTCCCATAACGCTGACTACCAGACTCTTGTCTTCCCTGGCTTCTGTTAAAAGCTGAGGTTCTTCATCTTCTAAAAGCTTTAAGGTCTGGTATAATGTGTGACTGTCTGTTGTTTCAGAAGAAACCTGAGCCTGAAGGGCAGGCTGCATTTCCATGGAGTGTTTTCTGGCGGCATAACGTTTTATCAGATCGGAAAGTTCTTCTTTTGGGTATTCAGCCGACAGGATTACATCCTGACAGCTGGGAAATTCCAGCCCCGTGACAGCGCAGAGACTTCCGGCAGCTGCTGTTTGCACTGCCTGACTCTGCTGGCCGGAATAGGTTCGGATTTCATGGATTTTTTCCTTTTCCACTTCAAAGTCCTTTGTTTTCTGTTCAGATTCCTCCATCTGTTCCCTTAAAACCTGAACTTCATCCCTGCTTTTTAAGGCTCCGGACAGCACTTTTACAAACGTTATCCGCTGTCCCTTTTCATCATGGCGAACCTTATATACCAGACCGGAAAATGGCTTATTTTCTTCGTACCTGGTTTCTGTCAACTGATGAAAAGCCTGGAAAAACTGCTCAATACCCTCATCCTTCAAAGCCGACCCTTTCATGCACAAAACGGCCTGTCTTTTACGGATCATGGTGCGAAAAACAGGAATAAGCTTATCACTTTCTACCGGACGTCCCTCCAGGTAATCCTCCATGATTTCTTCATCTCGTTCTGCCGCAAATTCCGTAAGAACCTCCAAATCCTGTTCACTTGGAGGCCAGTTTTCCACAAAAACGGCATTCTCCGTCAGCCTCTCCTGAATCTCTTTCATTGTCCCATCCACATTGGCAGTTTCCAAATCCGTCTTATTTATAAAGATAAATACCGGAATCTGAAAACGGTTCAGCATCCGAAACAGCGTAACTGTATGAGCTGCCACGCCGGAAGAAGCATCTGCCAGCAGAATCGCATAATCCAGCGCCGTCACAGCCCGTTCTGTCTCTGCTGAAAAATCCACATGCCCTGGAGTATCCAAAAGGTGATATTCATCTCCCTGATATTCAAACCAGCTCTGGTCTGCGTAAATGGTGATTCCTCTGGACTTTTCCACCTCATCCCCATCCATTACCGTATTTTTCTGATCCACTCTTCCTGCTGCACGAATTACTCCGGCATGGTATAGAAGCTGCTCTGAAAATGTAGTTTTTCCTCCGTCTACATGGGCTAAAACACCCATGGAAACATGTTTTTTTATTTTTTTAGGCTCCTGAACACCCATAAAAAATGATTTCCTCCATAATTGCATAATACGAAATTATACCACAGAAGGGGAAGTTGGTCGAGATAGTGTTGGGTTTTCATTCCGCTGATGCCGATTGCTGTTGAAAAGGTAGGCCCACGCGAAAAGACTCAAGACACCCCCTATGATAAAATTCTGGCATTTTGCAGCGAACCGCATTCCAAAAAAGAAATCATGCATACCACCTGAAAAACAGCATATATACACAAGTTCTCATCCATGTTATTCTATTTTACAGATAAACAATGAGAAGGGAAATGAGCGAACCAATGAAAAGACCGAATATTGTATTTATTTTAACGGATGATCAAGGTTACTGGTCTCTGGGCTGTTACGGCAACAAAGAAATCAAGACTCCCAACTTAGACAGACTGGCGAAAAGCGGTATGCGCTTTGACAATTTTTACTGTGCGTCTCCTGTCTGCTCTCCTGCCAGAGCTTCCATCTTTACGGGACACATTCCATCCAGACACGGCGTCAGAGACTGGATTCACTCCGGCCATGTTGATGAATCTCAGTTAGATGAAGAATTACTAAAACAGATTTACAATCCAGATTCTCCAAAAGAATATCAGCAGGCCAAAGGCCAATTAAAGGGAGACGCTGCGATTGATTATATTGCAGGAGAAACCTGCTATACGGATTTACTGGCAGAAGCCGGTTATACTTGCGGCCTTTCCGGAAAATGGCACTTGGGGGACAGCGGACATCCTCGGGCAGGTTTTTCTTACTGGAAAACCATTGCCATGGGCGGTGATAATTATTTTTATCCCACTGTTTTGCAGGATGGACGGTTCCGTATGATGCTCAATACATATTTGACTGATTACATTACTGATAATGCTCTGGAATTTATGGACAGCTGCAAAGACTCTGACCATCCATTTTACCTCAGCGTTCACTACACTGCCCCTCATTCTCCATGGAATAAGGATCAGCACCCAGAACGTATTTACCAGCAGTATGAAAATTGTCCTTTTGAAAGCGTTCCCAATCTTCCTGCCCATCCATGGAGTATTTACCACAGAAAATCCATGGCTGAGTTTGCAGAATTTCGCCGCACCTGCTTAAAGGGTTATTATGCTGCTGTAACTGCAATGGATGAAAATGTAGGCAGACTGCTGGATTACCTGGAAGATCATAATCTATTAGAAGATACCATTATTTTCTTTACCGGTGATAATGGCATGAACATGGGACACCATGGCATTATCGGAAAAGGAAATGGCACTTATCCGTTAAACATGTATGAAACCTCTGTCAGAGTTCCTGCTCTGGTAAGCTGGAAAGGCAAAATTGCTCCAGAGAGTACTTCTGACGCTTTATTAAGTCACTATGACATTTTCCCCACTCTGGCAGATCTTCTGGACTTACCTGCTCCAGATGACTCCCTTCCAGGCAAAAGTTTTGCCGCAGTACTGCGGGGCCAGCCCCTCAATCAGGACTCCAGCGTAGTAATCTATGATGAATACGGTGCTACCCGCATGATTCGAAGCCGCCAGTGGAAATATATCCGCCGTTATCCAGACGGCCCTAACGAACTGTATCACCTTCTGACCGATCCAGATGAACTGCGTAATCTGGCGGACGCTCCTTACACCCAGCCTGTCTGCGAACAGCTGGAAGCCCAGATGGAAGAGTGGTTTTCACGTTACAGCTGTCCGGAAAAAGACGGAAAGAATGCGCCTGTTACCGGACTGGGTCAAACTGGACTTAACAGCTTCGCTCCGTTCACTCCTTATGACTAAAATACAATTCCTCTTTAATCCAGAAGGATTCCCAAAGCAAACGGATTGGATTCCTTCTGGATTTTTCCATATATAGGGCGAGGGCATCGCTCAATCATCTAATTTGATGATTTTGCGACGCCCTCCGTTTCAATAGTACCATTCAGCAAGCCTTACTTCCGAACCAGCCTGCACTCTACTGTTAAACCGTCCTGTCCCCAAAAAGATACGATTGTCTGGGTTTCTTTTGACTCCAGTTTGACTTTTTCTTCATTAGATGGACTTATCTGGCCAACTTCCCAATGTCCGTCTAATGTTATCTGCGTCCACTTGCCAATGCTCTCACTTTTCAGCCATTTACGGGAGTACAGACTGACTTCTTTTTGTGTTCCGTCCGGATTCTTCTGATCTTCTTCCTGACCTTCATAGAAACGCAGATCCGGATCGCAGAAGCTGAGATCCATTTCTGTGCCTTGGGATTTCACCATCAGCAGACACTCTCTGTCCGCACCCAGCACCCACTCTGCTCCAATACCGTTTCCTATTCTGTCTTTACCAGAAAGTTCTTTCACAGTTCCAGAATCAAAGAATACAAAGCTGCAAATTCCACTTTCTTTATCTCGTACTGCATGAAGACCATCTTTCTGACAAAGCACATTATACGGAAGTTCTTCTGGTTCTTCCTGTTTCGGCTGAACCCGTATCATATACTCATAAGAAGCCATTTGGGGCGCTTTCCCATGATTAATCCAAAGCTTATCAAATTCACCAAACGTCACCTCTTCTGTATCCTGTGCTCTTGACTCCTGTTTTCCACAAGTTTCTTCCAAAATCATTCCAGCCGGAATACGGTAACGATTGCCGCTTGGATCAGAAAGAATCTTCTCTTCTTTTAATACTGATCCAATCTCGGTTTCCGTAAGGTTTCCACGCCACTCTGGATAATCGCCCAGATAATTCTGATACAGCGTAGTAATCGTATCATAATTTTTGCGTCCATCTTCAATTCCGCTTCCCAGACAGATGATTCTGTCATCAAAGAAAAACCAACTCTTTCTGGCTCGCAGCGTACCGTCATATTTGGCATGTCCATGCAGCTTCATTGCATATGTTCCCTGACGATTATGGTAAGAAACACCTCCTGCAAAGGTTTCATCCGACAAGAGCATTTCTTCAAATCCGGCAGTTGCATCCACTACGCAGACATTCTGGCGAAGTTCATCCACAGGCAACATCACCGTGGTTGTCCCTGGAAAACAGTTCCAGTCCCAGCCTTCCTGCCAATAACCGCTGGCTCTGTTATTGACCGGAGCCCCACTTCCCAATATCTGCAGATTACCATAAGTAATATAGCGTCCATAACGGTTATTTCTGGCATAGGTTTCATTTCCCCACAGATACCGGCTGTGTCCCCTGACTCCGGCCATCCAGTTTTCCCTTCTCTGGATTCCTGCACAGGCATAGTTCATGGAAAAATATCCTTCTGGCGCCTGTTCTGCAGTATATCCCAATTTCTTCAGCGCATCTGCCTGAGAATAAGGCACATACTCTGACAGTCGAAGCAATGCGCCTGCCATCTCTTTATCAATCTCTGGTTCAAAATCATGTACGCTGCCACCAGGTTCCCCAGCCAATGCCATATAATAAAACGGCTCCAGGCTGGAAATCTGGCTCATCTCTCCTACTCCTTTAGGATGTCTGGAGGACATGCTGATCATCCAGTTGTAATGGTTGCAGTAAATTCTCATGTAAAGAAGGCTGTTTCTCATTGTCCGGTGAGCTTCTTCTCCCAGTTTAAAATCTGTTCCGCTAAGAGCATAAACTACCGGCGCTGCCCCCTGAAATCCTCCCATTGCATATGCCGGATAGTGATTTGCGTGATGAAATGCGCTTCCGTCAATTTTAAACGGCCCAGCCAGTCCAGGTGCCGGCCTTAGGCTGGTGCTCAGCCATCTGCTCATCGCTTTCAGGCAGCCCCCCTGATCCTCTGGAGCTTCCATCAGGAGAATTGAGTACAAAATCCCCTGTAATAAGGTATTTAATGTATCTACACTTTCCCCTTGAAGTTCTTCAGGATTTCGGAATACCCTTCCTCTTCCGGAAAACCAGCCAATCATATTGGACGCCTGTTCTAACAGTCCAGCCTCTTTTAACGGTTTTCTCATTAAAAAAACGGACGGATATAACGCCCTCATAGGGTACCCCAGATGGTGTGTTGTTCCCAGGGAACTTCCCTCGACCCAGCCCTGTTCCCATAAATGCTGAAGCAAATGGCAATAGCAGTCTGCCAATTTCTTTTTCTGTTCCTGGGTTCCCTCATGCCAAGCATATGCTGTATCCAATAACAGGAAACAACATTCTTTAATCTCTATGGAACCGGTCAAAAGCCTTAATTCCTCAGCCTGTGCTTTTGGATAAGCCGCCTTTTGGCATGCGGCATCAATGGTAACGCCTCCCCAGTTTCCATCCTCCATTTGGTAAAGCTGGAATCGGTCATATTTTTCACACAGTTCCCGACATTCATCCTCTGATACCAGAAGTTTTCCCTTTTCCGGCCAATTGCTATGAGTAAGAATGAACTGCTCCATACGTTCCCCGATTAACTTAACCTGCTGTTTAATCCGGCATTGCAGGGCCTCATCCCTTACCGTTTTTCCACGTTCTTTCCGGTCTGCCGCCAACGCTTCCTCTTCTAATCTGTGGAAACGAAGCAAAGAAGTCCAGTGTGCATTTACTGCGGTATCTACAGAAAGATTTACAAAAGGAACCTGTAAATCCGGCACTGGATGTCTGGGATCAATGGGAACTGCTGTAATGAGCTGATCAATCCAGATCCTGTCTGCCTCTTTTCCCTTACGAATAAAGCGGATTTCATCCATGCCTTCTACAGGGTTTCCTGTCATATCCTCATAAGGCACCCAGCACGTTCTCCATCCGGTAAATGCCTGTCCAAACAGAAAACTGCAGCACCTTTGTCCCTGTTTGTAAAATTCAACAGCAAGAGGATATTCTTCTGGTTTTTCCCTGTAAAGCCATACCACAAAGTTGTCTCTGTCCTGATTTAATCCGCCAGGCTGAAAAGGATGATATCCTACCTCTCCTTTCAAAGAAAGAACGGCATCTCCCTCCATTTCCCATAAAAGTCCGTATTCTCCGTCTTTTTTATGGGTTTTGCTAATATTGACATTGGACTTTTCTGCAGTAATCCCCTGTGGGATTCCTGTTTCAAATGAGTATATCATGTTCCTGTCCCTTTCCTTTATGCTCCTTGACATATTGTCCAGGGGTTAATCCATAAATTGACTTAAATTTTCGGATAAAGCTGGACGTATTCAAATACCCTACCTTTAAAACCGTATCTCCAATCGTACAGTTTTCTTCTAACATCAAACGAATCGCCTCCCGCATCCTGCAATGGGTTACGTAATCACTTAATGTTTCGCCATACTGGTTTTTGAAGAACGAGCTCAATGCCGGAAGCGACATATTTAAATCTGCCGCCATAGTCTGAATCGCAAAATTCTGCTGATAAATCTGTTCATCCAGATATTCTTTTATCTGCCTCAGCAGCTTGGAATCTTCTTCTGATTTTTCGTTTCGGATAAACTGGCAGATATTCATGCTGATGTTGGAAACCGCCTCTACCAGTTCGTCTACTGTTTCAAAATCCGCCAATATCGTAGCATAAGAAAATCTGGCTCGTTTTTGTTGCGGAAGTTCTCTGTTAATTTGAACAATAATGGAAGAAATATTGTCAATTAACTGATAGCACAATCCCTTTACATAGTACAATGGAAGCTGCAGGGACTTCATATATTCAATAATTTCGCTCAAGCTTTGCTGGATTTTATCTGCATCTCCATTCTTAATCTGATAGTTAAGCTGGTCAAATAATTTCTGCGGATAAACCATACCAATTTCCCCATTTAAAACCATCATCGTACTGTCTATCACGCAGCGGTACCCTTTAATAAAACGGTAATCCGCAGCCATCATTGCCTCCATATAGCACCTTGGAATGCTTTCATATCCTTCCTGAATGCTGCTGATTGCAATCATAACGTCCGTTTCCAGCAGGGTACATAATTCCTGATGGATTTCCATAACCTTTCTGTTTAAATCCATCTGCCCCTCTGAGTCCGCACATCCCCCCATGTAAGCAAATTTTCCCTGCTCTCTTTCTTCCTTGATATAACCAGATAATTTCTTGCTAAGTATCTGCTCCATCTTCTCTGCGCTTACCTTATGGGCTTCCTCCGGCCTTACAGTCAGTACCAATACAAAAAAACGCTTACTGTTTAAGCCTGGCATATTCAGTTCTGTCAGTTGGCGTAAAAAGCTTTCCTCATCCGCCACTTTTCCTTTTAACAGCAAATGCAGAAACTGGCTTCGGGAAGCTCCAAGAGAGCGGATTCGGAGCTCCTCGTTTTCATTTGCCAAATGTTCCACAGCAGCCTTAATACCTTCCATGCCTTCCTTCTTCTCACGGCCGGACTTTTGAAGAAATTTGCTGATACTTCTAATCGGACTGTAATTGGCTTTCATGTTCAGCCAAATCAACACTGCACCTACCAATACAATTGCAGTTTCCACCAGCAAAAACGTCTTCTGAACGTGTCTCAAGCTTCGGTTTACTTCTTCTATTGGCGTTGCTTTTACATAATCCCATCCTGTAACTTCGGATTTTACTGCGGAAATCAAATGGTCATGGTAAATCACAGGATTTTCATATTCTATCAGTATCTGGCTCCAGTCAATCTGATCCCACATATTCCTGGGGAAATTCCCAGGATAGCTTGCCAGAATCGTTCTTCGGTCCTGATCCTTGATGAAAAACGCTGCGTTCCGGTTTTTCGGAAACATTTTCTCCGCATGAAGCATAAACATCAGTATGCCTTTTCCCCCTCTGTTTTCCACTGGATACATTACTGTAATTAATTTTGCCCCTTCTCCTTCAACCTCCAGATATTCCTCCGGCCTTACAGTTCTCTTTTTTATGTTTTTGACCATACTCAGGAAGTCCTGGATATTCCAGTCCTTGTAATAGTATTCTCCTGAGAAAAAGCGTTCTATCTGATACGAGCTGTGAGATGTATAAATATAAGAATCCCCATGGGAATAATAAGCAATATCTGCAATTACTGCATTTGACAACGTATATGTTTTTAATGTTCTTATCAGTTCTTTGGACAACAATACATTTTCCAGATTCTGGGGAATGTCCATGGCAGACAAGTCTATCAAGCTGTCTCTAATGGCCTCCAGCCGTATCATAACATTATCCATTCCCACTTCAAACTGACACAAAGACTGTACATCTTCCTTGACTGCCTGATCCTTTACAATGTTCATCAGAGTTCGGCTGATGTACATGGTAAAAATCACTATCGGTATCATTAAAATGACAAGATAAGATGTGAGATACTTAAAAAACAGTTTATTTCGCAGATATAGTCCCCTCATTCTCTCTCCCTGCAAGGGCTGCAGAAACTCTGCAGCCCTTGCCGTTTCTCTTTTGCTCTCTTATTTCTGTGTTGCTCTGTTATGAATCTGTGTTTTAATCTCTACATATTCATCCAGTCCAAGGTTCTTTAACTGGCTGATATATGCGTCCCATCCGGCATCAATATTACCCTCTGTAATAAATTTCGCACTCATCTGATCTACATAGCTGATCAGGTCTGTTGCCAGGAACGCAATCCGTTCATTTTCTTCCTCAGTCATCATTACGTAGTCATTTACATAATTCTCTTCCAGATAAGGTTCATAGAATGCATCTGCCGCATCCTTATTCTGAGGACTGTCTATTACGTCTACAAAGTTAGCGTCGCCTTCTAGAATCCATGCCACTGCAAATTTATTTGGTACTTCTACAGACTTTTCATCATTAGAAAACTCTTTTCCCTCAGCGTTCATAATCTTAGAGTAGTTGCCTTCTCCCTCTTCTTTCTGGATATGTACGCCGATTTTACCAAGATAGTTCTCAACGCTTGCTTCTTTTGCATATGCAAGGTCAATCCAACGAACCAGCTCTTCCGCATATTCAGAGTCTGCGCTGATTGCAAAGCTTAAGTTAGCGTTTAACGCATTTACTCTCATGCCCCATACCGGCTCTTTTCCATTATCGCCCTTTACAGGAGCCAGGTAAGCATACACGCCTTCTTTTGTAGGATCATTTCCTGCAATTGGACGATTAACCAGTTCTGCGCTCCATCCGGATAATACGCCGGCAACAGGAGTCGAAGTCTGAGTTTTTGCATTGTATGCAGGGTTGTCCATAGTGAATGCTTCTCTGTCCAGGAGTCCGTTGCTGTACAGTTTGTTTAAAAATGTCAGATACTCTTTGTATTCGTCTGTTGCAGGTGCAAATACAGGCTGACCATCTTTCATTGCCATTCTGGACAGCTTACTGTTGCTTACAATACCAGTAAATCCCAGTAAACTCATCATACCGGTATTATTTTCTCCATATTTGAACGTCAGAGGCACTTCATCATCTTTACCGTTGCCATTTAAGTCTCCGGCCTCTTTAAAAGCCATCAGTACATCAAACAATTCATCTGTGGTAGTCGGCATTTCTTTATTTACTTTCTTCAGCCATTCGGTATTGATCATTAACGTATCATTTGTTTTAGGAAGTCCATTTTGATTCAATGTAGGCAGCGCATATACATCGCCTTCCGGAGTGCTCAATGCGTTTAACAATTCCGGACATGCCTCTAAGATCCTTGTAAAGTTTGGCATATAAGTCTCGTTCAGGTAATCGTTAAAACGGAATAACATTCCCTCTGCACCGTATTTTACAACATCCGGCTTATCTAAAGACCAGCTTCCGTAAAAAGCATCTGGAAGAGTGCCGCTTGCAAACGCCAGATTTCTCTTTTCTTTCTGCTGAGACTGAGGCCAGTCAAGCCATTTTACCTTTACATTGGTCTGTTTTTCTAACTCTTTAAACATATTACATTGATCAAATGGTACAAATCCATCTTCTCTAACACCTGCAATTGTCACATTAATTTCTTCCTTCAGCGGGAAAAAATCCTCACTGGACACTACTTCGCCACTAGCAGCAGGCGCATCGTTTTTCGTCGTCTCAGATGAATTTTTCTCTCCTCCTCCACAGCCGGTCAATATAGATGCAGCCATAGCTGCAGTCAATAATAATGCTGTCTGTTTACGTAATTTCATACCTCTTCTCCTTTAACATTTTATTATTTTCTCATTTTTTCCAATAAAGTCAACCCTTGACAGAGCCAATCATAACACCTTTTACAAAATGCTTTTGAACAAATGGGTACAGAATCAATGTAGGTACACAAGATACAATAATAACTCCATACTTCATGGCCTCTGCCAACTTCATTCTGGCGTCAATATCCGCAATATCTGCCGCATCATTGGCCACCATCTGCGTTTGAATCAAAATCGATCGGATTACCAGCTGCAGCGGATAACGCTCTGCGGAATCCAGATACAGCAGTCCTTTCATGTAATCATTCCAGTGTGCGACTGCATAGTATAACACCAGAACCGCAATAATTGCCTTGGACAGCGGCAGCACCATACTAAAGAAAAACCGTCCTTTCGAACATCCGTCAATCGCAGCAGCCTCTTCCAGTTCTCCGCTGATATTAGACTCCAGGAATGTTCTTGCAATAATAACATTATAAGCGCTTACGCTTCCCAGGAAAATCATCACCCAGAACGTATCTCGAAGTCCCATACTTTTCACAAGTAAATAAGTAGGTATCATTCCGCCGCTAAAGTACATTGTAATTAATAGGATCGCTGTAATTGCCTTTCTTCCTGAAAAATACTTACGGGATAACGGGAATGCCAGCGTCATTGTCAACGCTACGTTTAACGCTGTACCAACTACCGTATAAAGAATCGTATTCCAATAACCTCTCCAGATGGTATTATCCTGGAAGATCCGTTTATAAGCATCCAGATTAAAGCCCTTAGGGAACAGCATTACTTCGCCATTCAGTACCTTATAAGGGTCAGATACAGAGGCAATCAGAACGAAGAACAGCGGATATGCTACAATAACAAATACAAGCAGCAGCAATATAGTAGTCACTGTGTCGAAAATCACATCTTCTCTGGAGCGTTTAATTGTTTTCGTCGTATTCACGTTTTTCCCCCCTTACCACAGACTGGTGTCATTGACCTTCTTACAAATGGCGTTCACCATAAGAATAAGGACCACATTGACTACTGTATTAAACAGATCAATCGCTGTAGAATAACTAAACTGTGCATTAAGCAGACCAACCTTATATACATATGTAGATATGATCTCCGAAGTCTCTAAGTTCAGAGGCGTCTGCAGCAAGAACGCTTTCTGGAAGCCTACATTCATAAAGCTTCCGGTACGCATGATAAACAAAATTACGATCTGAGGCAAAATACCTGGAATATCTACGTACCAAATTGTTTTTAATTTGCTTGCTCCGTCTATCTTGGCTGCTTCGTACAGCTCTGGACTGATGGAGGACAGCGCCGCCAGGTAAATAATCATACCCCATCCTGTATTCTGCCAAATATCCGACCACACGAAGATGTGCGGAAAGTAAGACGGCTCTCCTAAAAAGAATACCCGTTCCAGGCCAAGAGACGCCAGGATATTATTCAGAATACCTGTAGACGGAGACATGAACACGTACAGCATACCGCACAATACTACTACAGAAATAAAGTGGGGCGCATATACCACCATCTGCACTACCTTGCGCAGCTTGCCGCTTCTGACTTGATTCAGTATCAGCGCCAGTATAATCGGGAATGGGAAGCCTGCAATCAGGGAATAGATACTAATCCCCAGTGTGTTCTTCAATAAGGTCAAGAACTGGGGGGTTTTGAAAAATCTTATAAAGTTATCAAATCCGACCCATTCACTTCCCCAGATTCCCTGTTTCGCAGAGAAATCCTTAAATGCAATCTGCAGGCCGTACATTGGTCCATAGTTGAATACAAATATGAACAACAATGCAGGAACGCACAGCAGATAAAGCTGCCAGTCTCTTCTCATCGCTCTGACAAATTTCTGCTTAAATGATTGCTGCCGTCCTTCTACCAGTACGGAAGACTGGTATTGAGCTTTTTGTTTAGCCATACTCTTTTTCACTCCTTTTTCTATTTTTTACAAGCCCTTATTTATCCATAAGTCTTTTATCGACTTTGGACAACTCGTAACTCCATAATATTCATTTTTTCTCCACTTTACAATTCTCCGATTTTTCGTTGTATGCCAGTTTTTTGACAGATTTATTTTTGAATATGCGATTCTTTTTCGCATATGCCATATTTCTTTTGTATACAAAAAACCATCTATATAGGCTTTTCAATTATAAATACGGCATATTTATGCCTATCAGGTTTAAATCCCCTCTTTTTGTATCCTCTTCTTGTCCTCTTTCATATGTAACAATAAGGCTCTTGCCATATCCCCGAGTATGAGGATTGGCAGTTTTCATGGAGGTATTTTATGGATAACGGACGCATTGTGGCTGCTTTGGCTGGCAACCCCAACGTAGGGAAAAGCAGCATCTTTAATGCTCTAACCGGCATGCGCCAGCACACCGGAAATTGGGCTGGAAAGACTGTAGCGTCGGCACAGGGTACTTATCAATACGGCGGAAAGGAATTTCTCCTGGTGGATCTGCCTGGCACCTATTCCCTGAATGCCCATTCAGAAGAAGAAGTCATTGCCAGAGATTATATTTGTTCTGGTCAGGCAGATATTATTCTGGTTATCTGCGACGCAACCTGTCTGGAACGCGGACTTCACCTGCTGTCTCAGATTACCCACTTAGATTACGTAAAAGACCAGGGAACTCCCATCGTCCTCTGTGTAAACTTATGTGACGAAGCCCAACGAAAAGGGATATCTATTGATTTTTCACTGTTGGAAGATGTGTTACAGATTCCGGTGGTTCCATGCTGCGCCAGAGACAGCCGAACCATCCAGCGCATCCGCCAGGCAGTTCTCGAAGCCTTTGATCAGGTCTTTTCCTATGACTGTCTGGACTTTTCTCCGAAAACCCTGGCTGGAGAAACCGTCTCCGGCTCTACCGATACCTGCCGCAGATTGGAAGAGCGAATCGATCGAATTGTAACAGGAAAATTTACGGGAAAACTGATTATGCTGGGACTGCTGCTTTTTATCTTCTGGCTTACCATGAGCGGCGCCAACTATCCGTCCCGGCTTTTATGGGACGCTCTGTTTCAGTTTGAAGGGAAACTTGCTGACTGGATGGCATTCTGTAATGCCCCTGACTGGTTGATTGGATGTGTTGTTTATGGAATTTATCGAGTTCTGGCCTGGGTAGTGTCCGTCATGCTGCCGCCTATGGCGATTTTCTTTCCTCTCTTCACATTACTGGAGGATTTGGGATACCTGCCCAGAGTTGCATTCAATATGGATCGGGCTTTTGAGAAGTGTAAGTCCTGCGGAAAACAATGCCTGACTATGGCAATGGGATTTGGATGTAATGCTGCGGCAATTGTGGGATGCCGGATTATTGATTCCCCCAGAGAACGGCTGATTGCAATTTTAACCAATTCCATGATTCCATGCAACGGCCGCTTTCCTACTCTTTTTACTCTTATTACCCTGTTTTTTACAGCAGGACTTGGCGGGACATTTCTCGGTTCTTTCACCGCAGCCTTATGTCTGACAGCCGTAATCCTGTTAGGCGTCCTGGCTGCCCTGGCTTCTTCCTGGGTCTTGTCCCATACTCTGCTAAAAGGAATACCCTCTTTCTTTACGCTGGAACTGCCTCCCTACCGCAGACCCCAGATAGGAAAAGTCGTTGTCCGATCTATCTTTGACCGAACCCTGTTTGTCCTTGGAAGAGCCGTGGCCGTCGCTGCTCCTGCTGGTCTGCTGATATGGGCTCTGGCAAACATCTCCTACGTAGGCGCAGAAAATGGATATTTTGCCTTAACTGCCCAGACAGCCTTAATGGATGCGTCTAATCTTGCCATCCAGGCAGTTCCGCCTTCCTCTCCCACCCTTCTCTCGATCCTGACCGGATTTTTTGATCCTCTTGGGCGGCTCATGGGAATGGACGGCGTTATTTTAATCGGTTTCCTGTTAGGTTTTCCGGCCAATGAAATTGTACTTCCCATTATCCTTATGGCATACCTGCAGTCTGGCGTCCTGATCGAAATGACCGACTCCCACGCATTAAGCCAGCTTCTTCTGGCTCACGGCTGGACCTGGCAGACTGCGGTATCCATGCTGATTTTTTCCCTGTTTCACTGGCCCTGTTCTACTACGGTGCTGACCATTCATAAGGAGACGAAATCTTTGAAATGGACGGTTCTTTCCATTCTCCTGCCTACAGTATTAGGCATCCTTCTGTGTATGGGAGTTACGGCGGTGTTTCGGATATTTTAAAGTTTTCCTGCCCTTTTTAACCGCAGGATCAATCAGCTTTACCGCTCCACTGTTCAGAAACAGCGCTGCCAGAAGCTGTACCGCCATGCTGACTAATACCCAATGGTCGGTTATAAAGCTGCTTTCGTGGTATCCAAACCACTGGCTTGCCGTATTTAAAACACCGTCTGTACCCGTCTGACCGCGGATAATGGAATAAAACGTTGCCGCCGGATTCAACAGCATCAGATATAAAAATCCGCCAGAACTGGCCTGGCTGACTACGCTTCCGATTTGATTCATATAATTATTCCAGCGCATGGCAGAAATACTTAAGGCAAATTCATTGACAGCAAATGTGCCCCCTACCAAAATCGCAGTTCCGCCGTAAGATGCCGCTGCTGACAGAATCGTTCTTCTAAACAGGGCAGAACAAAATAACCCTATCCCTGCCACTAAAAGAGCTGTAACAGTAAAATGCACAAACAGCAGCGCTAAGTCCTTCCAGGTAATTCCCCCATATACAAAGACCAGGGCAATAACCGGAAAGCTGGCAATGAGAATCAGAAACATGTTGCTTAAAGACGCCATCAGCTTTCCCCCGATAATCTGTCTGGGAGTTGTCTGTGTTGTCAAAAGCAGATCCAGAGTCTGGCGTTCTCTCTCGCCACTGATGCTGCCCGCCGCAATGGCGGGCATAATAAACAGAAGCATGGAAAATTCTGCTGCCGCCACAAATACATACATCTCCAGGAAACCGGAATACTGGATTTCGGCAGTGGTCCATACCCGATACAGAACCGAATACATGTTGAGCAGGGCTGCCATAGCTAAAATCCCATTAAATATCATAAGGATAATTGGAAGACGCATACTTCTGGAGCTGGCTTTTACCTCCCTTTTGTAAATCGGATTAACCTTCATGGATCAGCACCACCTTTTCATTTTTTTCCGTAATCTGCATAAACAGAGTCTCCAAATCTCCCCTCACTCTGGCAAAGCCGCAGACTGGAATCTCCGCATCCACCAATTGCTGCAAAAGCTGGGCTTCATCCTCACTGTCTCCGATAAATCCCACCATAATATCTCTTTCTTTTACTGAAATAGTCTGGACGCTGGGATGGCTTCTCAAAATAGCCATGGCCCGCTCCGGTTTTCCATTCACCGTAATTACCAATGGCCTGGAACTGTCTACCCGTTCCAAAATCTCCTGCATATTGCCGCTCAAAACCATATGGCCCTCGTCAATAATTCCCAGATCCGTGCACACCTCTGACAATTCTGACAGCAAATGAGAACTGATTAAAATGGTTTTTCCCTGCTGATGCAGTTCTCGGATAATTTCTTTAAAATCAAACCGGCTTCTTGGGTCCATTCCCGACGTAGGCTCGTCTAAAATCAAAAGCTGGGGATCGTGGATCAGGGCTCTGGCCAGACACAGCCGCTGTTTCATGCCTCTGGAGAGGCCGTCTACGTAAAAATCCGTCCGGTCTTCCAGTCCCACCTGTTCTAACAGCGTCATAATCCTGGTTCTCGCCTTCAATCCGTCCAGGCCGTAACAGGAGGCGAAAAATTCCATGTATTCTGACACCTTCAGATTATCATATACCCCAAAATAGTCCGGCACATAACCAATCATGCCTTTTACCTGAGCTGTCTCCCTGCAGATGTCGCAGCCGCCTATCTCTACGGTTCCGGAATCTGCCATTAAAAGTCCGCAGATAATTTTAATAGTCGTAGTTTTTCCCGCTCCATTAGGGCCTACAAATCCAAACAGCGATCCCCGGGGAACCTCCAGCTTCAGATCGGACAGGGCATGGTATTTGCCAAAGGTTTTTTGTAATTTTTTAATTTTCAGCATTATCGTTCCCTCCCTGTCACATACAGCATCGGAAGCACCACATTTCCGTACCCTGCGGCGCTGTCGCATACGTACCGCACAATAATCGTATGGCCTGGGGACAGATAGGCCTCCAGTTCCCAGTCTTCAAACTCCGTTTTTCCAGGACTAATCAGTTCATAATCTCCGATTCCGAAATTATAAAAATACATACTTCCCTCAAAAGCCTGAAGCTGCCCAAATCCGGTGTTTTCCCGAAATACCGGAGACAGCTGTTCAAACCGCAGCTTTTCTATATTTAAATCGCTGCCTAAACTATATTCCAACGTAACCGGACTCATACCGGTAATGGTATTGCCGGAGATCTGATAAATCCCGTTTATTACTTTCGGAGAATTTGCCATGGCAGACCGGTATACCAGATCTTCTTTTCCCATATAAACCTCTGCCGCAGCAGTATACATGGTAAGGCCGGACACCTCATACCCGTTTCCTGTCAAAAATGAACTGGTTTCTCCATTTCCCCGAAACGCCACAATCCGCGCCCCAGGCTGATAACCGGTCAGATACTCATCCAGATAAAATTCCAGCAGGCTGGTCTTTGCCATTGTTTTCATATATTCTGCGTTCGAAATGTCTGCCTTCTTATACTTCCATCCCCCTGTAATCTGTTCTGCGGTTTCCCTGGAAGACGCAGACGCCACCGAATAATTGACTGCCGGAAGATTCTCCAGAATTTTTGTTTCTCCTGGTTCCAGGTCTCCCACTATTGCCATTGCGCCATACAGCAATACCGCTGCGTCCTCAATCCTGCAGTCCATCCGGTTGGTAATCCGGCCGCTGATCGTTCCATCAAAATAAGTTACTTCTGCGTCAATTCCCTGTCCGGAAACATTATCAAACCGCTTCTCAAGCTGGAAGTAATTGGATGCAAAAGCCGGTACGTTCTGCACATCCAGCCTGGTTGCGTCCTCCTTATAGGAGATGGCAATATGGGGGTCCTCCTGCCCTGTAAACTTAGGAATCTGTTCTGCATCATAATATGCGCTTCTGGTAATGGGGCGGACGGTATAGCCGGGATCAAATTTTATTGAATACGGCCGGTTATCCGGCGCCTGCATATTCACATATGTAGATTCCGTCACCACCTCATCCGACACATCCTGAATGGAAGCGTAATGAAAAAATGTATTGGTAAAACGAGTTTCCCCACTCATTACATAGACAATGCCTGTACACAAAAGAGACATAAATACTACGCTGGTCCGGTAATATTTCTGCATATCTCTCTGCTTTAAAAAGAAGTACAGGCCTGGTCCGGCCAGCAAAACATAGCTGACAATCACAACTGCATACAGGCCGATATGAGGCAGCTTGCCTACGCTTCCCGCATTGATAATGCTTTGTACCGCCCAGTAGGTATTCGAAGTACCGCTGTATAAATAATCCGACAGTTTGGTAATCCTGGTTTCTCCTAAAATTCTGGTAAAAAGCTGATCGACATAAGAGGGATTTTCCTGGCAAAATTCTTCCAGATCTGCAAAATCAAAGGCAGCTGCCACAATAATTCCGCTTTCTCTGGCTACCGATGTCAGAAGGGGAATCCCTCTGCTTTCCATTAATACGTTTTCTTCTGAAAGATTAATATCATTACATTCTAAAAAAACGCCGGAGCTGCCGGTTTTGGAAAACAGATACCCATCTCCCATATCAATATATACCGATCCCAGGTAACTAGGTGCTGCTTCCATATGGTTTTCCATAAACTCATATAAAATATCGCAGCCCCTTGCCCCTGTTCCCAGCAAAAGAACGCCGCCGCGGTTTACCCATTCCCGAATGGCTGCCAGCTGATCCTCTGACAGTCTCCGCACATCATAATTGGTAATCAGCAGCACATCCAGCTGATCCAGACCTGCTGCCTGGCTGGGAATACTGCCAGCCACCATCTTGCACAAACGGGTTCTCAAGGTGCTGTAATTGATCCCTACATCATTAAAATACTGAAGCCTGTCCTGGGTATCACTGATAACGCCTAGCAGCAGTTCCGGTATATCCTCGCTTGTGTTAAGTTTCAGCCTCTTTTGAGCAACCTTTTTCCCTTCCTCATTCAACAGACTGACATACAGTTGATCTGCCTTGGCTCCCAGAGGAATATTCAGGTTTTTCAGGCTGCTTTCCTGGCTTTCCACTATAACCGGAAACTCGTATCGGTATATCCGGTAATCCGATTCCATGGAAATCACCTGCAAAGTACCGCTGTAGGCCTCTTCCATATGGTTGGTCAGGGTGACATACACAGGAAGGTACCGCCCGCCTTTTGCCATATTATCAAATCCGTAGCTGGCTTCCAGCTCCACTTCCGGATTCATATACCCGTACTCTGGCTGGTTCAGCACATTCCTTCCTGCCGCCTGGCTCTCATTTCTTCCGAGGAACCAGGAAAACAGGGTAACGGCTGCTGTAAAAATCAGAAGGCAGACCAGTGCGGTTTTCACCGCACCTGCTGCCTGTTTCTTATTGACTCCCATATCCTTCTCATCCAATCTTGCCAAAATTTTCTTTGTTAATGTCAAAATCCGTCTTCAGTTTTACGGTAAATACCGTACCGTTTAAATCGCTGGTTACCTGTATGTCTCCGCCATGCATATCTACGATATTTTTCGCAATAGCCAGCCCCAGACCTGTACCTCCTGTAGCGGTTGATCTGGAATTTTCCACGCGGTAAAACTTATTAAACAGCAGAGGAAGATCCTTTTCCGGTATTACGTAACCAAAATTGGTAACCGAAACCGCCACAATGGCATCATCTGCTTCCACATCTACCAAAATCCGTTTGCCCTCTGCCCCATACTTAATCGCATTGTTTATCAAGTTGTCAAACAGCCTGGCTAACAGGTTTCCGTCTGCAGTAATCACCTTAGCAGGCACATTGCTTCTCAGCTCGTATACCAGATTTTTCTCCATAAAGCTGGGATAAAATTCTTCCAGAAGCTGGCCTAACAGCTTAATTACATCTACCTGTCCCACTTTCATGGAAATCTTTCCGCAGTTCATCTTGGTAAAACCAAACAATTCTTCAATCAGTTTTTCCAGGCGTTTCGCCTTGGTATATGCAATGTCAATATACTTTTTTTCCATCTCCGGCGGCATAGCTGTACCTTTGGACAACAGTTCCAGATAGCCGATAATCGACGTCAGAGGCGTCCGCAAATCGTGGGCAACATTGGTAATCAGCTCATTTTTCGATCGCTCCGCTTCCCTCTCCTTGTCCATCAGGCTGCGGATGTCCTGAGCCAGCTGATTCAGACTGGCCGCCATGCTGGAAAACTCATCATCTCCGATTACTTCGACTTCTGTGTTTAAATCTCCTTCCGAAATTCTCTGCATAGCTTCATAAAGCTTACGGATATACTCCAGGGATTTTCTCTGCAGCAGTAAAAACAAAACCGAAAATACGATAATTCCCAAAAGCACATAAAACAGGACTCCCACGGTTCCGCCTTCCAAAAGACCTAAAAGCCAGCCGCCCCGTCCGCTTTCCCTCAGGTACTCCGTTACCATGGACACATTAGTTACTAAAAATATCTCCACCAGGCAGGTAACGGCAGCGCTATAGAAAATATTAGCTAACACTCTGGCGTAAAAGCGCC
>CALHQJ010000077.1 GCA_938036545.1 uncultured Clostridium sp. | reverse complement strand
TATAGATACCGTTTCTCTCGGTATAGATGTATGGAGCCATCTTAGGGTTCCATCTTCTTGTCTGGTGACCGAAGTGTACACCAGCTTCCAGTAACTGTTTCATAGAAATTACGCTCATGTTTCTACCTCCATTTGGTTTTTACTTCCGCCTGCATCTCATGCTTCCAGGGAGACCCTAGCCAGTTCTAAACGGCCGTTCTCAGGCACCTTCCCACAGAATCCACAGACGTGTTTTTTTCGTAAGCTTCTCAACTATATCATAAGTCAACTATTGGTGCAAGCATTTTTTTGCTGTTTCTCCTGTTTTTTATTGGCTTTTTTGCAAAAAACAACCGGCAGAAGTTTCGTTTTCTAAAAACCAGAAAACGAAACTCCTGCCGGTTCTGCTATTCATAACTCTTTTTTTCACACGTTTCTGTTCACAGCTTGGCCTTTCCAGCATTTGCCTTGATCGCCTTCAGCTCGTCAAACACCACATCATTAAGTACCTTAATGTAGGTTCCTTTCATGCCAGAAGAACGGGACTCAATGACTCCTGCACTTTCAAACTTGCGAAGGGCATTGACAATCACAGATCTGGTAATTCCCACCCTGTCTGCAATCTTACTGGCTACCAAAATGCCCTCATTGCCGTCCAGCTCTTCAAAAATGTGGGTAATGGCCTCTAACTCCGAAAATGACAGGGTACTGATTGCCGATTTTACAATCTGAACCTTCCTGCTTTCCTCTGCATTCTCTTCGTTTACGGAACGCATCATTTCCAGACCTACTACCGTAGTTCCGTATTCACTGACAATGATATCATCAATATCATACTGAGAATCTGATTTGTACATGAACAGCGTTCCCAGTCGTTCTCCTGCAATATCAATAGGGGAAATGATAGCCTGGTACTTCTTTACATTTTCCTCGGCAAATCCCAATGTTGCAAGATTTACATTCTCCTTGGTAGACAGCACACTCAGAAGTCTTTCATTCAGCAATTTATCTACATAGTTGCCTACCTGGTCTACAATCAACTCTTCAATCTCGTCGACTCCAGGCCAGATACTGACTCCCAGTACCTTTCCTTTTTTGCTGATAACCAGAATGTTGGATAGCAAAATTTCGCTCAAAACCTTGCAAATGTCATTAAAGACAAACTTGTGTGAATTATTGTTATGCAGCAACTTATTAATTTTCCTGGTTTTATCCAACAACTGTACACTCATTTTCCAAAACCTCCTTGATCTGTTGAATTGGTTTTCCGAAAAAGCTATATATTACTTGAATTGTACCATGTTTATTCAACATTCACAATAGTTTTTGGAAGTTTTTTGATTTTTTAATAAATACTTCTATTTTGATTTAATTTTCTCACGATATCCACAAGTTTCACTAGAACAAAGCAGCTGATTTCCTTTTTCTACCATATAGCTGCCGCACTGAGGGCACTTTTCTTTAGATGGTTTCTGCCAGGACATAAAGTCACATTCCGGATTTGCCTCGCAGCCATAGTAACGACGACCCTTTTTCGTCTTTTTAATGACAACTTCTTTGCCGCACTTTGGGCATGGAACGCCGATTTTTTCCAGATAAGGTTTGGTATTTTTGCATTCCGGGAAACCTGGACATGCCAGGAACTTTCCATGAGGTCCATATTTAATCACCATATTGCGGCCGCAAAGTTCGCAGATTTCATCTGTCACCTCATCTGCAATTGTAACAGACTCCAGTTCAATCTGGGCATTTTTTACAGCCTCGTCCAGATCGGGATAAAAGTTACGGACTACTGTCTTCCAGTCAACCGTTCCATCGCCTACCTTATCCAGCAAATACTCTAAGTTTGCCGTAAAGGTTGTATCTACAATACTTGGGAAGCACTGCTTCATCATCCGGTTGACTACCTCTCCCAGTTCTGTCACATATAAATTTTTGCTTTCCTTTACCACATATCTTCTGGCTAATATAGTCGTAATTGTAGGAGCGTAGGTGCTTGGGCGGCCAATTCCCTGCTCTTCCAGAGCCTTTACCAGCGACGCTTCGGTATAATGTGCCGGCGGCTGTGTAAAGTGCTGGCTTGGAAGCAGTTCTTCCAGCTCCAGTTTCATGCCTGTCTCCAGTTTGCCAAGGAGAATATTCTTATCCTCCTTTTCTTCCTCCTGAACATAAACAGACATAAAGCCATCAAAAACCAGTTTGGAAGCGGTCAGCGTAAATGTATAATCGCCGGCTCCGATTTTTACCGTAGTAGTCTCATATCGTGCCGCTTCCATACGGCTGGCTGCAAAGCGTTTCCAAATTAACTGATACAGACGGAACAGATCTCTTTGAAGAGATTCCTTTATAATCACAGGAGTTAACGAAATATCCGTTGGACGAATTGCCTCGTGGGCGTCCTGAATGATTTTCCCATTCTTTTTAGAATTTTGTTCTGTCTTAGCTACATATTGACTGCCATATTGAGCGCCAATAAATTCTCTGGCGGCTAAATCCGCTTCCTCAGCTACACGGGTAGAATCTGTACGCAGATACGTAATTAAGCCTATGGTTCCATGACCCTTTACTTCTACGCCTTCATATAACTGCTGGGCCAAACGCATAGTCTTCTGTGTAGAAAAATTCAAAACCTTTGACGCTTCCTGCTGAAGGGTACTGGTTGTAAAAGGAATCGGCGCCTTTTTTATTCTCTCGCCAGTCTTTACCTCTTCTACAACATACTCCTGGCATTCCAGATAGTTCTGAATCCGTTCTATTTCTTCTTTGCTGCCAATGGCAACACGGCCTTTCCTGTCGCCGTAAAACTTTGCTGCCAGTGCCTTTTTACTGCCTGGTACTTTAAATAAGGCATCCAGGTTCCAATATTCTTCTGGAATAAACGCATTGATTTCTTCCTCGCGGTCACAAATCATACGAAGCGCAACAGACTGAACACGTCCTGCACTTAACCCTCTCTTTACTTTTTCCCATAGCAATGGGCTAATCTTGTATCCAACCAATCGGTCTAAAACACGTCTGGCCTGCTGTGCATCTACCAGATTCATGTCAATTTCTCTAGGATTCTTAATGGAATTTTTCACCGCATTTTTTGTAATTTCATTAAAACTAATGCGGTATACTTTTTTATCTGCTGCCTCATCCAGTTTTAATGCTTTCATAAGATGCCAGGAAATGGCTTCTCCCTCTCTATCAGGGTCCGTTGCCAGATAAATCTTATCTGCTTTCTTGGCTTCTTTTCGAAGCTTCGATAAAATATCCCCTTTTCCTCTTATTGTAATGTACTTTAACTCAAAATCGTTGTCTACATCAATCCCCATTTGGCTTTTAGGCAAATCCCTTACATGACCGTTTGAAGCATCTACCTCATAGGTTGAACCAAGGAATTTCTTAATTGTCTTTACTTTTGCAGGAGACTCCACAATTACCAGATTCTTTGCTGCCATACTAACTCCTCATTCACAGTTTTTTCTGTAATAATGATTTGCCTCCTGCACAATGTATCCCTCCAGTTCTAAATCCAGAAGTATCCCCACACATTCATGCATTGGCAAACCGCTTTCCTTTACAATCTCTTCAATAAATTTTGGTTGCAAATCCAAGCAAATATACACCTTTTTTTCTTTCTTGGCAAGTCCCTTCTGCTTTTTTTCCTGAATTCCTGTTATTTTTCCATGTTTTATTTCAAAATAGTCCAAAATATCATCCGCCTGCAGCAGTGGAAATGCTCCCGACTGAATCAGTCGATTACATCCCGTGCTAAGCATATCTGTAATCCTCCCTGGTACTGCAAATACATCCTTTCCCTGCTCCAGAGCAATCTCTGCTGTAATCAGTGATCCGCTTTTTTCCCGTGCTTCCACTACAATTACGATGTCTGCCATTCCGCTTATAATCCGGTTTCGCATCGGAAAGTTTCCTGGCCTTGGTTTTTCTCCCAAACCATATTCGGAAAGAATCCCTCCTGTTTTCTCCATATTTTCGTACAATAAATAATTTTCTCTGGGATAGCAAACATTGATGCCTGACCCCAATACGCCAAAGGTAGGTTTTCCTGCTTCTAAAGCCCCTCTATGTGCAGCGCCGTCTATGCCTAAAGCCAGGCCGCTGATTACCTGGATCCCCTGACTGCTCAATTCCTTTCCCAAAACTTTTGCTACGTGACTGCCATAGCTGCTGCATTCCCTGGCCCCCACAATTGCCACAGAAGGCTGTTCATTATCCGGCAGTTTTCCTTTACAGTAAAGCCCCATAGGTTTCCCTGAAATGTATTGCAGTTTCTGCGGATACTCCCTGTCAAAAGGCGTAACAAAACGAATGTCTCTGGCAGCCAGCTCATTAAATTCATCTCGGATCTGTCTTCTAATTTCGCTTTTCCGAAAAAAATCAAATGTCTCTGTCTGGGAAGAACGAAGGACTCCTCGCTTCTGTAAAACTCTTCCTTCTATATTATATATGCTTGTCTTATCCTGAAAATCATTCCAAATTTTATCTATTGTAACGGCGCCAAATCCCGGCATTCTTGTCAACCAGTACAAACACCTGCGTTCCTCTTCTGTTAAGGCCTTGGTCAGAGCTGCCCCTCCTTTCCCCAATACTTTGTTTCCAGACTCCTGTATCCGATAGCTTCACACAAAGCGCTATGATCGATAGACTCCTGTCCATTTAAATCTGCAATGGTTCTGGCTACCTTTAAAATCTTATGAACCCCTCTGGCGCTTAACTGTTTTTTTCTATAAACCGCTTCTAAAAATGTTTCTTCCTGACTGCTGATTTTACAATATTCTTCTATTTCTTTTCCGCCCATTTCACTATTATAAGAAATTGACTGATTCTGAAAGCGTTTTGCCTGTCTTTCCCTAGCAGCCTCCACCCTGCTCCGGATGTCTTTGGAACATTCATTTTTCTGGGAATACCGCAGCTCCTGGTAAGAAACCGGAGCTGCCTCTGCGGTAATATCAAATCGATCTAAAATAGGCTTGGAAATCCTGCCAATGTAATGCTGAATCTGTCCCTCACTGCAACGGCAGCGGTTTCTATCAGGCCAAAATCCACACGGGCAGGGGTTCATGGCTGCTACCAAAAGAATCCTGGCCGGAAATACGTAAGTTCCATGAATTCTGGAAATTGTAACGCTTTTCTCCTCTAAAGGCTGCCTCAATATTTCAATAGCCTTTGAGGAAAACTCAGGAAATTCATCCAAAAACAAAATTCCCTCTGATGCCAGCGAAAGTTCTCCTGGCTTCGGATTCACTCCTCCGCCTGCCAATGCCTGAGGACTTATGGTATGATGGGGATTTCGAAACGGCCGCCTGGTTATCAGGGTTTGTCCGTTTGGAAGCAATCCGCAGACACTATAGATTTTAGACACCTCGATAATTTCTTTTTTCGTCATAGGAGGCATAATCGTTGGGATTCTCTGGGCAACCATAGTCTTGCCTGCTCCCGCTTCTCCTATCATCAGTAAATTATGTCTTCCTGCTGCCGCAATTTCAGCCCCTCTTCTCAAAACCAACTGCCCATTAACTTCAGAAAAATCTTTTATTTCTTTACTGCAATCGGAATCGTCTATTAATAATTCCGACATATCCGGCTGTATCTTCTCCATCTTCTCTGGATAACGCAGCCATTCTACACACTCTTTTAATGATGATGGAGCAGCAATGCGGATACAGCCTCCTGCATGTCCCTCTGCCAGGTTTTCTCTTGGCAGGAAGCATTGGCGAAATCCTTTTTCTTCTGCTGTCAATATGATAGGAAGAATCCCTCTCACCGGCTTTATCCTGCCATCCAGTCCCAATTCTCCTACAAATAAACAATCCTGATACGGTTCCAGATTTACTTCTCCTAATGCTGATAAAACAGCCAGGGCAATTGCTAAATCATAACTGGTTCCCGCTTTTCGGATAGATGCTGGCGACAGGTTAATCACTGTTTTTTTAGGCGGAATACGAAAACCTGAATTTCTTATTGCCGTTCTTACCCGTTCCTGTGCCTCACGAACTTCTGATGATAAGTATCCTACCATTACAATTCCAGGCAGCCCATCATGAGAATCCACTTCCACAGAAATAACCTGTCCTTCTATCCCTCTGGTGCCTGCACTGTATATTCTGCTAAACAATCAATCCCCCCTTCCCCTTCAAACTCTGTCATATACCCTCGAAATCTAAGAGGGAGATGCGTTCTCTGGCAAACTTTGTTTTCCCTCTCCTTAATCCCAATCGTCTTATAAAAAATCTTCCATAACTTCTCAAACTCTCCTTGGACATTCTGCCATTTTTCCCACTCTTCCGCTTCCCTGTCTTCAATTTGAAAAAGCGCCCAGCCGGCAGACGGATAATAAACTGCCGCCTGTCTTCTACCACTATCATAAATAAGCCATTTTTCACAGGACAGCCGTTCTGCAAAATGGGTGGCCAGCAAAGGAAGTACTGCATTTTTAGGAGCAATTTTACTAAAAAGGAAACCGGTTTTCTCAATTTCAGAAAAACGGACAAATCCTGTCAGCAAATGATTTTCATTATAAACATTCCGGCACATCTGAAACACCTCAAAGACCTCTGGTATTTGCAGCATATTCATAACCCTTTTTCCGAATTTAAACCCGTAAATCAGGAAACGATAAATCTTATCAGCCCTGTCAGTGTCCTGCGACAATGCGGAAATATATACTTTTTCATAAGCCTCCTCACCTATCTTCCTTCGAATTGCCGTAATTACGCTTGAAACCTTCCTATTATCCAGTTGCACATCCCGATATTCAGCAAATAATTCCTGTTCAAAACAACCGTCTAACTGAAGGCGGACATTTTCATGTCCTTTTTTGCTCATCCATGCATCATAAACTCCACACAAAATTCCCTCCATAGATTCTTTACATACATAGACTGTCATCTTTAATTCTCCCTTTTACAAGCATCCCGATACTGCTGAAATTTTATCCTCTGCTGTTGGCTCTGCATTCCAGTTTGTATCCTGAAATAAGGATAGTTGCCGATAAGAATCCTGATGAGTAATATCCCAGTTTTTTCTCTGCTGGTCCCCAATCAGGCAGGATGTAATAAAATTCTGTTCAAGCCTGCATCCAGATTCCATTTTACCGGAACACGTAATAAAATAAACTGCTCTTTTTAAAACCACTCCTATTTTTTTCAGGGCCGTAAAATCCAGGGCTCCGCTTTTTCTGGCTGCTATAATTCTTTTTGCAGACTTCACTCCAATGCCAGGGACTCTCAATAAAGTCTGATATTCAGCACGGTTTACTTCTACTGGAAACTGTTCTAAATGGCGCAGAGCCCAGTCGCATTTCGGATCTAAAAAAATGTTAAAATTAGGATGTTCTGCTGTTAACAGTTCGTCTGCCTGAAAGCCGTAAAAGCGAAGCAGCCAGTCTGCCTGATAAAGACGGTGTTCTCTTAAAAGAGGGGGACCTCCGGAAAGTTCCGGAAGAAACGGGTCCTCATTTACTTTTACAAATGCAGAAAAAAACACTCTTTTCAAACCATAGCTGCGATACAAAGCCTCTGTTACCTTCATCATCTGATAATCATTTTCCAGTGTTGCTCCCACTATCATCTGCGTACTCTGCCCTGCCGGTACGAATCTCTTTGTATTTCTTACAGATGCCGGTGCATAAAAAGCTGATGTTTTCACTTCTTTTTCCTCTGGCAGAAGCAGGGAAGCACCACCGGAAAAACCAGCCCTTTTTTTCTCATATAAGTTCTTATATTGATTCTTTTTTTCTTCTAACAGGTTCTCCTGTTGGCAGATTCCTCTCTGTATCTGGCGCATTGGTCTCAAAATTTTATCCCTTGTTTTTCCTGGCGCCAGATTCTTCAACCCTTCCGCTGTGGGAAGTTCCAAATTCACGCTCATGCGATCCACCAGAAAACCGATGCGCTCAATTAGTTCCGGATCGGTTCCTGGTATTGCCTTAATATGAATATACCCATTAAAGTGGTATATTTCCCTCAGCTTATACACAGTTTCATAAATCTGCCCCATCGTATAATCAGCACTATACAAAATTCCGGAACTTAAAAATAATCCCTCTATATAGTTTCTCCGATAAAACTCTATTGTCAGACGGCATACCTCATCTGGTGTAAACGAAGTTCTCAGAGTATCATTAGAACTTCGATTAACGCAATACTTACAATCATAGATGCACTGATTGGTAAAAAGGATTTTCAACAGGGAAATACAGCGGCCATCTGCCGAAAAGCTGTGACAGATTCCTGCTTCTGCCGTATTTCCCATCATGCCTTCTTTTTTCCTGCGTCCTACGCCGCTGGAAGTACAGGCTACATCATATTTTGCAGCGTCTGTTAAAATTTGCAGTTTTTCTTGAATGGTTAAGTTCTGTTGAATCAGCATGACTATCCTCCTGTGTTACCGCATCAGAACATTTGTTCTATTTATTGCTACTATAACACAGTTTCACAGAAATTGCAATGCCTTTAACGAACGTTTGTTCTTTTATTCGATTCTTGCGCCGTCTTCACCAACTAAATAGCCATCCGGAGTCACGCCGCCTGCATACATAGCCCCCATTTTTCCATCTGGTACCGGATTAAAATAATACCACTTTTCATCAATTAATTGCCAACCAGTAACCATAGCTCCGCGATATCCATCACTAACCGGATTTAAGTAGTACCAGTTTCCATCGGTGTCCAGGTACCAGCCAGTCTTCATATGCCCCAGTGTTCCATCGGATATGGTATGCAGAAAATACCAGCGGCCGTCTGGATCCTGATGCCATCCTATCTTCATATATTCGTCCTGTCCGAATCGATACCAGTCGGTTCTTCCAGTCACTCCATAATAAAGATAGCACCATTCGTCCTTTGCATGTTTTCCATCTGTATACTCAAAGATCCAGCCATCCGGCAGCTTTTTCCATTCTCCGCTTTTGCCTTTTCCAATATCTGTATAAGAGTTTCCTGCCATTCCAGGTCCTCCCTGCGTACTGCCGGAACTTCCTCCCAGATTTCCTCCTGAACTGCTTCCAGAACCTCCTCCTGAATGATTTCCAGAACCTCCTCCTGAATGATTTCCAGAACCATTGTCTGACCCATTTCCAGAATCGTTTCCGGTTCCGCCGTTATCGCCTGTATCCAACTTATCATCTCCGGTTCCTGGCTGCTTATCTTCTCCGTTGTGCCACTTTTCATCATCCCTGGTATCCCATTTCCCGTCTTCTCCTGGACGGGTGTTGGTTCCGTCTCCGTTATCAATATAGTCGTCTTTGGTTCCATATTCCCCGTCTAAACCTGGCTTTATCGGCTTATCATCACTAGTTCCTGGCTGCTTATCTTCTCCATTGTGCCACTTTTCATCATCCTCCGTATCCCATTTCCCGTCTTCTCCTGGACGAGTGTTGGTTCCGTCTCCATTGTCAATGTAGTCATCTTTGGTATCAAACAGAGTATCCATGCCGCAGTGAACTTTCTGATTCTTTGAGTTTTCATAGCAATCGTCTCTCGTTCCATAAAGGCCATCGGTTCCTGGTTCTAATACAATGTCGTCTTCGGTTCCTGGCTGTTTATCTTCTCCGTTATAATAATAGTGATCGTCTTTGGTTCCCATCACCCCATCTTCTCCCGGACGACGGTTAGTGCCATTTCCTAAGTCTTCAAAATGCAGTTCCCATCCAGCCCATAAGGTAGTATTTCCCGCTATCTGGTATAATGTTTTTTCTGTCACCGGATTTTCTGCTCCATCTGGAATCCAGCCCATAAACCGATAATCTGTTTTTAACGGTATAGGAAGATTTCCATATGCTGCATCATAGGTAACTGTCAGCTTTTCGGTTTCGCAGGCGCCTCCGTTGGGATTCAGCTTTACTTCATAAACATTGGCCTTCCACTGGGCAAACAACTGAACGGTATCCTGATCCTTCATTGTTAAATCCTGAACTGACTGCCCTGGCTGATACTGAACGCCCTTTCCAGAGGAATCAGTATTCCATGAAGCAAACGTATATCCTGTCCTGTTAAATTGATTTTCCTCGATTAAAAACGGAATTCCTACCTGCTGTGCAGAAGGAGACATCGTCCCCTTTGTCGCCCCGTTTCCTAAGTATGCCACCTGATATTGATTGGCAATGGTTTCTAATCTGGCTGTGCATCTGGTACAATTCTTTACTTTATACCCCGGGACAGATACAGTATCATAAGCTGCCGGACTTGCGTGGCCCAAGGCAGGGATTGTCTCATTAATCGTTCCACACATATCGCATCTTCCCGTTACCTCTCCTGCTGATGTACAGGTAGGCTCTGTTCTTTGGATTCCCACATGTCTGTGAGCTTCTGCAGCTCCGTTTACAGTCTGCTGCCCTCCAAATGGAAAAATTGTAACTCCGCCATAATCTGCCAGATGGGGCGCATAATAGTAAAACAATACTCCTGTAAGCTTCGGGTGAGGATTGGTAACTGTTACAACTGTATTCCACTCTCCGGTATCCATATTCGTTGAATTTTGAATCGTAATTTTATCCGCAACCTTCACCAGCTCCGTATTGCTGTAGCTGCCCGTCCCTGTCCAAATTTCTGTCTCCAGGTTTCTGACCTCTTTAGTCTCATTCTGTTTAAAATATTCCCAAATTCCGTCTACCTGCCGGGAATTACCCTTAGATGAGTGATCAGAAATCATCATATTAAATCCATGGCGGTATTGTGCTCCCTGAAACAGCAGATAGACACCTGGCTCCGCTAACGCCCATCCTCATTATTCCTCTTCCGAACATCTCGCTCTCATCCA
>CALHQJ010000076.1 GCA_938036545.1 uncultured Clostridium sp. | reverse complement strand
CCTACCGGATCGCCCGCGACACGCGTTTCTCGCCCGACACAACTAAATTATTAATAATATGATTCCGCAGTAAATCAAATAAACCAGTCTGCTCCATAAAATAACAGCATTTCTCATAAAACTGAGGATCTTCCGGCATTTTTTCATCTGCATGAAACTGATATAAATATCCCCCATTTTCATCCTGACAGTAGATTTCCCGTTCCCTCTTTGCCAGCAATATGGGAATAACCTGTAATGTTTCTGGATATTTTTTCAGTATTTGTACAAACTCATCCTTGATATTTTTGCTTCCAATCAAAGAGTTCAGGATGTTGAGTTCAATTTTAATTTCTCCAACATTTCGATGTACCTTTTCAAAATCAACGTAATAATCATACGTAGAAATACTTGATCGGAATTTGCTCAGCCATGTATCAAAATTCCTGTTTTCCATTCTGCATCTTCTCCAATCTTCGCTGCGTAATCTGTAAGTATTCTTCACAATTATCAATACCTATAAATTTTCTTCCATAGCGCAATGCGGCAACTCCGGTTGTACCAGATCCGCAAAAAGGATCTAATACCACCTGCCCTTCCTCTGTTGATGCCAAAACAATCCGTTCCAGCAAATATTCCGGTTTCTGAGTTGGGTGTTTTCCCTCTTTCTTTTCGGAAGGTTTCGTCAAACTTCCTGTCCAGACATCTTTCATCTGTTTTCCATTATTTATGTCTTTCATGGCCTGATAATTAAAAAAATGCCGAGCCTTTTTGTCATTCTTTTGCGCCCACAAAATGGTTTCTGTTGAATGAGTAAAGCATCGACACGCTAAATTGGGAGGCGGATTTGTTTTTTGCCAGGTAATGTTATTAATAATCTTAAAGCCTTCCTGTTCTAATGCCATCCCAATAGAATAAATGTTGTGCAGAGTCCCCGAAATCCAAATGCTTCCATTGGGCTTCAATACCCTTTTACACAGCTTAATCCATTTTCTGTTAAATCTGTGTTTTTCTTCCAGAAAGGCAGATTGATTCGATTCCAGCTTATCCCATGAGCCTTTATTAACCGATACCATTTTCCCTCCCTGGCACGTTATCCCATCATTGCTCAAAAAGTACGGTGGATCAGCAAAAATCATATCTATGCTCTCTGCTTTCATTTTTCTCAGCACTTGAAACGAATCTCCCAATATGGTGCATGCACACTCCGATTCATAATAAAACGATACTGTTTTCGCTGCCAGCTCTTTCACTGTATCACACCATCCTTAATAATTACAAATAATAATCTCTTCTCCTACTCGTTTTGAAGCATCTGAATTAATGAGACGTTTTACACTTACCACATCCATGCGGTACCCCTTGTTTCCATATAACTCATTAATAAACTCTGTATTATGATTGGTCAGCATACAATAGCAGCCCCGTGCAGTTAATTCATCATATAAATCTGCAAGTCTTTTATGGCTCTCGATATCAAAACCCTCTTTTGTATAAGCTTCAAACGAAGCCGGATTCAGCGGTGCATAGGGGCTGTCAATAAACACAAAATCGCCTTTTCCCGCTTCTTTACATGCGCTTTGGAAGTCCCCTTCTAAAATTGTAACGCCTTTCAAATACTCCGATACTGCTCGAATAGAATCAGCATCAATAGACGGTTTTCTGCTGTTATTATACGGCACGTTAAATAATCCTTTTCCATTGACTCGATACAGCCCATTAAAACAATGCTTATTGATAAATACAAACAACGCTGCTAATTCGATGTCAAATTCTTCTCGCATTAATTTGTCATTATAACGCTCTCTTAAAGCATAATAATACTCTTTTCCATCTTCCCAAATCTCTGCATCCAGCTGATTTACCGTATGAATAAACTCTTCCGGAACGCTGCAAATCTGTTTGTATGCATTAATTAATGCTTTATTGCTATCATTGATTACAGCCTTTTGCGGCAGCAGATCCAGTACCACTGCACCTCCGCCAACAAAAGGTTCATAATATTTATCGTATGTTTCAGGCATTCTTTCTCTAATTTGTGTCAGCAGCTGGCGTTTTCCGCCTGCCCATTTTACAAAGGGAGCTGCGCTTGAATGTTTCATCATTGATTCCTCATCTCTATACTGCGAAGTTATTGCGTAAACTGAACGCTCATTCTATTATAGTTTGAAACAGAGGAATTGACAACTGAAACCTTTCAGCTGTTTTGTGGCTATTTCTTCTTTTTCGGTTTTGGCAATTCCTCATACATAGCACGAAACAAGCCTGCCAGAAATTCTTTGCTATCCACCTCATCCACCAGCAGCATTTCTTTTGCCCCCTCATAAGGCAATTCGTAGGAAGCTGTCGGCATGTGGGCAATTGCTGACTTTACCGGTTTTACAAGCAATCTGTCATCATAGATACCACCGACAATTTTTCCACGGTAATAGATAACAAATTCACCCATCATTGCCCGATATGTAATTTCTTCCAGTTCAGATAACTGCTCTAAAATAAATTGTAAATATTCTTTACTTGACGCCATAATCTCATCCTAATTTCTCTTTTAGATAAATTCACCGAGACAGCCTGTACCATATTTTGTAGAAAAATAGGAACAGGTACTACCTGCCCCTATGCTTCTCCTTCTTTTTCTGCTGTTTCCGTTCAAACTGACGCAGTCTCTCTGCTTCCCGTTTTTCTCTGTTCCCAGCCTTACGTTGCGTTTTTATCTTTGCTACTTGATTTTACCACAGAACGTACTGCAAGTACAAGCACAACTGCCAGCAAACCTGTAATAAAGTATATGATTCGCAATTCCCCAAATGCGGTACGCCATGGGCACTTATAAACAGCAGGCACCGTCAAACACTTAACTCGTTTTAACGGTGCCCAAATCATTAAATCTCTCTGGTAGCTTCTTTCAGCCACTCTTTTTCGTCTCCTTCCAGATAAGGAGAAATTTTTTCATATACTGCCCTGTGGTACTGATTCAGCAGTTCTACATCTTCCGGACGCATCAGGGATTTATCAATTGCATCCAGATCAATGGGAACATAGGTCAGGTATTCAAACTTCATAAACTGGCCGTACTGGTTCTTCTCATCCTTTACACAAACTACCAGGTTTTCAGTACGGATTCCGTGGCTTCCTTCAATATAAATTCCAGGTTCGTCGGAATTAATCATTCCAGCTTCCAGCACACAGTTATCCTGACGCTCTGGAACCATTTTCCACCGGATGCCATTGGGACGCTCGTGAACGTTCAGCAAATAGCCGACTCCGTGTCCTGTACCGTGATCGTAGTTTAAGCCTCTGCTCCACAATGGCTCTCTGGCTACATAATCCAGATTTAATCCTCTGCATCCGTACAGGAAGCGGACTGCCCCAAGTCTTAACATACTCATGGCAACCAGGGTAAAATGTTCTTTTTCTTCCTGTGTCAGTTCCCCTAATGCAATGGTTCTGGTAATATCCGTTGTTCCTTCATAATACTGTCTGCCGGAATCTACCAGGTAAAGGCCCTTTGGCTCTAATTTTGCATTGCTCTCTTCTGTTGCAGAATAATGGCACATTGCCGCATTTGCTCCGTATGCAGAAATTGTCGGGAAGCTTAATCCCAGACAGCCCTCCTGCTCTTTGCAAAGCTCCCATAAATGGTCGGAAACGCTGATTTCATCCATCGGAATCTTGCCAATGTTCTTTTTCAGCCAGTACATATATCTGGTAACAGCCACTCCATCTTTAATGTGAGCCTTTTTCATGTTTTCAATCTCAATTGGATTCTTAATTGCCTTCATTAAAGCCGTTGGATTTTGAATGTTGAGAATCTCATTGCTTTCATCCAAAAGCTGGGTAAGGGCAAAATTCGTCCGGCTCTTTTCCAGCATAACGCTTTGATTATGCAGATTTTTTACGTCCTCATAAATACTGTTATACGGACGGATTTCTACGCCGATTCCAGTCAGGTATCTGCGTACTTCTTCATTTACCACTTTCTCGTTCAAATAGAGAATCACACTTTCCTCGCTGATAAACAGGTAAGACAGCACCACTGGATTGCACTCTACATCATTGCCTCGAATGTTTAATAACCAGACAATGTCATCCAGGGTTGTTAAAACATGAACTCCAGCACCTTCCTTTTTCATGGCTTCTCGGAGATCAGAAATCTTTTCGGAAGCTGCTTTTCCGGCATATTTTTCATCCAGCACCCAGACTGGCTCTGCGGAAAGTTCCGGACGATCCGTCCAAATCTGATCAATCAAATCTTCCTGGCAGGAAATCGCAATATCCTGTTCTCCCAGGGTATCCTCCAGGGCTTCCCCTTCTGCGGTATTGACTACACGGCCGTCAAACGCCAGCGTACCACCCTGTGGAATCTGTTCCAGCAAATATTCTTCAATAGAAGGCACACCTTCCTGCCCCATTTTCTGCAGAGTTACCGTAGTTCCTGCCAGCTGGGATCCAGCCTGGACAAAGTAACGGCCATCTGTCCACAAAGCTGCCTTGTCTTTCGTAATTACGGCAGTACCGGCGGAACCGGTAAATCCGGTAATAAACTCGCGGCACTTAAAATAATGGCCCACATACTCGGATTCGTGGAAATCGGAGGTCGGCACCAGATAAGCGTCAATATCCCTCTCTGCCATTAATGCTCTCAGTTTTTCTAAACGTTCTGGAATCTGATTCATAATCTGTCATCTTCTTTCTTCAATTTTATTTGCTGCAATTTTAGTAACTATTCAGGACGGCGGGAAATCTGGCGTAAAAAGCTGTGTCAAGCTGGTTTGTAAACAGCTTTTTACACCAGATTTCACATC
>CALHQJ010000075.1 GCA_938036545.1 uncultured Clostridium sp. | reverse complement strand
GCGCTCTTTTTTATTTCAGCGGAAGCCCTTGTTTATGGGAGCTTCCGCTGTTTTTGTATTTTCAATAGTATCCGGTGGTAAGAATAATACCAGACAGAAACTGGAGATTTATACGAGGA
The DNA here is from genome assembly GCA_938036545.1 of uncultured Clostridium sp. Lineage (GTDB taxonomy): Bacteria > Bacillota > Clostridia > Lachnospirales > Lachnospiraceae > UMGS1370. The sequence continues at coordinate 4,666 of CALHQJ010000075.1, read as the reverse complement.
AAAGAGAATGGAATTTTTATGGGAACCATGTAAAATTGGTAAAATAGAAGGTGCGCGGATACTTCGGGTGCTGGGAGAGGACAGCCAGGCAGAGATTCCGGAAGAAATCTGGGAAAACAGAGAATGTACGAAAAAACTTCCAGTAATAGAATTGGGGGATTATGTGTTTTCTTCTATGATGAGAAAGGAACCGGAACGAAATCCAGACTTGGCAGATATACCGCCTGTCTGTGGAGATAAGCTGGAATCGGTAACATTGCCCAGGAGTCTGATTCGGATTGGCAGATATGGGTTTTACAATTGTGAGAAACTGAAAAAGGTCACATTTTGGTCAACCATAAAAGATTTGGGAGCCGGACTGTTTACCGGCTGCAGATCCATTGAGGAATTGGATATATCTATGATGGAAGGTGAAAAATCCTGCCTTCCGGAAATGCTTGCAGAATTAAATCAGATGATTCGCCTGACCTTTAGAACCGGTACAGGAGAGATTTATGCAAAACTGCTGGTACCGGAGTTTTTTGAGGAATCCATAGAAAATACGCCGGCCAGGATTCTGGTTTTGGAAACCCATGGCTGTGGACACAGGTATCGATACTGTTTCAGGCAGACTCAATTTCAGATGATGGAATATGACGCCCTGTTTCCTTATGTGTGCGTAGAAGAAAAACCGGAAATAACGGCAGAGCTTTCCTGGTATCGCCTTCAATATCCTATCCAGTTAAGTGAAACATCCAGAAAACAGTATCTGGAATATATCAATCAGCATCCGGTGTCGGCCATGACTGCATTTGCGCGGATTCAGGATATGAGGCTTTTGGGAAGAATTGCATTAGAGGAAAGCATGGAGGAGGAAACTCTTGCAGCAATGGCAGAAGAAGCAGCAAAACAGGGACAGGCAGAAGCGGTTACTGTGCTGATGAATGCACGTCAGACAAAGGGACGTAAGGATTCATATGGTAAGGATGGAGCAGATAAACCGCAGCCGGCGCCAGCAGCAAAAAAACGAAAATTTGAACTATAGACTTTCAGTAACCATTTAGGACGGCGGGAAATCTGAAGGGAAAAGCCGTGACAAGCTTGTTTGTAAGCGGATTTTCCCGTCCTAAACAGTTACGACTTTAATATGGAAAAGTGAGGATACAACATGAGAGAGATGGTTTTATACTATAATCCTGGAAATGTGCCAAAGGCAGCATTGATGAAAAGCGTACTGGTAAGAATGGGAATCCGAATTAAAAACGTGTCAAAGGAACAGACCGGAGAGACGATAGGGAATTTGCTTGGAATTGAAAAAGGAGCAGACAGGTTAAAGGAAAAGCCAGACGAGAAATCAGACGAAAAATCGAATGAACACAATGAGAAACTGGACGGTCCAATGGAAGAACAGATGCTGGTCCTTCATCAGTTTACAGAAAGGCGGCTGGATCAGCTTTTACTGGAACTTCGTAAAGCAGGGGTTCCGAAGATTGAATTAAAAGCAATTGTTACGGAACAAAACAGTAGGTGGACGTTGTATCAGCTTTATGAAGAATTAAAGAAAGAACGGGAGGCGTTTGGAGAGAAAGCATGATCGATCCGACAAGAGAACGCCAGCTTACAGAATTAAATCTGGTAGAGCTATGTGTGGAGATTTTAGGAAGAGCACGGAATGAACTGTATTTTAATATGCATTTTTTGGACTTGTCATTAAGCAGTCTGGGATTTGAAGCAGATTGGGGACTTTCTGGATATGGAATCGGTACAGATGGTTTTTTGATTTACTACCAGCCAGAGTATCTGGCCAATTTATTTAAGAAAGGGCGGGTATGGGTAAACCGCGGGTATCTGCACATGGTTTTCCATTGTTTGTTCGGTCATTTAGATAGCCGGATTTCATTGGAGACAAAAGATGACAATCAGGAAAAGCTGTGGAATCTGGCCTGTGATGTTGCAATGGAGTCAATTATTGACACGCTGTATCAAAAATGTGTCTATATTCACCCATCTGCCCAAAGAAGGGAATTTTATTTACGGCTGAAAAACAGGGGATTGACAGTTTTTACAGCAGAGGGAATTTACCGTGCTTTAAGAGAAATGAATTTGTCAGACCGAGAACAGAATAGTTTAGCGGCTGCATTTACAGTGGATAACCACAGCTTTTGGAAAAAACAGCAGCCGCCTAAAGCCGCTATGGAACGGCAAAATCGGTGGAAAGATAATCGGGAGAAAATGCAGACCGCTATGGAGACTGGTTCCAAAGATGCTTCTGACGACAGTCAGAGCTTATTGGAACAGGTTCAGGTGGAAAATCGGGAACGGTATGATTATAAGCGGTTTCTACGGCGTTTTTCTGTGCTGAAAGAAGAAATGCAGGTAGATGCTGATTCCTTTGACTATGGTTTTTATACCTACGGTTTAAGCCTTTACGGAAATATGCCCCTGCTGGAACCAATGGAAACCAAAGAAATCCGCCGTATCGAAGATTTTGCCATTGCGATTGATACGTCTATGTCCTGCTCAGGGGATTTAGTGAGACGTTTTTTAGAGGAAACCTATACTATTTTGGCAGAATCAGAGACGTATTTCCGAAAAATTAATGTCCACGTGATTCAGTGTGACGATAAGATTCAATCGGATGCAGTCATTACCAGCCAGGACGAAATGAAAGAATATATGGAGAATTTTACGATTCAGGGACAGGGAGGGACGGATTTCAGGCCAGTGTTTGAATATATCCGTATCCTTACTGCAAAAAGGCAGTTTCATAAGCTGAGGGGACTGATTTATTTTACAGATGGAAAAGGTATTTTTCCGGTAGAAAGTCCGCCCTATGATACGGCATTTGTGTTTATTAAAGAAAATTACAGCGATATTGACGTTCCGGCCTGGGCCATGAAGCTGATTTTATCGCCGGAAGATTTGACAGCAGAAGAACCAGGAGGAAGCAACCATGAATATTAAACGGGCAAAACAGGAAATAAAAGATACCATAGAAGCATATCTGATGAAAGACGAAATGGGAGAATACGTGATCCCATCTATCAGACAGCGTCCTATTCTGCTGATGGGGCCGCCAGGAGTGGGAAAAACACAGATTATGGAGCAGACGGCAAAAGAATGCGGAATTGGCCTGGTAGCCTATACCATTACCCATCATACGAGGCAGAGCGCAGTGGGACTGCCTTTTATCGAGAAAAAGCAGTTTGGCGGAAAAGAATACACTGTTACAGAATATACCATGAGTGAGATTGTGGCTTCTGTTTATGACAAGATGGAGGAAACCGGATTGTCAGAAGGTATTTTATTTATTGATGAAATTAACTGTGTTTCAGAGACGCTGGCGCCGGCTATGCTTCAGTTTTTACAGTGTAAAACCTTTGGCAGCCATAAAATACCAGACGGCTGGATCATTGCAGCAGCCGGAAATCCTCCGGAATATAATAAGTCGGTGCGGGAATTTGATGTGGTAACATTGGATCGAATTAAAAAAATTAATGTAGAACCAGATTATGAAGTCTGGAAGGAGTATGCTTCCAGGGAAAATATCCACCCAGCCATTCAGTCTTATTTAAGTATTAAGCCGCAGAATCTTTGTCAGATAGAAACTACAGTAGACGGCAAACTGTTTGCCACGCCAAGAGGATGGGAAGACTTGTCAGAATTGCTTCTGGTGTATGAAAAATTAGGGAAAAAGGCGGATCGGGAAGTAGTGGGGCAGTATCTTCAGCATCCTAAAATTGCAAAAGATTTTACCAACTATCTGGAACTGTATGACAAATACCAGAGCCGGTATCAGGTAGAGGAAATCCTGTCTGGAGTGATTCGGGAGCAGGTGTGTGATCAGGCGGCGAGAGCCTCTTTTGATGAACGGCTGAGTCTGGTTGGCCTGCTTTTGGCAAAACTTTCCGGCCAATTTGCTGCCTGTAAAGAACGGTCTGATCAGATGGAACTGTTGATGAAGCGCCTTCGGAGATTTCAGGAATTATCAGGAGAAACCTCCCTGGATCAGGCTGTATTGGAGTTTGTATCTGAATATGAGGAGAAGAAACGGGCAGAACTGCTGACATTGCGGGAGGATCGCCGTTACCGTCAGGTATTATCCATGCTGGAAGAGTGGAGTCAGGCAATAAAGGGTATGGGAAAGAAGGATGCCGGGGAAATCTGGAATCAGCTTCGCATCTGGTTTGGCGAGAAGAGCGACGACTATGAAGCTATGGTGGAGCAGGGAGGCTCCATGCTGGAACACGCCTTTGATTTTATGGAAGCCGCTTTTGGAGACAGCCAGGAAATGGTGATGTTTGTTACAGAGTTAAATTCCCGATATTACTCGGTTTCTTTCCTGCAGGAATATCAATGCCAACGGTATTATGAATACAATAAGCGGCTGCTTTTTGATGACAGGGAAGCAGAAATTTTAAAACAACTGGAAGAAAAACACGTATAAAAACAGTGATCCAGCGCACATTATCCATAGTATGACCAGAAATGGAGGAAATAAAATGGGTAATAAAGCGTTGGATTATACGGCACTGACAATTGGAATTATAGGGGCAGTAAATTGGGGATTAATTGGTTTTTTCGATTTTAACCTGGTCTCCTTTCTCTTTGGAAGTATGAGCTGGCTGTCCAGAATCTTTATTGGGTATTGTTCTCAGTATTCACCATAGGTATAGGTTCTTCCGTA